>JBPOHC010000596.1:0-32294 GCA_052035985.1 Myxococcota bacterium | reverse complement strand
CGGGTCGCCGCGATGGACGCGATCTGACCGTCGACGAAGGGCGCTGCGCGTCCCTCCGCCTCGAGGCGCGCTCGCTCGTGCGCGTGCCACTCGGCCGCCGCGCGGTCGTACGGGAGCATCGGGATGCACGCCGCGATCACGTCGCGCAGGTACGCCTCGATCTCCTGGCGCCGCTTGCCAGCGGGGAGGCGCTGCACGCCGAAGTTCGCCTCGTGCCAGGTCACCGTGGCGATCGCGACGACGCTCGCGTGCTGCTTCAGCTTGAGCATGAAGCGTCGATCTGGCTTCGGGCGCAGCGGTTCGGAGAGCGTGTCGGTGTCGAGGAGGTAGCGCGCGCTCACCAGGGGGCGCTCCTGCCGGGGCTGCGGTCGCGCGTGCCCTCGAGCACCTCGTCGATGCGCAGCGCGTCGAGGTCGGCCGTCGAGCGAAAGCGCTCGAGCGCGTCGAGGAGGTCTACGCGCGGCGCTGTGAGGCGCCGGTACTCATCGAGCGAGAGCAGCACCGCGACCGGCTCGCCGCGGCGCGTGATCTCCACCGGGGCGCCGCGCTCTACGCGGTGAACGATCGACGCGAGCTGGGCGCGCGCGTCCGCGACGGAGTAGGTCCTCGTCTGCTTCATGGCCATGAAGATAGCCATCTCGATCGGCAGGACGCAAAGGCGAACGCTCGCCCAGTCTCACACGATGAGCAGGTGGTCGGCGTCGTCGGGCGCGCGGGCGATGACCGAGTGCATCTCCTCGTCGCGCGTGACGGCGAGCTCGTAGAGCGACGCGAGCAGCGGCGGGTTCGCGCGCACCACGCTCATGAAGTGCTCGGGCAGAAGAACCAGCGCCACCGTGGGCTCCAGCGCGACCACCTCGGCGCTCGTCGGACGACGCAAGAGCAGCGAGACCTCGCCCACGGCCTCTCCCGGTCCGAGCGCGGCGATCGCGATGGTGCGCTCTCCCTCGATGCGTCGCACGGCCACGCGACCCGAGGCGATGAGGTGCAGCCCCACGGCCTCGGCGCCCTGCGCGATGAGCACGTCACCGGGCGCGTAGGCGCGCGTCTCGATGGCGCCCGTGAGCGTCTCGCGCCCCGCCGCGTCGACGCTTCGAAGCAGCGGCGCCGTGCGCAGGAGGTTCTGCACCAGACGCTGACGCCCCCACCGCGCGAGCTCGTAGCCGAGCGCGGGGACCTCCTTCGAAGCGGCATCGACGGCCTCGCGCGACGCTTCGAGCAGCAGGCACGCGCGCGTCGTGATCGCGCTCGCGGCACGCGGCGCAGCCGTCAAGAGCGCCATTTCACCGAACACCGTCTCGGCCCCGAGCACCGCGAGCTCGTCGCCCGTGAGCACGGGCTCGGCGTCGACGAGCGGGAGCACCGAGTCGCGCTCCAGCGGGCGACGCAGCACGCGCACCTCGCCGCGAGCGACGAAGAACACCCTGCCGTCGCGCTCTCCCTCGCGGATCACCTCTTCGCCAGGCGGGCAGAGCCGCACCTCGAGGGTCTCCGCGAAGCGTTCGAAGGCGCCGCGCGGGAGGGCGCCCCACAGCGCGTGCGGCGAGCGCGCCGGGAGCCGCTCGGGCAGCTTCGCGCGCATCGCCTCGATCGACGCGTGCGCGCGCTCGAACACCTCGCTCATGGGCACCTCGTCGGGGATCGGCATCACCTCGTCGCTGCGCAACGGAGGCGGGTGCACCGACGTGTCGACCGCGCGCTCCGCGTCGGCGCCGAGCACCGCGGCGAGCTCCGAGAGGATCTCTCCGTTGCCCGTGAGCCTGCGCGCCGAGAGGGCCGCGGCGACGGCGTGGCCGGTCATTCCGCGGATGGCGAGGGTGCGCGCGGCGGTTTCGAACGCGATGCGCGCGAGGTTCATGTGCCCGAGGCTCACGGCGGCGCGGGCCACCACGTCGGCCGCGGCGGCGTCGGCGCCGACGTCACCGAGGGCGGGCGCGGCGCGGCGGAGACACTCGCTCGCGCGGTTGCGAGAGAGGGCCGCGAGGGCGAGGTCGAGGGCGTGTGTAGGGCTGAGCGAGCGGCGCATGCGAGGCAGCATCGTGGGGCCGTGAAGATACACGGTCGCGCCCCCCATTGGATCGCGTCCGCGCTTCGGTTAGAACCGCAGTCGCGATACGTCTCCCACGGAACATCGCTTCGACGGAGCACCCACCGATGGCTCGTCTCTTCTCGATGGCTTCTACCGCGGGCGCGCTGAGCCTCCTGGCCGCGTGCTCTGAGGGTCCCGCGCGCTTCGTCCCCCCGACCGACGCCGAGGCCGACGTGCTCGTTCCGCGCGTCGACGCCGCGCGTGACGTGACCCCCGACGTGACCGCGCCCACCGACAGACCCGCGGTCCGCACCGTGCGCACGGTCGTCACGATGGGCGCGCCGATGGACTCCCCCATGCGCTTCGGCGGCACGGAATCAACCGCGCGCCCGCCGACGTGGGTGTACCCCGAAGACCGCACGATCGTTCCGCCGAACCTCCCGGGCTTCGAAGTTCACTTCATGCCTGGCGAGGGCAACACCCTCTTCGAAGTGACCTTCTCGGGCGACGTCGTCGACGTGAAGGTCTACGCCACCTGCACGATGGTCAACGGCGGCTGCGTGCTGCCGATCCCGCGCGAGGGCTTCGACCAGATCGCCGCGGCGGGGCGCTCTGGCGGCGGCGTTCGAATGGTCATCCGCGGCACCGCGATGGGCTCGACGAACGGCCCCGTGTCGCGCTCGGAGTCGCGCTTTCTCGGGCTCACGCAGAGCGACCTGCGCGGCGGCGTGTACTACTGGGCCGCGACGGTGGTGGGCCGCGTCGACCGCTTCGACTTCGCCCGCGAAGACGCGCGGCCCGAGGTCTTCATGCAGGGCCCCAACCCCTTTCTCTGCGTGGGCTGTCACGTCCTCTCGCGCGACGGGACGCGCATGGCCGCGGGCTACGGCATCCCCGGCCCCGCGCAGACGCAGATCATCGACGTCGCGTCGCGCATGCAGCGCGGGTCGAACGTGGGGTCGAACTTCGGGTCGTTCTCGCCCGACAACACCCGGTACATCTCGTCCGACGGCAACACGCTGTCGCTCTTCAGCGGAGACACGGCCACGGCGATGCCGGGCCTCGCCGCGGGCACCGCGGGATCGCAGCCCGACTGGTCGCCCAACGGCGATCAGGTGGTGTTCTCTCGCGCGCGACAGGGCATCCCGATCCCCCTCGGCAACCCCGGCCACGGCGCGCCCGCGGACCTCTTCCTCATGCGATGGAACGTCTCGACCTTCGGCCCGCCGCGGATGCTGGTCGAGAGCATGGGCGAGAACAACTACTACCCGGGCTTCTCGCCCAACGGTCAGTGGGTGGCCTTCAACCGCTCGTCGAGCACCACGTACAACGCCCCCGACGCGTCGCTGTGGGCCGTGCGCGGCGACGGCGCGGGCACCCCCGTGTCGCTCACCGCCGCCAACGGACCGCCCGGCGTGAACAACTCGTGGCCCAAGTGGACGCCCTTCGTCGAGCGCTACGTGGGCGAGCTCGAGGAGCCCCTCATGTGGGTGACCTTCTCGTCGAATAGAGACTACGGCCTGCGGCTGCGTCAGGGCTCGATGCGACGCGCGCAGCTCTGGATGGCCGCGTTCCGTCCGAGCGCGGCGGCGACGGACCCGAGCGCGCCCGCGTTCTGGCTGCCCTTTCAGAACATCGAAGAGAGCAACCACATCGCGCAGTGGGTCGAGACCGTGCGCCGTAACGACTGCACCATGGACCGCAACTGCCCCGCGGGCGAGACCTGCATCCGCGGTCAGTGCGTGGGCGCTCCGCCGTGATCGCGCCGCCCGAAGGGACGCTCGAGCGCTGGGCGTGGGACTACCTCCACGCGACGGACCTCGCGACGAAGCTCTCTCCTCCAAAAGCTCCTGAAGAGACCGAGCGAGACGCGCCCGCGCGCTTCATCGCTGCCCCTTCGCGCCCCGCGGAGCTCACAATCATCGAGCGCGCGGAGAAGGTCCCTTCGGCGGGTGCGCTGCGTGATCCGAGGCAGCGCGCGAGGCTCACGCACACGTTCCTCCACCACGAGCTCCAGGCGGCGGAGCTCATGGCGTGGGCTCTCCTGGCCTTTCCCGATGCGCCCGCGGCGTTTCGAAGGGGCCTCGTGACGGTCTTCGAAGACGAGGTGCGGCACATCGCGCTCTACGCCGAGCACGTCGAGCGACACGGCGCGCGCTTCGGCGAGTGGCCCGTGCGCGACTGGTTCTGGCAGCGGATTCCCGCGGCGAAGACGCCCGCGCATTTCGTCGCCGTGATGGGGATGGGCTTCGAAGGCGCGAACCTCGATCACTGCGCCCGCTTCGCCGCGCAGCTCCACGCGGTCGGTGATGATGACGGCGCGCGCAGGGTCGAGGCCGTGGGTGACGAGGAGGTCCCGCACGTCCGCTTCGGGCTCCACTGGTTCAAGCGCTTCACGGGCGCAGATGACTTCGCGTCGTGGGAGTCGCACCTGCCCGAGCCGCTCTCTCCGTGGCTGATGAAGGGCGCTCCGCTCGACCGCGCGCAGCGTCGCCGCGCGGGCTTCTCCGAGAGCTTTCTCGACGCGCTCGAAGGCTACGCGTGGACCCCGCGCCGAAGCGCGCCTGGTACCTGAACCTCGACGCCGAAGAGGAGCTGCGCCACCCCGGCGCGGTGAATCCCTCTCGCGCGATCATCGAGCGCTGCGCCGCGCTCTCTTCGAAGCTCACAGCGCTCGTTCCGCGGGGTGACCTCGCTTGGACCCCTGGAACCGCAGCGCCCGACGCGCGTGGACTGACTGCGCGCGCATGGTGTCCGACCCCGAGCGCGCTGCGAGCGCTCTCTCGCGCGGGCGCGGTGGTGTCACCGTGTCCGTCGTGGGAGGTGCTTCGCGCGGCCAACCATCGCGCGCTCTCGTCTTCGATCGCGCAGCCGCTCCCTGGCGCCGCGTATGTGGGTGATCTCAGCGCGCTCGAAGCGCTGCTCGCGACGCGCTCGATCACGGGCGTGTGGCTGATGAAGCGTCCCCTCGGATACCGCGGCGGTGGGCGACTCCGCGTGCGAGGGAGCGCGCTCGATGAATCGTCGCTGCGTTGGGCGCGCGCGAGCTTCGAGACCGACGGCGGGCTTCAGGTCGAGCCCGAGGTCGATCGCGTCGAAGACCACGGACGTCACGGCTTCCTCTCGCGCGGAGGCGCGGTCACCTGGGGCGTTCTCACGCGGCAGAGGCTCGACGCCTTCGGCGCGTGGGAGGCCACCGAACGCATCGGCGACGACGCGCTCACCGACGAGGAGCTGCGCGTATCGAATGACGTGAACGCGCGCGTGGCCGAGGCGTTGCGCGCGATGGGGTACTTCGGTCCCTTCGGCGTCGACGCGTTCCGTTGGAGAGACCCCTCGGGCGCGCTCCGTTACTGCGCGCTGTGCGAGGTGAACGCGCGCTACTCGATGGGCTGGTCGGTGGGAATGGCGGGCCGTCGCGTCGACCTCGACGAGCCGTGATCGACTGCGATAGCGTCGTGCGCGATGGGCGACGCGACGACCGAGGTGATCTACGAAGCACCCGCACGGACACGCGCGTGGTGGGGCGCCGCCTTCGGCGCGCTGGTGTTCTTCGCGGGCCTCGCGTGGATCGTCGCGAGGATGATCCGCAGCCCCGTGATGATCGCGGTGACGGCGCTGATCGTGGCGCTCGCGTTCGCTGCGCCGACGCTCATGGGGCAGCGCGGTCCGCTGCGTGCGAAGCGCGTCGTGGCCGACGGAAAGACCCTGCGCGTGGAGCACCGCCGCGGCGTCGAAGAGATCGCGTACGACGACATCGCGAGCGCGGAGTACGCGGAGGTCACGCTGGCCGAGGGGGTTCCGCTCGACGCGGTGGTGGTGCGACGCAAGGCGGGCGGCGAGGTGACCTTCAGCGTGCTCGATCGCGGCGCCGCAGAGGGAGCCGCGAGGGCGATTCGCGCGGTGACGGGCCTCGACGCGAAGCCCGCCGAGGTGTGACTCAGGCGCGGAGCGCGTCTTCGAGGAACTCCATGCGGTCGTTGCCCCAGTAGAGCTCGCCCCGGTACACGAACGACGGCGCGCCGAAGGCTTCGCGCGCGATGGCCTCGTCGGTGTACGCGCGGAGCTTGTCCTTCACGGGCCCCGTCTCGATGGCCGCGAGGAGCGCGTCGGAGTCGAGGCTCACGGACCGCGCCGCGGCGCGCATCTCGTCGATCGAGGAGATGTCCTTGTCCTCGGCCCACATGGCGCGAAAGAGCGCGATGGCGAGCTCGGGCGCCTTGCCCGTGGGCTCCGCCGCGATCACGAGGCGCTCGGGCTTGATCGTGTTGAGCGGAAAGCGCGAGTTCATCACGAAGGGGACGCCGTACTTCTTCGCCCAGCGGTCGAGGTCGGCGAGCATGTAGCGGGCCTTCGGCGGGCTCTGCGCGGGCATGTGGTTGTCGGCGGCCTTGAACACCGCCGCGAGCACCATTGGCTTCCACAGCACCTCGACGCCGCAGCGCTTCTGGAGCGCAGGGATCTGCGTCGCGGCGAGGTACGAGTACGGAGACGACAGATCGAAATAGAAGTCGACGGTCTTCATGGGGCGCCGAAACTACCCCAAATCGCGCCGCGCGTTGTACCTACTCTCGCGCCCGCGATGGACCTCTTCGACCGACAGAAACCCCCTCCTCCGAGCGCTGCGTCCGAGGCTTCGCAGGGCGAAGCGCCCGACGCGCCCCTGGCCGATCGGATGCGACCGCGCACCCTCGACGAGCTCTCGGGGCACGACGCCGTGCTCGGCCCCAAGACCCCTCTGGGAAGGTCGATCCGCGCAGACCGCGCGCCGTCGATCCTGCTGTGGGGGCCTCCCGGCTGCGGCAAGACCACCGTCGCCCGATGCCTCGCCGCGCACTCGAAGGGACGCTTCGTCCAGCTCTCCGCCGTGCTCTCGGGCGTGGCCGAGGTGCGCGCCGCGGTGGCCCAGGCCGAGCACGAGCGCAAGGCCGGTCGACGCACGGTGCTCTTCGTCGACGAGATCCACCGCTTCAACCGCGCGCAGCAGGACGCGCTGCTCCCGCACGTCGAAGCGGGCACGGTCACGCTTGTCGGAGCGACCACGGAGAACCCCTCGTTCGCGGTGAACGCCGCGGTGCTCTCTCGCGCTCAGGTGGTGCGCCTCGAACCGCTCGCGCCCGAGCACCTCGTTCCGGTGCTCTCACGCGCGCTCACAGACGCGGAGCGCGGACTCGGATCGCTCGGCGTGACGGCCACCGAAGAGGCGCTCGCGGCCATCGCGCGTTGGGCCGACGGCGACGCGCGCAAGGCGCTGGGCCTCCTCGAACACGTCGCGCGCGAGGCGCAGGGCGCGGGCAAGACCGAGGCGACCTTCGAAGACGTCGAGGCCGCGTCGAGGGAGCGCACCCTCCGCTACGACCGCTCCGGCGAGGAGCACTACAACCTCGCGAGCGCGCTCATCAAGAGCCTCCGCGGCAGCGATCCCGACGCGGCGCTCTACTGGGCGCTCCGCATGATCGAAGCAGGAGACGATCCCCGCTTCGTGCTCCGTCGGCTCATCATCTTCGCCTCGGAGGACATCGGTCTCGCGGACTCACGCGCGCTCGAGATCGCCGTCGCGGCCGATCGCGCGTTCGAACGATTGGGTGCGCCCGAGGGATTGATCCCGCTGAGTCACGCGGTGGTGTACCTGTCGATCGCGCCCAAATCGAAATCGGCCTACAACGCGCTCGGCGCAGCGAAATCTGAGATCGAGCGCTCGGGGGCGCTGCCCGTTCCGCTGAAGCTCCGCAACGCGCCGACGAAGGCGATGAAGGAGTGGGGCTACGGCGCGGAGTACAACGACCCGCAGAAGGCCGAAGGAGGCTACGTGCCCGAGCACTACCTCCCCGAAGCGCTTCAGGGCACGGAGTTCTACACGCCGACGACGCGCGGCACCGAGGCGAAGATCGCCGAGCACCTCGCGAAGCTCCGAGCGCGACGATGACAGACCTGCGTGCGTGAGCACGCGGGGCTAAAACGCCCGCCCCTGCCCGCCATCGATCGGAACGCACGCGCCGGTCACCCAGGACGCGCGCGGCGAACACAAGAAGGTCACCACGTTCGCGATCTCGTCGGGCTCACCGAACCTGCCCCACGGAAGATCCTCTTCGAGCATGCGCTTGATGCGCTCGGGGTGGCTCTTCGCGCGGCGATCCCACGAGCCGCCCTCGAACAAGATCGAGCCCGGGGCCACGGTGTTCACGCGGATCTTGTGCTTCGCGAGGTCGACGGCCATCGACTTGCCGAGCGCGATGAGGCCCGCCTTCGCGGTCACGTACGGCGCCGACGAGGCGTACTCGCGGCCCGAGATGCTCGACACGTGGACGATCGCGCCGCCGCTGTTTTTCATGTGTTCCACGGCGCGGCGGGAGCAGTGCAGCGCCGAGAAGAGGTTGAGGTCGACCACGCGCGACCAGTCCTCTTCGCTCGCGACGTCGAAGCCTTTGCTCCCGAGCGATCCGCCCGCGTTGTTCACCAGGATGTCGAGCGCGCCGAAGCGCGAGGCCGCGTCGTCGACGGCGAGCGCCGCGCCGCCCGCGGAGCTCACGTCGGCGGTGATCCCGTAGACGTCGAAGCCCTCGGCCGTGAGCGCGGCGACGGCGGCGTCGAGGGTCTCGGGGGTGCGCCCGCAGAGGGCGACGCGGGCGCCCTCACGGCAGAGCGAGCGCGCGATGGCGAGGCCGATCCCGCGCGAAGATCCGGTGACCAGCGCGGCGCGGTTGGTGAGCGAGAGGTCCATCGGCGAAGGCGATACCGCGACGGGGCGTCACGGCGCAACGTCACTCTCGACGCGAAGGAGCGCGCGGCGCAGGAGGCGGCGGAGGCGGCGCGTTGGCGGCTCGCTCTCGGGCCCGCACCATCCCTCGGAGGAGCTGATATCCGAGCCGGAGCTGAAGGTCGCGGATCTCGCTCCCGGGAGCCTCGACGGGCGGCGGGTCGTTCGACTCGTTGTTGGGGAGGTGCTGGTCGAGGTCGCGCTCGCGCTCGGGGGCCTCCGTCGATCCCACGGCGGGCTCCTCGGGCAGCGTGACCTGCTCGACCTGCACGTCGGGGGCGATGCCCTGCGCTTGAATGCTGCGCCCCGAGGGCGTGAAATACCGCGCGATCGTGAGCTTGAGCGCGCCGCCGTCGGGCAGGTCGACCACGGTCTGCACGGAGCCCTTTCCGAAGGTGCGCGTCCCCACGAGCGTGGCGCGGTGGTGGTCTTGGAGGGCGCCCGCGAGGATCTCCGCGGCGCTGGCCGTGTACTCGTTCACGAGCACCACGATGGGAAAGTCGGGCCGGGTCCCCGCGGTGTGCGCGCGGGCTTCATCTTGCGCCGATCCGTCGCGTCCGCGCGTCGAGACGATGACCCCGTCTGCGAGGAACTCGTCGGCGATGAAGATGGCCTCGTCGAGCAGGCCCCCCGGGTCGTTGCGGAGGTCGAGCACGAGGCCGTTGAGCCTGCCGTTCGAGTTGCGCGTGAGCTCGTCGAGGGCGCGCGTCACCTCGTCGCTCGCGCGCTCCTGAAAGCTCTTGATGGTGAGGTACCCGACGCCGCCGTCCATGGCGTGCGACTCGACCGACGAGACGTGCACCACCTCGCGCACGAGGTCGAGGCGCAGCGGCTCGGTCTGCCCCCTGCGCTGGAGCACCACGCGGACGTGCGAGCCCGGCGCCCCGCGCATCCGTCGCACGGCCTCGTCGACGTCGAGCCCGCGCGCGTCTCTCCCCTCGATCTGGAGGATCTCGTCGCCCGCGCGCACGCCCGCCCTCGCCGCGGGTGAGCCCGCGATGGGCGCGATCACCGTGAGAAAATCGCCGCGCGCGTCGATCTCGACGCCGACGCCGCCGAACTGCCCCGTCGTGTCACTCTCGAGGAGCGCGTACTCCTCGGCGTTGAGGTACGAGCTGTGGGGGTCGAGGGTGCCCACCATGCCCCGAATGGCGCCGTCGATGAGGCGGTCTTCGTCGACGGGGTCGACGTAGCTGTTCTCGATGTGGGCCATCACCTGCGAGAGCACGCCGAGGCGGCGGTAGGCCGACGCGCGCGGAGGGATCGCCGTGGCAGAGCGGTCGACGAGCACGCCCGCGCCGAAGCTGGCGACGAGGGCGGCGCCCGCTGCGGCAGCGCGCCAGGAGAGAGAATCCGAGAAGAGACGTTTGACCATCGGAGGCCGCGGAGTGTAGTGCGGCGGCGAAGCAAACCACAACGAAGGGGCGGCCGCGCACCATCGTGTGTCGGTCCCTTGACGGCGGGGCCAGGTTTGAGAGACTCCGCCGCCCTTTTCCACCGTTCTTGAAGCGAACTGTTCTCGGATTCTCTGGAGGTACAATGAAGCGGTTGACTCTCGCAGGCCTGCTCGCGGTGAGCGGGTCCCTCGCGGCCTGTGGCGATACCACTGGTAACACCCCCGCGGACGCCGCGGTCCCCACGGACACCGTGATGCCCACGGACACCGTGACGCCGATGGACACCACCCCGTCCGACGTGCCTCGCGACACCACGCCCACGGACCGTCCCGCCGACGTCGCCGCCGACCGCGCCGACGCGGGACCCACCTGCGGCCGCCTGTCGTACACGACCGTCGCGCGCATGGGCAACACGACCACCGTCCGCGGCGACAACACCCAGGCCTGGATGGACCAGACCATGGGCCGTCCCACGGGCGCTCCGCCGGTCCGTCCGCCGTCGGGCAGCTCCACCTGCGTCGCGATGTCGGGTCAGCTCGCGTACTCGTACACCATCGGCTCGACCGCTTCGGCCCTGCGCATCTCGACCACCAACGCAGGCACCCCGCGCAACTTCGACACGGTGCTCTACGTCACCACGCGCTGCGCCAACACCCTCACGGCCGCGGCCTGCAACGACGACGACCCCGAGTACGCCTCGCGCCCCGATCGCCGCGTCTCGTCGCTCGTGACCACCGAGGTGCTCCCCGCGGGCACGCAGGTGTTCATCCTCGTCGGCGGGTTCTACCCGCCGGGCGACGGCACCACGACGATCGACCACGGCATGTTCGAGATGACCATCAACGAGCTGCCCGCGGTGGCCGACGGCGGCACCTGCGACGCCAACGGCCTCGCGAACCGCTGCGACACCAACCTCGTGTGCGTGTCCGACACCATCGGCGGCGACGCCGGTCACTGCCGCGCGCGCGGCAGCGTCGCGGGCTCCCTCTGCCGCACCAGCGAGCCGCGCTGTGACACGGGCCTCACCTGCTCGTCGACGGCCACCACCGGCGTCTGCATCGCCGCCGGCATGGCCGACGGCCCCTGCAACCCCCGCACGGCCTGCCCCGACGGATACGTCTGCTCGGCCACCACCCTCGGCATCGCGTCGGGCACCTGCCGCCGCACGGGCACCGTGCTCGGCTCGGCCTGCCGCCCCGTGGGCGCCACGGGCGGACGCTGCGACGCGCCCCTCATCTGCGCCGCGGACATCGACCCCGCCCGCGCGGCCAACTGCGTCCGCGCCGCCGTCGCCGGGATGGAGTGCGACACGATCCGCTCGATCTGCCCGACGGGCACCACCTGCGTGACGCCCAACGGCGCCACCGCGATCGGCACCTGCACGGCCGACGGCGCCGGCCCCCGCGCCCGCTGCCGCGCCTCGGGAACCCGCTGCGACATGGGCCTCGAGTGCATCACCCTCGGCGAAGGCACCGCCGCGGAGGAGCTCTGCCTCCGCCGCTCGACGACCAACATGGCCTGCGGCCCGGCGCTCCAGTGCCCCGACGCCGACACCTGCTACCTCACCGACCTCACCGACCGCTCCAACGGCCTCTGCGGCGCGACGGGCGCTGCGGGCGGCGCGTGCAACACCGCGATGCCCTTCTGCACGGGCGCGCTCGTGTGCAGCAGCGACACCGGCAACGGCCTCTGCGGCACCGTCAGCACCATGATGGGCGCGGCCTGTGACCGCCTCCGCACCCGCTGCGGCACGGGCCTCTCGTGCGTGCTCGCCGCGAGCAGCCAGACGATGGGCACCTGCCAGCCCGACGGCTCCGTCGCCGGCGCCGACTGCCGCACGGGCGACATGCCCTGCGCCACGGGCCTCACCTGCAACGGCTCGGCCCTCAGCGGCGGCGTGTGCCAGCGCGCGGTCACCGCGGGCATGGCCTGCGACCCGATCAACGGCACCACGGCGTGCCCCGCGATGCAGTACTGCCTCGCGTCGGCCTTCAACGCCGGCACCTGCTCGGGCACCACGACCCCCGAGATGGAGCCCAACGACGCCCCGACGAACGTGATGGCCCGCGCGATCACGACCCCGTCGCTCATCACCGGCGCCCTCGGCCGCCTCGACGTCGACTGCGTGGCGGTCACCGTGCCCGCCATGGGCCGCATCGTCGCGATGGTCTCCGACGGCAACGGCCGCTGCCGCGTCAACATCGGCGGACGCCTCGCCATGGACGTGTACAGCTCCGACGGCACCACGATCCGCGGCATCGCCACGCAGAACGGTCCCTTCGGCTCGGGCTCGTGCGCGCACGTCGACGGCGGCCGCGCGATCCAGTCGTACGCGGGCGGCCTCGCGGCCGGCACGTACTACGTCTGCATCCGCGGCGTGAACGACAACACGGTCAACCCGCCGGTCACCACCGACGCGGTCACGAGCTACGTGCTCAGCGTCTCGCCCCTCGCCGCTCCCTGATTCGCTGACAGCGCGCCACCAGACCGCGTAGCATCGCGGCTCTGGTGGCACCCGAACAGCGCCTCTCTCCCCTCACCTTCACGCTCATCGCGCTCGCCATCGCGGGCTGCGGCACCTCCTCGTCGACGCCCGACGCGGCGGTCGACGCGCCCCGCGACGCGCCCTCCGACGTCGCGGTCGAAGACCTGCCCGAAGAAGACGTGCCGCCGTGCTCGGTGCGCCCCGACGCTTCGAACGTCGCGTGCGTGCTGCGGGTGCGAGGGCGCGCGGTCGACACGACGGGCGCGGGCATCGGCAACACGGTGGTCACGTACTGCAGCACGACCTGCTACGCGACCACGTCCGACGCGGCGGGAGAGTTCACCGTCCCCGTCGGAGACTTCATCGACACGTCGGTGTACTCGCTGCTCGTGCACGGGAGGCCCGACCACGCCAGCGTGTACGTGCGCTCGCCCGCGGCGGTCGACGGGGTGGTCACGATGCCCGCGCCGGTGGCGGTTCCCCGCTACGCCGACATGGGGCCGCTGCTCCCGATGGCGAGCACCGGCGGCACCTTCACGGCCGGAGACGTGACCCTCACGGTCTCCGCGGGAACGACCCTGGAGTTCGACCTCGAAGACTCGCTCCTCGGCGAGCTCGGTCGGAGGCTCCGCGTGACCTACGTCCCGATGGCGCAGGCGCCTGCGTTCGCGCGCGAGGCGAACCTCTCGGCGCTGTGGGCGCTCGGTCCGTTCAACCTCCTCGCTGATCGCCCCGTCGCGGTGCGCGTGGCGAACCGCGCGGGACTCGCCGCGGGCAGCGCCGTCGAGTTCGTCGCGCTCGGGCAAGACATCCTCAGCGTGCCGCCCACCGCGGGTCACCCCATCGTCGTCGCGACGGGACACGTCTCCGCCGACGGAATGTCTGCCACCACCGACCCCGGAACAGGCATCTCCTACATGACCTGGATCGGCATCCGTCCCCCGAGGTGAACCCTTCGATGCGAACCCGCCTGACCCTCGCGCTCACGCTCGCGCTCGCCGCGTGTGACGACGCCACCACCGCGCCTCCGCTCACCGCCGACGCGGCCTCTGACGTCACCGCCGACGTCGCGCTCGACAGCGCCCGCGACACCTCCGTCGACGACGCCCTCGCAGACCTCGTGACCCCCGTCGATCGCAGCGCACCCGACGTGAGCGACGTGACGGTGAGCGACGTCACGCCGCGCGATGTGAGCGCGACCGACGTCACCGCGACCGACGTCACCGCGACCGATGTGATCGCCCGTGACGTCTCTGCGAGCGACGCGCCCGTCGCGGTCGGCCCGTACCCCACGGGGCCCTATGGAAACCGCGAGGGAGACGTCCTCGCGAACCTCTCGTGGGAGGGCTACCAGAACCTCGACGGACGCGCGGTCTCGACCACGCTCCCCTACGGCCCCATGACGCTCCAGACGGTGCGCGAGACGGGGCGTCACTACGCCCTCGTGCACCTCTCAGAGTTCTATTGACCCGGCTGTCAGCACGCGGCCCGTGATCTGGCCGCGCAAGGACCGATGGTGCTCGCAGCAGGCGGTGCGGTGGTCGAGATCCTCGAGTCGACGGCCTTCGCCTTCACGCCTCGCACGAACCTCGACGCGTGGATCAACACGTATCGCCTCCCGGTGACGGCGGTGATCGATCCCCCCGCCGAGCGCGTGACCCGCACGCTGATGACCTACGGCGTGCGCGAGAGCCTCTTCGTCGTCGACCTGCGCACCATGCGGATCGTCAACAAGTTCAACGGCTCCGTGGCGGGCGTCGGCGACTCGTCGATCACCATGGGCACCGCGCGGGTGCTCGAACTCCTCCGCAGCGGGATGTGATAGTCGTCGCGTCCGATGAACCTCTCTCGCGAGGACCTCGACGAGGTCTCACACACGCTCATCGACATCGCGCGTGAGGCGGCGGCGCTGCTCCGCGCGGGGTGGCACACGGGCGTCGAGGTCGAGCACAAGGGCTCCATCGACCTCGTGACGAAATATGACCGGGCCTCCGAGGCCCTGCTCGTGGCGCGCTTTCGCGAGCGGCTCCCGCGCTTCGACGTGGTGGCCGAGGAGCGCGGCGGAGCGCCTTCGGGCGAGCGTCCCGTGCTCTGGGCCGACCCCCTCGACGGCACGACCAACTTCGCGCACGGCCACCCCTTCTACTGCGTCTCGATCGGCCTGCTCGACGGCCCGACGCCCCTCGCCGCCGCCGTGGTGGCCCCCTCGCTCGACGCCGAGTACCGCGCGGCGCGGGGCAGCGGGGCGTGGCGCAACGGCCGACGGTGTCAGGTCACGCGCACCGCGTCGCTCGCGGAGTCGCTGCTGGCGACGGGCTTTCCGTACGACGCGCACACCGACACCGAGAACAACCTCCGAGAGTTCTGCGCGCTCACGCGTCGCACGCGCGGCGTCCGTCGCTGCGGCTCCGCGGCGCTCGACCTGTGCCTCACGGCCGATGGGGCCTTCGACGCGTACTGGGAGCGCAAGCTCAAGCCCTGGGACGTCGCCGCGGGCGCCCTCATGGTGCTCGAAGCAGGCGGACGCCTGAGCGACCTCGACGGCGCGCCCGTCGACGTGCGCGCGGGACAGCTCATGGCGAGCAACGGACCGCTCCACGAACCGCTCCTCGCCGCGATCCGCGCAGCGAGGGAGGCCGCTCCGCCCGTGATGTGGTGAAGCGCGAGGAGGTCTACTCCGCGCGCACCTGCGTCGGTCGCAGGTGGGGCCCGATGAAGCCGTCGCCGTAGCTCTGCGCGGGCGCGCCGCCCCAGCACCACACGGTGCCGTCTTCGCGGAGCGCGCAGGTGAGCGAAGCCCTCGCGACGATCTTCGTGACGTGATCGAGGCCGGGGACCTCCGCGGGCTCCGTGCGTCCGCGCGGGGCCGCGCCGTCGCCGAGCTGCCCGTCGCCGTTGTCGCCCCAGCAGCGCACGGTGCCGCTCTCCATGCGCGCGCAGGAGTGCGCGTCTCCGACGGCGACCTCGACGGCCCCTCGGGCTCCCGGCACCTCGACGGGCGTCGCGCGCTCTGAGAACACGCCCGTGCCGAGCTGTCCCGCGCGGCCGCGACCCCAGCAGCGCACGACGCCGCCGCGCTCGACCACGCACGCGTGGCCCTGTCCCGCAGAGAGCGAGACCACCGCGCCGAGGTCGTCGCGCGCCACCGGACGCGGCTGCTGAGGCCGCGCGCTGCGGGAGATGAGACCCCAATCGAAGTCGCGCCCCCAACACCGCGGCGGAGCGCCGTCGGAGAGGGCGCAGATCACGTGGTCGAAGGTCTGCACGCGGGTCACGCCCGTGAGGCCCGCGACGCGTGTGAAGGTCAGCGGCGTCGTGATCAGGGAGGCGGTGTTGCACGCCACGGTCCCGTCGCGCATCGCGACGCAGAAGGTCCCCATCCCTCCCGCGATGGAGACGCCGGGAGAGGGGAGCGACGGCGTGTCGAACTCCTCGTGGGGCGGAGGCGGATCCGGCGGGACCTCGAGGTCTTCGGCGCCTTCGGGGGGGTCGGGGTAGATCGCCCGCGCGCACCGCAGCGCGCCTTCGTGAGAGAGGGCGCAGATCGACTGCGTGCGCGACGCGATGGCGGCCGCGTCGCCGAGGCCCGCGCGGGGCCGCGGGAGCGCGCTCGCCGCCACGCCCACGTCGAAGAGCGCGTTGAGGTAGGGCATGCTGTTCCAGCACCGCGCGGGGCCGCGCTCCGAGGTGGCGCAGAGGCCGTTTTCCAGGCTGAAGAGGTCGCGAACGCCGGTGAGGGCGACGCCGCCCGCGGGGAACGCCCGCGCTCGCGGCGCGCGCTCCGCGAGCTGGCCGTGCTCGTTGCTACCCCAGCATCGCAGCTCGGTGCCTTCGAGCGCGGCGCACACGAAATCGCCGCCGACCGCGACGAGGCGCACGCCCGAGAGGGCCGACACGGGCGGCCTCTGGGCGGTGTCGGAGTCCGAGCCCGTGACGCCTGACCCGTCGATGTACTCGGAGTTTCCCCAGAGGGTCACGCGGTCGCGCGTCGCGACGGCCCAGGCCTGGCTGCTCTGCCCGAACGCGACCACGTCGGTGTACGACGCGGGACTCGACGCGGCGTCCAGGTAGCCAGGGAGCGCGAGCCGTTCGACGCGGTCACCCCGCAGCGCGAAGATGTACTCCTGCCCGCCGACGAGCGCCCGCACCGCGCCCGGTTCGTAGGGGAGGCTCCGCGGCCCCTGCGGCGTCACGCAGCGCACGGGGCCCGCCCGCGTCACCGCGCAGACGGTGGTGGTCGACGCGCCCACGCGCGTCGCGTCGTCGAGGTGCGCGGGCTGCGGCGCGTCGCTCGCGAAGCGCCCGGCCGCGACGCGGAGCCACCGGACCACCGCGCCGTCGCGTCGCACGGCGTACACGTCTCTCGGCGAGATCGCGACGTCGACCAGGTCGCTGGCGGCGCTCGCGGTGACGGGCGACGGGCTGCGCTCTCCGGGGTCGTCGCTGCCCGGGTTCCACCCTCCCCAGCACGAGAGCGAGCCCGAGCGGGTGAGGGCGCACGCGAGGCCGCCGCTCGCGACGACGCGCACGACGTCGCTGAGACCCGGCACCTGCTGCGGTTCGGCGCGGTCTTCGAAGGGAGCGCCGTCGCCGAGCGAGCCCAGCTCGTCGCTGCCCCAGCACCACACCGTCGCGTCGCTGCGGAGCGCGCACGCGAACTCCGCGCCCGCCGCGAGGGCGCTGTAGCTCAACGCCGCGGGCGCCTCGACGGGCGCGGTCACCACGGGCGCCTCGACGGGCGCGGTCACCACGGGCGCGGTCACGGGCGGGGGCGTCTGCACCGCGGCGTGACACGCGGTGGCGAGCGCGACGGCGGAGATCGTTCGGATACGAATCATCGAGGCGCGACCTGCGCCGCGTTGCTCGCCAGGGTGACCGGCGCGGCGAGCGAGACGTGCGTCCGCTGCGCCCACCGACGGATGTACACCGCGGCGCGCGCGGGCAGCTCGCGTCGCGCGAGGAGGTCACGCAGCGCGGCCGCGGCGGCGGGGCCGTGAACGGGGCTCGTCGCGAGGCGCTGAATGGCCGCGAAGCGCACCGCGGGGTCCTCCGCGTTGAGGTCGGCGAGGGCGTGCGACTCGCCCGCGGCGGCGCGCTGCGCGGGGGTGTCTCCCGCGTGCGAGCGCCACCAGCGGATCCACGAGGACACGACGCGGCGGCGCGCGTCGGCGAAGCGCATGGCGTCTCGCTCCCACGGCGCGACGGGCGTCGGGTCGTCGCCCGCGAGGCGCACGAGCTGTCGGAGGACCTCGGCGTCGAGGTCCCAGAACGGAGCGTCGCGGCGGGCCGCGTCGGCGAGGTGGTTGAGCATGTACGGCACGGCCTCGGGGGCGCGCGTCGCGACGAGCACCTGCATGAGCCGCGGGCCTCGCTGCTCGCTCCCGTCGGCGCCCATGAGGTTGTGCTCCGCGCCCTCGGGGCGCATGAGCGCGATGCCGATGGCGTGCGCCGCGGCGGAGCCTCCCCGTTGGAGCGAGGCGTACCACCGTCCGCAGTTGGCGTCCGCGATGTGCTCGCTGCGCTCGCCGCGGTAGGTGAAGCACTCCTCGGTCGAGTCGACGATCCTCGCGAGCTCGGCGACGCGGGCTTGCAGCGCTTCGGGCACAGCGGGGATGGGGGGCGCGTCGAACTCGCCGGGCTCTGTCGGCGCGACGGGCGCGGCGGGCACGGCGGGCTCCGCGGGGGCGCGGTTGTCGTGCTCGGCGACGGTCTGCGCGCGCGCCGCGGGGGCGATCGTGGCGGCGCAGAGGGCGAGCGCCGAGGCGATCGTTCGGATACGAACCATCATGGGTGGGCTCCTTGGGGGGCGACTTCGAAGCGGCCTTCGGTGACGGTGGTGCGGACGCGCGGCTCTCCGAAGCCCTGTGACGCGGCCAGGGGAGAGGGCATGAGGAGGTGGTCGAGGCGCCAGCGGACGGTCGCGGCGCGCGCTGCGAAGCGGAGCTCGGTGGGCGTAGGGACTCCGACGCCGGGCGGCGCGACGCGGGTGTCGAGGGACTGACGTCGCACGAAGACCAGGCGGCCGTGCGGGTCGCGCTCGAGCTCGGGGCGAAACTCTCGGGCCATGGCGACGACCTGCGCGTGGGCCTCGTCGCCGTCGAGCCACACCTTGAGCTCGGCCCGTCGAAACAGGTCTCCCGTGGGGAACGAGTGACCGATGCGACCGGGTGAGACGGTCACCGAGACGACGGTCTCTCGCTCCGTCGCGCGCGCGTTCCCTTCGACGCGCACCGCGCTGGCGAGCAGCGAGAGGTCACCGCCGCCGGGGAAGCGATGGCTCCTGTGGCGCCTGCCGTCGGGGCTCGTGACCCAGGGCATGTGGCACGCCTGGCAGTGCTCGCCCTGCGTGGCCGAGGCGCTCATGGCCCACTCGGAGTGCGTGTCCTGCATGGGCTCGTCGGTGGCGAAGACCTCTCCGCCCGCGCCCGAGTCACCGGGAAAGTTGAACTGGTGGCACCCCTCGCAGAAGGCCGTGGTGCGCATCGCGACGACGGCCTCGAACGCGTGTCCGCCCGCCGCGGGAGCGAGGTTTCGACCGGGGCCGAGCACGTGTCCGTCGCGCACGTGACAGATCGCGCACGACACCCCCTCGCGCTGCGCCCTCACGTCGGGGACGCGCGCCGCGCGGGCGCCCGGCGCGTGGCAGTTGCGGCAGAACTGCATGGGCTCCACGGCGTAGGCCGCTTGAAAGAGCTCGTCGCTCCACGAGGTCGCGTGCTGCGAGGCCCGCCACTCGTTGGCGATCTCGGCGTGGCAGGTCGCACACGCCTCGGAGGTCCCGTCGCCCACGCCCGCGGGCGCTCTCCCGACGCGCACGGGGCGGTCTCCGTGGTGGAACATCGCGCGCACGTTCACCGCGTCTCCCCGCGCGAAAACGCCGAACGCGCCGAGCGTCAGGGCGGCGAGGATCATCATCGACGGAGCGTCGCGGCGCATCGTTCGGGCGGCGATTGTGCACCCCTCAGGCCGTCTCTGGCGACGGGGGATCACCTCCGTGATTGACGTTCCCTCGGGGCCGCGGCGATGCTGCGCCGCGATGTGGCTCTCGGCGTTCGTCTCCTCGGTGCACCTGCTCTGTCTCGCCCTCGGCCTCTGCGCGCTCGTGCTCCGCGAGCGGGCCCTCGGTGAGACCCTCGACGACGCGGGCGTCCGCCGCGTGCTCACCATCGACAACGTCTCGGGCGTCGTCGCGCTCGTGTGGATGGGGAGCGGCTTCTGGCGCGCGTTCGGCCCCCTCGAGAAGGGCACGGCCTTCTACCTCCACAGCGCGATGTTCTGGGCCAAGATGGCCGCGGTCACCCTCGCGTGGGCCTTCGAGATGCCCTCGATGCTGACCTTCATCCGCTGGCGCACGCGCATCGCCGCGGGGGCGGCCCCCGACACCTCGGGCGTCCATCGCCTGCGTCGGCTGCACTACTACGAGGTCGCGTGCATGGTGCTCACGATCGTCTTCGCGAGCCTCATGGCGCGCGGCGTGGGCGCGGGTGCCGTGGGCGGCGCCTCGCGTGGCGCCTCGCCCGACACCGCGCGCGGCGCCGCCATCTACCAGGCCCAGTGCGCCACCTGTCACCAGGCCGACGGACGCGGGCTCAACGGACGCCTCGCCGCGGACTTCGCCGGCGACGCCACGCGCCTCGGCAAGAGCGACGAGGTGCTGCTCCGATCGATCGAGCGCGGCGTACCCAACACCGCGATGACGGGCTTCGCGGGGCGCCTCACGGAGTCCGAGCGCCGCGCGGTGCTCGCCCACATCCGCGCGACCTTCGGCCAGCACCGCTGAGCGCGGATCGAAACCGATACGGTGAGATCAACCGCGATACGGTGGGATCAACCCTCGGACGGACTCGGAAGTGCTCGAATCTCGGACATTCCCGGCGATTTTGAGCTCTCGGGGCTTGCGATCGGGGTCTGGCACGGGCCGCGCATTAGGGTCCGGCACGCCAGGGTAGCTCAGCGGTAGAGCGCGAAAACAAACCGGAAGCAGTGTTCTCTCTCGCCACGCGGGAGCAGTGAGTCGACCGGTTACTTCCCTACAATGGACGCGGTCGCGGGTTCGAATCCCGCTCCTGGCACCGGCGCCTGTGGCGCGCGCAGTGAGATCGACGGTTACTTCATCGACGAAACACACCGTCGATCACCGTTCTCGCGCGCCACGGGCGCTCTATTCGTTCCCGGTCTCTCACGCGTGGGGTGTGAGGGGCCGCGGTGTCTCGCATCGGATGCGCAAAGCGCCTCCGTGGAGGTCAACGTCATGGCTCGCTTCAACGCCACGAAGTCTTCGAAGAAGTCCCCCGTCGCTCGCGCGCTCCCCGATGGCGCGCACCTCAACTGGATGGGCGGCCCCTCGTACGACGTCCGCTCGCCCCTCGCGCAGCTCCGCATCGCCGCGGCGTCGTGCTTCTTCGGCGAGCCGATGTACTACCACGACGAGAACCCCTCGAAGCCCGAGAAGCCCGCGCGCGCTCGCGCCGTGACGCTCACCGACGCGCAGCGCTCGCACCTGCGCGAAACGCTCCACGCCATCGACCCCGCGTCGTGGCGCGCGTCGTCGCCGTCGGAGCTCATGGAGTCGGCCATCGACGCCGCGCTCGATCACGACGCCGAGGCGACGCTCCAGCTCGCCGTGTGGCTGCGCTCCGAAGAGCACGTTCGCACGACGCCGCAGGTGATCCTCGTCCGCGCCGCGCATCACCCGAAGGTGCGCGGAACGGGCCTCGTGCGACGCTACGCGTCTGGCATCGTGCGCCGCGGCGACGAGCCCGCCGTGGGCCTCGCGTACCAGCTCTGGCGCTACGGAAAGCCCGTGCCCAACGCCCTCAAGCGCGCGTGGGCCGACGCGCTCCGCCGCTTCAGCGCCTACGAGCTCGCGAAGTACCGCATGGAGCGCCGCGCCGTGAAGACCGTCGACGTGGTGAACCTCGTCCACGCGAAGTCGCCGCACGTCGACGCCCTCGCGAAGTGTGAGCTCACCACGACCGACGAGACCTGGGAGTCGATCATCTCGGCGCTCGGTTCGAACACCGCCGCGTGGCGCGAGGCCCTGCCCAAGATGGGCCACATGGCGCTCCTGCGGAACCTCCGCAACCTCCTCGGCGCAGACGTCCCTGCGACGGAGTGGAGCGGCGCGCTCGTCGAGGGCGCGCGCAAGGGCAGGCAGCTCCCCTTCCGCTACTTCTCCGCGTACCGCGCGGTGAAGGAGGGCGACAAGGCGTCGGGCGCCGCGCTCGACGCGATCGAGCGGTGCCTCACGACCTCGCTCGGCAACCTCCCGTGGCTCGGCGGGCGCGTGATGTCGCTGTGTGACAACAGCGGCTCGGCGCGCGGCGCCACCACGTCGTCGATGGGCAAGATGGCCGTCGCGACCATCGCGAACCTCACGGGCGTGCTGGCCGCGCAGTGCGCCGACGACGGCCACGTGGGCGTCTTCGGCGACGAGCTCAAGGACTACGTCGTGCGCCCGAAGGCTTCGGTGATGCAGCAGCTCGAGGAGGTCGAGCGCCTCGGGAGCGCCGTCGGCGGCGGCACCGAGAACGGCGTGTGGCTCTTCTGGGACAAGGCCATCCGCACGCGCGAACACTGGGACACGGTGTTCATCTTCTCGGACATGCAGGCGGGTCACGGCGGGCTCTACGGCATCGACCGCAAGGCCTACGCGGACTTCACCTGGGGAAGCACGGAGTACATCGACGTGCCCATGCTCGTGGCCGCGTACCGCGAGCGCGTGAACCCGAAGGTGAACGTGTTCCTGGTGCAGGTCGCGGGCTATCGCGACACGCTCGTGCCCGAGTTCTACGAGCGCACGTACATCCTCGGCGGATGGGGCGAAGGACTCCTCCGCTTCGCCGCCGAGATGGCCGGGATCGCCGACGGCCGCAGCCTCCCCGACGCGCAGGGGATCTCCGCCGCGTAACAGCCCACCGAACAACTGCCCACGCCCGCACGAAGGCGCTGCCCCACGGCGGCGCTTCGTCGGTATCCTCCGCGGCGCTCACCACAGGGCGGAGGTTCACATGGGCATCCTCGACAAGATCCTCGACGCGTTCCGTTCGAAGCCGACGCCGCCTGCGCCGCCGCCGAGCCTCGGGCCCGCGGAGCGCCTCCTCGCACACATCGCCACCGACAAGCCTGTCTACAAGCCCGGCGAGCGCGTCTACGCCCGCGCCGCGCTCCTCGACGCGTTCACGCGCGTGCCCTCCGAAGACATCGACGTGCACTGGGAGGTGCGCGGCGCCCGTGGAGACAAGGTGTTTCAGGGCGACACCCGCAGCGAGCTCGGCGTCGCCGCGCTCTCGTGGGACGTCCCCAAGGAGCAGCCCGGCGGCGAGTACACCCTCGCGCTGACCTTCAACCGCACGGGAGACGCGCCCGCGGAGCTCACCTTCGCGATCCGTTCGTACCGCGTCCCGCGGCTCAAGACCGACATCGACTTCGCGCGAAAAGCCTATGGGCCAGGGGATATCGTCTCGGCCACGCTCTCGGTCACGCGCGCCGAAGGGGGCTCTCCCGAGGGCGCGAAGGTCACCGCCGTGGCGACCGTCGACGGCGCCGAGGTCTCGCGCGGAGAGCTCACCCTCGACGCCCGCGGACGCTGCGCGGCCACCTTCGAACTCCCGCGCGCGATCCGCGACGGAGAGGGCACGCTCGTGATGATCGTGCGCGACGGAGGGGTGCAAGAGACCGCCGCGAAGACCATCCCCATCGTGGTCAACCGGGTGAACGTCGAGCTCTTTCCCGAGGGGGGAGACCTCGTCGCGGGGCTCGTCGCGAGGCTCTATTTCGAAGCCCGCACGCCCAAGGGGAAGCCCGCCGACATCGCCGGTCGCGTGATCGACGGTGACGGCGCGGTGATCGCGCGCTTTCGCTCCGAGCACGAGGGACGCGGCCGCGTCGAGTTCACCCCGACGAAGCCCGGCAAGGCCTACGCGCTCGCCCTCGACGAGCCCGCGGGCGTCACGGATCTCTATCCGCTCCCCGAGGTGCAGCGTGAGGGCTTCGCGCTGCGCGCGCTCGCAGACGCCTATCGCGCAGGGCGCCCCGTGAAGCTCTCCGTCGCGTCGACGGGCGCTGGAGAGGTCCGCGTGATCCTCTCGCAGCGAGAGCGCGAGCTCGCGAGCTACCCCGTCGACCTCCGCCCGGGAGAGGCCCAGGAGGTCGTGCTCACGCCGCCGCAGACGGCCGACGGCGTGCTGCGCGCGACGCTCTTCGACGCCGAGGGATTGCCCCGCGCAGAGCGCCTGGTGTTCCTCCGTCCGACGCGGGAGCTCACGCTCGAGGTGAGCGCATCACCCTCGCGCGCGGGCCTGCGAGACAAGGTCGAAGTCACCATCAAGGCCCGCGACGAGAAGAACCAGCCCGCCGTCGCCACGGTCTCTCTCGCCGCTGTCGACGACGCCGTGCTCGAGACGATCGAGCGACGCGAGCGCGCCCCGCGGCTCCCCGTGCAGTGCCTCCTCGGCAGCGATGTGAGGGAGCTCTTCGACGCGCAGGTCTACCTCGCGGGCGGCGATGAAGCCCCGATGCGCACCGACCTGCTGCTCGGCACGCAGGGCTGGCGACGCTTCGCGTTCTACCGCATCGAAGATTTCGTCACGGCCCACGGAGACAAGGCCGAGCGTGCGCTCGCGCGTCGACGCCCCGTCGCGCCGATGCCGCCGCCGCAGGCACTCCGCGGCGGGTTCGGCGCTCCTCCCGGCGCGCCGAGGCAAGGGATGGCCCCGATGCCGAGGCCCGCCGCGGCGCCCGCGCCGATGCGCCTCGCGATGCCCGTTCCGAAGCCCGCGCCGATGCCCGCGCCCGCGGTCGAGGCCGTCGCGCAGGCGCTCCCCGTCGACGCGCTCCTCGGAGACGACCTCGAAATGGCGAAGGAGGTGTTCGCCGACGAGGCGCCCGCCGAGGCGCCCATCGCAAAGCCCATCGCAAAGCCCATCGCGCAGCCGATCGTCGCGCCTGGTTTCGCGCCTGGCTTCGCGCCCGCCCCCGGAGCCCCGCCGCCGCCGCCGGGCTTCAGGGCCCAGGCTCCGTTGCCTTCGTATGTGCCCGTGCGTGAGTTCGCGCACCGCGCCCCCGAGACCTCGCCCGAGCACCGCACCGACTTCGCCGAGACCCTCTATTGGAACGCCGCCGTTCGCACCGACGAGAAGGGCGTCGCGCGTGTCGAGTTCGCGCTCTGCGACTCGGTGACGACCTTCCGCGTCCGCGCCGATGGCTTCTCGGGCGTCGGCGCGCTCGGCGAGGGCGACGCCACGGTCGAAGCGCGGCGGCCCTTCTATCTCGAACCGAAGCTCCCCCTCGAGGTCACCGCGGGCGACGTGATCGAGCTCCCCGTGGCCGCGGTCAACGGCACCGCGCGCTCGCTCGAAGCCGAGCTCTCGGTCGTGGTGGTCGAGCCCATCACCGCGCGCGGAGAGACCTCGCGCCGCCTCTCGCTCTCGGCCGACGAGCGCGCCCGCGCGCGCTTCGAACTCTCCGTCGGCAGCGGCATGGGCGCCGTGCCCGTGCGCGTGCGTTCGAGCGGAGCGCGCGCGAGCGACGACGTGACACGCACCGTCGAGGTCGTGCCCGCGGGCTTTCCGATGGCCCTCTCGGCGGGCGGACGGCTCGGTGACGGAGCGGTTCACGCGCTCACGATCCCCGACGAGGTCGAGCCCGGATCGCTCGTGACCGAGCTCGTGGTCTACGCCACGCCGCTCGCGTCGCTCGTGCGCGCCGTCGAAGCGCTGCTGCGCGAGCCCTGCGGGTGCTTCGAGCAGACGAGCTCCAGCAACTACCCCAACGTGATGGTGATGCAGTACCTCGCGTCGCACACGGGCGTCGCGCCGGAGCTCGCGAAGCGCGCGAGCGACCTCCTCGAGCGCGGCTATCAGCGCCTCGTCGGCTACGAGTGCAAGGAGAAGGGCTACGAGTGGTGGGGCGGCGATCGTCCCGCGCACGAGGCCCTCACCGCCTACGGCGTGATGGAGTTCACCGACATGGCGAAGGTCTTCGCCGTCGACGGCGCGATGCTCGATCGCACGCGCCAGTGGCTCCTCTCGAAGCGCGACGGCAAGGGCGGCTTCGTGCGCAACTCGCTCTCGCTCGACACCTTCGGCGGCGCGCCGCAAGACGTCACCGACGCGTACATCACCTGGGCGCTCTCGCAGTCTCGCGTGCAGGGCATCGAGGCCGAGGTGGCCCGCGTGCGCACGCTCTCGCGCGAGAGCACAGACCCGTACATCCTCGCGCTCGCGGCGAACGTGCTCCTCGACGTGGGCGACGAGGCCGCGACCGCCGCGATGCAACGCCTCGCCGAGAAGCAGGGCGATGACGGCGCGCTGCGCGGCGCGAACACCTCGATCACCCGCTCGGGCGGAGAGAGCCTCGTGCTCGAGACCACGTCGCTCGCGATCCTCGCGTGGCTGCGGGCTCCGTCGTTCTCTGCGCAGTGCGCCCGCGCGATGGAGTTCGTGCTCTCGGCGTGCAAGGGCGGACGCTTCGGCGCCACGCAGTCGACCATCCTCGCGCTCAAGGCCATCGTGGCCTGGGACGCCTCGCAAGCCTCTCCCGGCGCCGACGGCGTCGCGCGTGTCATGGTCGACGGCAGGCTCGTCGCGAGCGCGCAGTTCACCGCGGATCAGAGCGAGCCCGTCGTGTTCCCGACGTTCGCGAGCGCGCTCACGGCGGGCGACCACCGCGTCTCCGTCGAGGTCGACGGGGGGAGCGCGATGCCCTACTCGCTCCAGGTCCGCTACAACGCGCGCACCCCCCTGGCGGCTGCGGGCTGCAAGGTGCGCCTCGCGACGGCGCTCGCGCGCGACGAGGTGCGCGAGGGCGAGGCCGTCGACCTCGAGGTGGGCGTGGTGAACATCTCGAACGACGACGTGCCGATGACCGTCGCCATCGTGGGGCTGCCCGGCGGCCTCGAGACGCGCCCCGACCAGCTCAAGGAGCTCGTGAAGGAGTCGAAGGTCGACTTCATCGAGACGCGCGGTCGCGACGTGGTGCTCTACTTCCGCGGGCTCTCGGCGGGCGCGCGCAAGGTGCTCACGCTCTCGCTCGTGGCCGCGGTGCCCGGTCGCTACACGGGCGCCGCATCGCGCGCATACCTCTATTACACCGACGAGGAGAAGCACTGGGTCTCTCCCCTCGCCGTACGCGTCGTCGCGAGCGCGTGACGCGCTGACCGAACATCACCGCCCGCGCGCCGCGCGCCACCGCCACACCGCGATCTGCATCGGTCCGGCGTGGAGGAAGGTCGCGTCTTCGAGCCCCCGTCCGCCCATGTGACGGAGAATGTCCGCTCCGTCGAGCGCGCCGTCGCCGTTGTCGTCTCGCACGAGCGCGCCGATGTGATCCCACGCGCGAGGGAGGCTGTTGCCCGGGTCGTCTCGATAGCCGAGCGTGACGAGGTCGCCGGGGAGCACGTCGCGCCCCCAACGCAGCGTCATGACTTCACCCGAAGACGAGCGCACCTGCCCCGCGCCGTCGAGGATGAGCGCGCCCGTGACCCTCGCCGCGGCCTCTCCGATCTGCGCGACGGAGAGGTACGGGACGGCGCGGTTTCCCATCGCGCGCAGCGCTCCCACGAGCACGTCGGCGCAGTCGGCGCCCGTGTACCGATCGGACTGGTGGTCTCCGCCCGCGCCGTTGGAGCCGAACACGTTGGGCACGCCGAAGTACGTCGAGAGCCAGCCGAGGTAGCCGTCGTCGCTGCGGAAGCTCACGCGCGCCACGCTGCGAGAGAGCCCCAATCGATCGACCGTCGACCCGTCTGCGGCACGCACGACCGCGCCGTCGGGGAGCGTGACCTCGGCGCTGAACCACATCGAGCCCGCGCCGTCGTGCGGGGCTGTGAGCGTGGCGCGCTCCGCGCTGAGCATTCCCTCGGGCGTGAGCGTGGCCTCATCGGGCGCGAGCGCGCGGGTCTCGTATTCGAGGCGGTCGTAGCCGAGCCAGCGACCGTGACGCGGACCGAAGAGGACGGCGTTCGAGAACGACGAGAGGCCCGGGTTCGGCGACGGCGTCTCGACGTGCTCCATGCGCGGAACGACGCGCAGCCACCGCGTCTGAACGCCTTCTGCGAAGGGCTCCGCGCGTACGACGCGCGCCCCGAGACGAACGGAAATGTGCGGACCGACGACGCTCCCGCGAGGTCCCGTGAGCACCGCGGCGAAGGTCACCCGCTCGCCCACGCGCGCCTGAACGGGCGCGGCGGAGAAGACCTCGGAGCCAGGAGAGCGAGCCACGACGATGGCCCTCCACGGCTGCGCCCCGGCCTGCGAAGCGAAGAAGACCACGGCCCCGAACAGCGCGCTTCGACAGTGCATGGTGCGCTTCTACGGACGAGCCGTGCGCGATGGTCTGAGACGAGAGAAACCAAGTCCGCAGGTCGCGCCGCTGGCGACGCGCGCGCCTCGCGGTACAGGCGATGCTCCACTGACGCGCAGGAGGTCACACCATGACCCGTCGATCGATCCTGCTCGCCCTCGACCTCGTCGTCGGCCTGAGCGCCCTCGCCGGAGGGCTGATGTTCATCACTGCCCCCAACGGATCGAGCATGGGAACGCCCCTCTCGCTCCTCGCGCACACGCCCTTCAGCACCTTCCTCGTGCCCGGAATCGTCCTCGCGGGCGTCGTCGGCGGGAGCGCGATGTTTGCCGCGGTTGCGCACCTGCGGCGCGTCGAGAGCGCACCGAGATCGAGCGCCTTCGCGGGCGCCGTGCTCGCGGGCTGGATCATCGGTGAGGTGATCCTCCTGAGGACCTTTCACTTCCTCCAGCCGACCCTCCTCCTCCTGGGCCTCGCGCAGATCGCGCTCGGTCTCGCGCCCTCGCCGCGCAGCGACGTGACCGCGAAGGCGATGGCGTTCCTCTCGTCGCGCCGGGTGATCTTCGTGGGCCTCTCGTCGAAGGCCGGGGAGTTCTCTCGCATGGTCGCCGACTCGATGACCGCGCACGGCATCGAGGTCGTGCCCGTGAACGCCCGCGCGAGCGACGCGAAGGTCTACGCGCGCGTCACCGACGTGCCTTCGCCCCCCACTGTGGCGTTCTTGATGGTGCCACCCGCGCAGGCCGAGACGGTCGTGCGCGACTGTGTCTCTGCGGGCGTTCGCTCGGTGTGGTTCCACCGCGGCGCGGGACCTGGGAGCGCCTCGCCCGAGGCCATCGCGCTCGCCGAACGCGCGGGTCTCACGGTGATCTCCGACGCGTGCCCGATGATGTTCCTCGAGGCCGACAACTGGATGCACGGCGCCCACCGCTGGGGCCGCGGTCACGCCGCGCCGCTCGCCACGCTCGGCCACGGACCGGCCGCGCACTCGCACGCGTAGCGAGACCTCTCCCCCCATCCCAGAACCGCTGTCAGAGACCGTCACCGTGACATCGGGTGCGACATCGGGTCTGCCTGTCAAACGGCGTCAGATCTTCGAAAATCGCTTTGCGTAAGGCACTTCGCGAGGTACACCCCGATCGAGCCGACGGTCACCCGCGGCGACGGGGCGCGGAGGGCGCGACCGTCGACGGTGACGTCTCGTCGTGCGCGTCACACCCAACCTTCGAGGAGCTACAAGCATGCGCGTTCATCTGTCTTCGGTCGTCGCTCTGACCGCTGCGCTCACCGTCTCGCTCGCCGCGGGCGCCGCGCACGCGGGCGCAGACCTCTCGGTCAACGTCTCGCAGCCGTCCAACGTGTATGTGTACGCGCCCGTTCGCTACACGGTGCGCGTGAGCAACATCGGCAACCAGACCAGCGCGGCCACGACGCTCACGATCCAGCTCCCTCGCACGCACACGAGCCCCACGGTCACCGTGCTCGGAACCGTCGGCGCCATGACCGCGGGCTGCACCCGCTCGGGCACCGCGATCACCTGCCCCGTGGCGCGCATCGGCCGCGGGTCGAGCCTTCCTTTCTTCGTCGACCTCACGATCCCGCAGAGCTCGGAGCCCGTGACCCTCCAGGCCACGGTGAGCCGCAGCGGTAACGAGAACACCGCCAACAACAGCCGCACGCACACGGCCGCGCTCCTGAACATCGACCACGTGATCGCGGGCGGATCCACCGCGGTCAACCGTCACTGCACGGGCACCGCGCTCACGTCGTTCTTCGAGTGCGAGCTCTACCCGAGCTCGATCACGTCGCACGACGCGGTGTTCAACGCCAACGGCTCCGTCACGATCCCCGCGGGCGGCGCGAGCTACGGCGGAACGTGGCAGCAGCTCAACCCCGACGAGCTGGTGTTCCAGTACACCAACAACGGCACCCCCGTGGCGGACTTCATCGGCTACGGCGTCGGCGGCGGCTGTTTCGAGGGCGTCACGACCTTTCCCAACAGCAGCTACGTGGCGCCCTACGAGGTCTGCGTGCAACCGCCTCCTCCCCTCTGATCGTCCGTGATCGACCGCTCGCGCGCCGCACTTCGACGCGCCCCGCGTTGCCATCACCGTCTCTCCGTGGCGTACACTCGCGGCCCTATGCTTCGAAGGACCCTCGTCTGCGCCGCGCTCGTGAGCGCGTGCGGCTCCAAGACCGGCCTGCGCGACCTGCGCTTCACCGTCGACGCGTCGGTGAGCGACGTGCCCCCCATCGAGCCCGCGTGTCGTCCGCTGCGCGTGCGGACGCGCGTGGGCGTCGAGGCGCCGCTCGCCATCGGCATCGACGAGGTGGTGCCGCGACCCACGGGCTATGTGTGGTCGGTGCGACGCGCGCCGACGCGCTCGCGGGCCATGGTGCGCTCCGACGGAGGACCCACCGCGACGATCACCCCCGACGCCTCGGGCGACTACGACATCGTCGTGTCGACGCCGTACTCGCTCTCGACGGGCGAGACGCTCCAGTGCCCCGTGTCGCTCGCGGTCGAGCCCGCGGACCCGCTCTGCCCCGAGTACGCGCTCGTCGAGCCCACCACGGTCACGCTCCCCGGCTCGTCGATGCAGTTCGCGTTCGAGAGCGTGTGGAGCACTCCGCGCGTGAACCCCGGCGGCGCGAGCGGAACGGGCATCGTGGCGAGCGACGACCCCACCGACAACGTCGCCTCGCTCGTGTGGGAGTTCCCCGCGGAGCGCGACCTCGAGACCACCGCGAGCGAGCTCGAAGGGCGCGTCGCGAGCTCCGTGGGTGCCACGCCCGTGCTCGTCGGCCGCGGCGGAACCACGTCTGAAGGGCTCCGCTATCGCCGCTCGTCGTTCCGCGTGACGGCGCTCCCCACGACGGCCGCGGTGGTGCGCGACCGCGTGGCGCGCGACGTGGCGGGGCTCAACCCGGGCCCGTACGCGAGCGGCTTCCTCGAGCAGCGATCGTTCGTGATCGAGGTGACCACGGTGCTGCGGCCCGCGGACCGCCGCGCGGTGATGCTCTTCGCCACGGCGCCCGAGGCCTTCTACGAGACGGCGTCGAGGGCCACGGCGTACCGGCTCCAGGACGTGACCAACACGTCGGGCCTCGCGCGCACGAGCGCCGCGCTCGACGTGACGTGCCAGCGCACGACGGCGACGCGCACGGTCACGGCAGACTTTCTCTGGCTCGTCGACACGTCGCGCTCGATGGAAGACGACCAGGAGCGCCTCGGAAACACGGCGGAGCGCTTCTTCCGCGAGATGAACTCCGCGGGCATCGATTTTCGCGTGGGCGTGATGCAGGCGGGCAGCCGCGCGGACGGTCTCAACCTCGACGACCCGGGCTTCGCGTGGATCAACGGCTCCGACCCGATGGGGCCGCAGCAGCTCGCGTGGCAGGTGACCTATCGGCCCTACCGCGATCAGAGCCCCGACACGCTCTCGCCGTATCCGCTCGAAGGGCAAGAAGAGGAGCCCCTCGCCGCGGGCATCGTCACCACCGACGTGATGGACCGCCGCGCGCCGATGGACCCGATGTCGCGCAGGAGCTTCCGCCCCGAGGCGACGCGCGCGGCGTTCTTCGTGACCGACGAGATCGGCACCAACGACGACGGGCGCTACTTCTCACGCGACGTCGCGCGATGGGGCGCGACGGGTCCCGACCGCGTGCGCGCGGCGACGCGCTGGTACGCCGATCACAACTTTCTCACCTTCGGGATGGCGAACCTCTTCACGCGCGCGCAGTGCCCCACGGTCGACAACTTCGTCGCGTGCGTGGTGCTCGGCAACGGAGGCGCGTACATCCCGCTCAACACGGCCCTCGACGCCGAGGTCTCCGCCGCGCTCTCGGGCATCGCAGACGCGGTGGCGGGCGCGTCGAGCGAGTTCACCGTCGACCACGCGCCGATCTCGTCGACGCTGCGTGTCGCTGTGGATGCTCGCCTCGCGCCGCGCTCGCGCGCCGACGGCTTCGACTGGAATCAGGAGGCGCGCACGCTCGTGTTCCGCGGGAACACGTACCGCCCGCGTCGCGGTCAGTCGGTGCGCTCTGCGTATTTCTGGTGGGTGACCCGGTAGCACTACTGCGTCATCTCGTTGGCGACGTGCCGGGGTTCGCGCTTCGCGCTTCACCGCGCGGGCTACTTCACGAGCACCGCGCCGGACGAGGTCCGGCGCTTGCGGGCTGTTGCGGGTGGGTGCGGCTCTTTTGCGACGGCGCGCGGCGTGACCCCATACCCCGCTTCCGCGCGCCCTTTCCCCGCCAGTTGAGTCTGACCGCTATTCGGGGGTTGACGCGGTCGAGATCGTCTCTCGCTGCGAG
>JBPOHC010000644.1:0-2996 GCA_052035985.1 Myxococcota bacterium | reverse complement strand
TCCACGTCGCGCATGAGCTCCCAGAGGCCCTCGCCTTCGAGCTTGGGGCGCAGTCGTTCGACGAGACGCTCGACCACCTCGGAGTCTTCGCCCGAGTACTTCGTGGCCGTGGCGATGTCGACCTCGTCGAAGGTGATCTGCTTCTTGCCGGTCCCGGTGACCTGCTCGAAGGTGAGCATCTCGTAGCCGAGCTCGCTGCGAGAGATCTCTTCGAGCTTGTGCGTGTTGCGCTCGGGGTCGATGAGGTAGCTCGCGAGCATCGTGTCGAAGTCGTAGCCCTCGACGGGAACCCCCGCGCGACGCAGCACCACGTCGTCGTACTTGATGTTCTGCCCGAACTTCTTCACCGACGCGTCGGCGAGGAGCGGTCGCAGCGCGTCGAGCACCACGGCTCTCGGGAGCTGCTTCGGATCGGTCATCACGCGGTGCCCGATGGGGATGTACACGCCGTGGCCGACGCGCCACGAGAGGGAGATCCCCACGAGGTCGGCGAGGTGCGTGTCGAGCGAGGTGGTCTCGGTGTCGACGGCGAAGGCCTTCGCGGCGCGGCACGCGGCGATGCACTCGTGGAGCTTCTCGACGGTGAGCACGGACTCGTACGTGGCCTTCGCGGCGGTAGGAGCCGTGGTCGGGACGTCGAGCGCGTCGGCGAGCTTGTTGAATTCGAGGTCGAGAAAGAGGGCCTTGAGCTTCGCCTTGTTCCACCCGCCGTAGACGAGGTGTTCGAGGTCGAAGTCCATGGCGACGTCGCGCTTGAGGCCCACGAGCTGATACGAGAGCCGCGCGTCGGCCTCGTGCTGCGTGAGGTACTCGCGGGTCTTGCCCTTGACCTTGTCGAGGTTCTTGTAGATCCCGTCGAGAGAGCCGTGCTCGGCCAGGAGCTTCGAAGCGGTCTTCTCGCCGACGTGCTCGACGCCGGGGATGTTGTCCGACGAGTCGCCCATGAGCGCCAGGAGGTCCTGCACGCGCTCGGGGGGAACGGACCACTTCTCGATGACCTCCTCGCGACCGAAGACGCGCTGATGCATGGCGTCCCAGACGATGACGTCGGGGGCCACGAGCTGGAGGAGGTCTTTGTCACCCGAGCACACCACCGTGGTGAGGCCGTGCTTGCGCGCGTGCTCGATCGACGTGGCGATGAGGTCGTCGGCCTCCACTCCGTCGCACTGCCACACGGGGATGGCGTAGCCCTCTGCGACCTGACGGCAGCGGATCATCTGCTGCTTGAGGTCTTCGGGGGGCGGCGGGCGGTTGGCCTTGTACTGGGGATAGAGCGTGTGGCGAAACGTGTCGGTGGTGGAGTCCATCGCCACGGCGAGGCGCGCGGGGCGCTGCGTGCGCACCAGGGCCATGATCATGTTGGTGACGCCGAGGGTGGCGTGCGTGGGCTCACCCTTGGAGTTCGAGAGCGGACGAACGCCGTGGTACGCGCGGAACACGTAGCCCGAGAGGTCCATCACGTAGAGGGCCTTCGGGTCGCCGGGGTCGGGGAGCCTGGTCGCCATGATGCGACGTCGCTACCTCCGCGCGCGGGGCGAAGTCCAGTTCCGGGGTGTGTCGGGGAGCTGCGGAGGCGCGACGGGCGGGAGGGAGAGGATTACTTGGGCTGCGAGGGGTCGGGCGTGGGCGCGGGCGCGTCTTCGGTGTTGGCGGGACGTCCGCCGCCACGGAAGGTCTCCTTCCAGCGCGACTCGAGGGTGGCGAAGGCGTCGCGGAGGGCGCTCCCATCGGGGGTCGCGTTGACCATGCGGTGCACGTCGGAGACGATGTTGACGAGGGGCTCACCGGTGGCGGTGATGTGCCGCTGAACGAGGTCCTGCACGCGCGAGAGGTGCTGCTGCACGCGGAGGAGCTGAACGAGCCTCGGGAGGGCCACGACGGCGGGCTCGACGTTGACGCCCGCGAAGGCGAAGAAGTCGGCGTAGCGTCCGAGCGACGCCTGCGTGTCGTCATCGGTGATGAGCAGCGCCATGTCAGAGCGCACGCGGTCACCCGTGTGCTGCTCGGGGAGACTGGTGATGAACGCGTAGTCTTCAGGCGTCAGCGGCGACTCGTGGATCGGTCCACCCTGCGCGCGTGTCACGATACGGACCTCCCCCTCCTGCGTCTGGGGTTGCATATCTTTTCTGGCGGGCATCGGCATGTTCGTGGCTCCGTCGCGAGAGTGGGAGGCGTAGCCGCTCGAGTCATCGAGGGCTTTCACCAGGTACTATCGGTGTGGCCACGGAGAGTCTGAGGCGGAGCGAGAATTTTCTCGCAAATGCCGTCGGCGAAGGTGTTTCGAGGGGAACGGGGTCGGGCGAGCGGTCGGAGGGCGACGACGGGCCGACGCCCCAGCAGGCGCTCAGGACGCTCACGGAGACGCCGAACAAGCGCCGCCGCGCGAGCGGCGACCGTCGGGGCGACGTCGGCAGCCCCCGGCCATCCCCCGAACGCGATCGTGACGCCTCCGATGGGCTCCCAGATCGCTCATCGGGCGCTCACGCGAAGACCTCGACAGTGGAGGCCGCCGTGAGCGCGCGCCGAAACCAGCCTTCGAGAAGAGCGCCATCCTCACACGCCGCGATCCTCGCGCGGTCCTCCCCCGCGAGCGCGATGCCCCGGTGCGCGAGAAGGAGCAGCAACGCCTCGCGCTTGCCCTCCAGCTTGCCCTCCAGCTTGCCCTCCTGTCGCGCGATCGTGAGGGCTCCGCGAGCGTCCTGCTCGGCCATCTTGGCTCGCTCGTAGACCTCCCACTCCTCCGCCGTGAAGCTCGTCGTTCGGGCGATCTCCAGCGCGTCGCGGAACGGCTTCTCCGACAGCGAGGGAGGGACGACGTTGAGGTTCTTCGCCTCACGGAAGAAGTAGGCCCACTTCTCGATGAGCGTCTTCGGCGCGTCGCCCGCCTCGTACTTCGGAAGTTCGAGGAACGCGTACTGAACCTGCGGCAGTCCGCGCTCTCCGCTGTGTTGTTCCTGCATGCGCCAGCGGCTGAGCATCGGCACCTTGAAGCGCCC
>JBPOHC010000983.1:0-7354 GCA_052035985.1 Myxococcota bacterium | reverse complement strand
CGTGAGGGGACCCTGTGCGGGGACCGCGTCAGGGGAGGAGACGTTCGCGGAACGCGCGGCTCGCATCTGCGTCACTCGCCGCCGCGAGCGTCGAGGGGAGCGCGTAGACCGTGCCCGCGAGGATCGTCGTCTCGTCGAGCGTCGGGCGAAGGGCGATGACCACACGTGCGCCGACGCGACCATCCACGAGCGCGCGGGCGATGTTCCGCGCTCGACGAAGGCCCGGCACGACGAGGACGACGAGGGGGTTCTGGATGCCGTAGAGGGCGGTGCCGAGCGCGGCGTACTTCGCGTAGATCGCGAGCTTGTGGCGCACGAGCCAGGTCACGGGCTCCGTGCCCAGGTCCATCTCGAGAAACCAGGGAAGGGTCTCGCCCGTCGCGATCGTGCGCACGACGACCTTGGCGTCGGGGATGAGTTCGAGAAGGGACGCATGCCTCTCCCGCGCGAGATCGGCGTCCGTCTCGAAGGAGGCGAGGGCGTAGGTCTTGTGCTCGCGGAGCGCGAGCCCGATCGCGAGCCGCACCTCGGTCACCGCGAGCTGATGATCGAGCTTCTTCGGCAAACGCCGCACGACCTTCACTGCGTCGGCGTCGATCGCGTGCGCATCGAGCACCGCTTCGCGTCCGCGCGGGGTGAGCGTGTAGTAGTTATCGCGCATGAGGTCGACGGCATGTGCGTCGAGGAACCCCGCGCAGAAGAGCTTGCGCAGGCGATCGTTCGCGGTCGACCGCGCGCCGAAGAAGAAGCGCGTGATGTCCGCAGTGCGCAGCACCCCGCACACGCCCACGATGTAGAGGATCTCGATGTCGCGCGACGTGAGTGTCGTCCGGCCCTCGCGCGCCCACCCTTCGCGACGCGCACGGATACCTGCACCCGACTCGGTCATGGAGTCCTCCGGGATCAGAAGCCGGAGGCCACGGGCGGGGTTCGCCGCGTCGTACGGCACGACCAGCACACGTTGAACACCCTCGCCCACGGGGCGCGTGACGTTCGCCGCGGCTCTGCTCGGGGAACCGAGCACGCGCGGCGTCGCGGTGGGGGGGCCAGTCGCGCGTCGCGACGCGGGCGGACCCCGCGCCGTGGTTCCGGGGAAGGTCGCACGACTTCACGCGCGGATGCGCCGCAGCCGCGGCTCCGACGTTCGAGACGCGCCGCACCTGCGTCGTGCATCCCTCGCGGGCGGGCGCATCGAGACGAAGTCGTGAACCGGACTTCTCCGCCTCGCTGTGACGTGTTCCCGTGGGGAGTGCCCGAGAGCAGGGGGCGCGAATCGGACGCAGACGCCGCGCGCAGCACGAGGCCACACGAGGAGGAGTATGCGAACCGACCCTCGTTACCGCCGCGCGAACGCGGCAGGGTGATCTGGTGCGAGAGCACGTAGGTGCTCGGGGGGCGACGACGGGTGCCGCACGTCGGCGCGATGGCACCGACCTCCACAGCTCCTCCGCACCGAGAACGAGCCTCGGCCCGGTTCACCGCGCACGTCTGGGTGCATCGGCGCCGTGGCGTGGTCGAGCAGCGAGTAGACGGGCCGCAGCGTCGTCGCCCCCGTCGAGCGATGCCCGTGGAATCCGTGGCTTCAGGGACCGTCCAGGTCTGCGATGGTGTGTGCCACACAGCTCTGAACGACGACGCGTGCGAGGGGCAGCGCGGCGAGCGCGGCGACGGCGAGTACGACCCAGCAGGCGATCCAGGCGAGGTCGTCCGCAAGCCGCGGAGCAGAGCGTCGCCGGAGAGCCCGCGGGGCGCGTCCTGGCCGCCCGCGGAGCACGAAGAGGTGTCGACGTTGGAAGAGGTTGAACATAGAGGGTGTGGGTCGGCCCGTCCCTCGTTCTGCTCGGCCTTCGACGGCACGGGATTCCACGAACGCTTGAATGCTCGGGGGATGTTCATGGGGGTGTTGCACGAGGGGCTGGAGCACTTCGCGCAGTTCCTGAACGCGCGCCACGGTGGCTGCGTGCGCGCGAAGCGCGGCTCAGCCGGCCTTCCAAGGAGATCGGATCGCAAGGCCGCAGACCTCGCACCGAATCCAGCCCGCGGGGAGCCCACAGACGGGGCATGGGGCGAAGGCGTGCCCGAGGTACGCCGCCCCGCATCGGCACGTCCAGCGCCCCATGACGGGGTTCGGGTGGCCGTCCGGGCAGAAGAGCCGATCAGCGCTTCGTGCCTGGAGTTGACCCGGCAGTCGCACGAGGCCGACCGCTCCGCGCACGATGGCGGAGAGGGCAATCCACGGGGCCGTGAGCAGGAAGAGTAGGACGCGTGCGAGCATGACGACCTCAGCGGATGGGAGGGAGACCGCCACCGTTCTTCGGGCGCCCTCTGCGGCGTCCGGGCGGGTGAGGCAGGGGTGGTGTCGCCGCCGATGCCACGGGCGCCGTGGGCGGCACATGAGGGCCCGCCACGCGCGGCGAAGCGGGCGGCGCAGGTGGCGGTGTGGGCGTTTGGATGGGTGACGCCTTCGCGGCCGCTCCCGGCCCCGCCGCGAGCTGATCGAGTCGTGCATCCTCGTCGTCGCGCATCCTCGCGAAGTCGGCGACGGTGGAGGTGATCACGCCGCGCTGCGCGCGGGCGACGAATGCTGCGGGAAGCGCGGACGAAGGCGGCAACGTGAGCGTCGCCGAACGAAAGGGGATCGCGCCCCAGGGCTTCCGCCGGTCGAACCAGTACCCCTCTCGGTTCGGGAGGCGCCCCGCGGCGGCGATGCGGGCCTCGAGTTCCTCCGCGGGCGTGAGGAAGGCAGAGGTCGCGTGGCCCTGTTGCGTGTGGCGTCGCACGGTCCCCGTGATGGGGAAGAGACGCTTGAGGGTCTGCGCGTCTTCGTGTGCGAGCCGGAAGACCGCCTGCACGGCGACCTGCCCGAGGAGTACCGAGCGGAGCGTCGCACCGTGCCGGTCGAGTTGCGCGAGCTGCTGGTTCGCGAGCCACAGATGCACGCCCCGTGAGCGCGCGAGCGTGAGAATCGCTTCGAACTCCTGTGCGAGCGCGGTGTTCAGTGCGACCTGCCACTCGTCGGCGACGAGGAGCGAAGCGAAGCCACGCGCCTGCGGCGGCCGACGGAAGATGGCGCGTACGAAGCGGGTGAGAACGACCATCGCGAAGAAGCGCGCGACCGATTGAAGCCCGGCGGGCGCGCGTCCGAGATTCACGATCGTGATTCGGTCGTCGAGGAGGCGGTCGAAGTCGAGGCACCCCTTCGCGCCGAGCGCGAGCTGCGTCATGGGGAGCGCGAGGAAGCGGTCGAGCCGAGCCATCAACGCGAGCTTCGAGGCCTTCGGCTCCGTTGCGAACCGAAGGACGAAGTAGCGGATCGTGTCCTGGTCGGCGGCGAGCCGCACGAGTCCATCGAGAACGGCTGGCTCCTGGAGGGCGCGCCGCACGCCGAGGAACGACGTGCCTGTTTCGATGCCGAGCCGCAACAACCAGTCGAGGATCGTCTCCATGCGCGCCGACACGGTGGTCTCCGTCGCGGCCTCGAAGCACTCCGCCACGTCGCGCGCCTGGATCGCGAGCGGGAGCCCGGGGTCTCGCACCAGCACGTTGAGCGGCGGCGGATGCGTCGTGGAGAAGGGGTCCACCACGACGATGCGGTTGAGAAGCGCGTCCGCCTCCCGCGCCGGGAGCGAGGCCGCGAGCGCGGGGAGCGCCTGGTCGACGAGGAGTTCCGCGAGCTCCCCCTTCATGTCGAGCACGACGAGGGAGTTCACCGCCCCGCGTCGGAGAAGCGAGATGAGTTCGTGCAGCACGAAGTACGACTTGCCGGAGCCCGACGCACCGAGGACGTGCTGATGTGCGAGCCCGTCGCGCACGTTCACGAGGAGGTCATCGCCCGCGAGCGCGCCCTCGGCGAAGCGCCCGAGTCGCATTGCTCGCGCAGGATCACGTTCAAGCGACGCGAGCTCACGGCGCAGTTCGGGCGAGACAGTCCCGTCGACGGCGCGCGCGATGACCCCGTCTTCAATTCGATGGGCGTGCTCGCGGTCAGGACCGTGCACGGCCTCGCGGACACGCTTCCAGAACGACTCGTTCACGGCGTACCTCCAGGGCCCTGCTGCGTCGGCGGCAGCGCCGGAGGTGCAGGAGCACCCGCGGGCGGAGGAGGCAGGCGCTTCCGCTCCGCTTGCCGCGCCTGCTCGATGCGATTGCGCAGGGCCTCGCGGTATGGGGCGCCGTCACGCCAGCGGATGAACACGTACACGGGCAGTCCCACGGCCAGCCACGCGATGAGGCCGCGGTCGATGGGGAAGCGGTGGACCTGCCCGAGGACCGCGACGACGAGGACACCGACGAGCAGGAGGCCGCCCGCGCGGGCGATGACCTTCGCGACGCCGGCGAGTGCGAGCTTGCGGGCGAGCACGTGCGCGAAGACGCCCGCGAGGAGGATGGGCGCCGCGCGCTCGATGAGGGAGAGGATCTGTTCGGGGGGCATGGTGTTCGTCGACGACGCGTTGCGCGTGTCGCTCCCGGACGCGTGAACGCGCGCGAAGAGACGGTCGTGCGCTCAATCACACGGTGCACTTCCGTTGCACGTCGAGGCCGTGACGCGCGTTCCGACGATGACACTTGGAGGTGTGGAAGGGCGCGATGCTCCGGAGCAGTCGCGAGGTTCGGCTCGGCCCAACGAACTGATTCCTAACGATCTCGCTCTATGAAAACGCTACTGGTTCCACGACAACAGGACTGTCTCGCCATTCACGACAAGCTTCCCTTCGGGATGACCCATCCGAACGACACGCCCTGCCCATTCGCGGACGACACGCTACCTGCCGGCTTCATCAACACATGCTGCTCCTTCAATACGAACGTGGCCGTAACGAACCTCGTCTCCTTCGAAGAGTTCGCCCTCGCCAATCTCCTTCAGACGGAGATGGACGTGGAGCGTATGCCATTCGTGGCGAAGGAACTCCGGCGTGCGGTCTCACGGCTCGAAAGGCGGTACGTGGAGCCCACCGATACGCCTGACGGACCGCGAGCGGGCGGGTTCCTCACCGTTGTGACGGAGAAGTTCACCCCGCAGCCACTGCTTGTGTTCGAAACGGCCCTGACATCGTTGCTACTGGCGGCCGAGTGGTACGAGAAGGTCGGTCTCCTCGGCTTCGGTGTGACGGTCTGGTACTGATATCGAGGAAGCATCGGACGACACGCCCGTTCGCACGCTGAGTGTCATCTGCCTCTCCGCCGGGCGGGGACGTGGGCCGAGCCCAGAACCTCGCTACGCTCCGTGAGCCTCGCGCATCGTGATCGTGGACCGGCACGCTCGTGCGACCGAGCCCCACGGTACCGCGAGCGTCGGATCGTCCGACGCACCCCGCCCGGCGGCGGGCAGCCTACTGCGTTCACGAAGGCGGCGCGGCTCATCTTGCGCACGACGACGGTGGCACGCGCGTTCTTCTCGCGGAGGTCTCGACCATGAATGCTAACTCGACGAACACCACGACGCCCGGCGGAGAGGAATCGCCCTGCGAGACGATCGAACTCGCCGACGGCGGTCGCCTGCGGCATTGGCCGCACTTCTCCGCCCCGCACCCCGCCGACGCGCTCTACCTGTGCCTCCGGGATCAGGTCTCGTGGGAGCAGATGTCCTTCCGCGGGCGCTCCGAGCCGCGCCTCACCGCGTGGATGGGTGACTTCACCTACCGCTACAGCGGCATCGAACGTCGCCCTGCGCCGATGATCGAGGCAGTCCGCGTCCTCGTCGCCGACGTGGAGCGGGCCGTCTTCGGCGACGCCCTCGGTCACTTCGACGGCGTGCTCCTCAACTACTACCGCACGGGCGCGGACAAGATCGGCCTCCACGCGGACGCGGAGCCCGACCTCCTCGTCGACGGCCCCATCGCGAGTCTCTCGTTCGGTGCGACGCGTCGCTTCGTGCTCCGACACAACCGGACGCGCGAGAAGGTCGTCCTCCCCCTCACGTCGGGGAGCCTCCTCGTGATGGAGGGACCGACGCAGCGCTTCTGGAAGCACGAGATCCCAGCGGAGCCGCGCTGCGACAAGGGGCGCATCAACCTCACGATGCGCATCCACGCGCGCCGCTAGCACCGGTCCACACTCCGACGCGCCCGCGAGGTGCGCCCTCACACGCATCACCGCCTCGCTCGCGGGGCACGAACAACCACACGCGCCCCGCGCGAACGCAACGACCAGGAGGTCTCGCATGGCGACACCAGCACGCACCCTCCTCCCGACGAAGGAGGCCGCCGCGTACTGCGGCTTCAAGACGACCGGAGCTCTTAGGAAAGCGGCGATGGAGGGCCGCGTCCGTCCCGCCGGTCGTCGCGGCGGCACGGGCACCAACGTCTGGCGCATCGCGGACCTCGACCGATTCCTCCTCGGGCTGCCGCCCGAGGGCGATGCTATGGTCGCCGCGGAACGACCGGGTGCGCCTCCGCATGGAGGCGACGGTGAAGAAGAACGAATGGGTCAACAGGTACAACTACTGGATCGCGCCGAAGCCCACGATGCCGGGCGTGTGGCGCAGGAAGGAGGGCGGGTACTTCGTCCGCGGGCGCGCGGTCGATCCGCGGACGGGCAAGGTGCGCGAGGTGCAGAAGGCGCTCCCCGACATGGAGGCCGCGGCGGCGTACGGGTGGCTCCAGGAGGAGCTCTCCAAGATCAAGCGCGGCGTCGAGGAGGAGAGTCCACTGCGGATGCGCTGGAGCGCCTTCGCCGTGTCGTGTCTCGAACGGCGGATCGCGACGCGCAAGATCAAGTCGGCGAAGAACAGGATCGTGTGGGGTAGCGTGCTGAAGACCCACCTCATCCCGGCCTTCGGCGACTACTACGTCGACCAGCTCCGCTTTGCGGACTTCGAGAAGTGGCAGCTCGCGACGGCGGCGAAGATCAACGCAGGGAAGTTGTCGCCGGTCACGGGGAACAACCACTTGCGCATCCTGCGCACGATCATGAACGACGCGGTGCACGCGTTCCGGCTCGACCGGAACCCCCTCACGGGGATCGAGCCCTTCGACACGTCCGAGCACGAGGTCTACACCGACGAGGAGCCCAACGCGCTCACCGTCGACGAGGTGCGGCCCTTCCTCCGGAAGATGCGCGAGCTCTGCCCGCAGCACTTCGCGATGGTCGCCCTCGGCTTCGCGACGGGGCTCCGCCCGTCGTCGCTCCGGCCGCTTCGGAAGGGAGGGGAGACGCCCGACATCCTCTGGAAGGACGGCATCCTCCTCGTGCGGCGCTCGCAGACGGTCGGCGACGAGGTGATGAACACCACGAAGACCGGCCGCAAGCAGCGCGTCGCGCTCCCGGAGGAGCTCATCGAGATCCTCCGCTGGCACGTCGACACCCTCCCCGAGGGGCCGATGACCGAGTCCGAGCTCCTCTTCCCCAACGAGGA
>JBPOHC010000164.1:0-14098 GCA_052035985.1 Myxococcota bacterium | reverse complement strand
CTCGCGGGGGCTGCTTCGTCATATCCCGCGCGCGCCTCGTGGGGATATCCTCCCGCGCCGTCACTCCCCATCGTGGCGGGAAGAAGAGGTCGCGTGAGACTACCCATCAGCCCTGAAGTGCGCGCGCGGGTCGACCGCATCGAGGTCCCCTGGAACGCCTACGGACTCGACCCCTACGGCGTCTCGAAGCACCACCTCGCGCAGTCGTACACGGCGCTCTCGTGGCTCTATCGCCACTACTTCCGCGTCGCCTCCTTCGGCGTCGGGAACGTGCCCAGGCACGGCCGCGCGATGCTCATCGGCAACCACTCGGGCGGCATCGCCATCGACGGCGCCATGCTCATCACGTCGACCTTCCTCGAGCTCGACCCGCCGCGACTCGCGCAGGGGATGGTCGAGAAGTTCCTCGGGCGCATGCCCATCTCGTCGCTCTGGCAGAGCCGCACGGGGCAGTTCACGGGTCTCCCCGAGACGGCCGAGCGCCTCCTCAACGACGACCGCCTGCTCATGGTCTTTCCCGAGGGCGCGAAGGGGACCGCCAAGCTCTACTGGGAGCGCCACTCGCTCGTGGAGTTCGGCACCGGCTTCATGCGCCTCGCCATGAAGACCAAGACTCCGATCATCCCCGTGGCGATTCTCGGCGGCGGTGAGGCACTCCCCACGGTCGCCAACTCCTACGCGCTCGGCGCGCTCGTGGGCGCTCCGTATGTGCCCGTGCCCGCGTACCTCCTGCCCATCCCGATGCCCGTGAAGATGGAGATCCACTACGGCTCGCCGATGGTGTTCGAAGGGTCGAGCCACGAGGACGACCACGTCGTGCACGCGCACGTCGACGAGGTGAAGCGCGCCATCTCGGGCATGATGCGCGGGCGCATCCGTGAGCTCGGGCGCGAGCCCGCGGAGGGCCTGTCATGAAGGTCATGCTCACGGGCATCTCGTCGCCCATCGCGAAGCTCGTCGCCGCGGAGCTCGCCAGCCAGGGTGACACCGTCATCGGCGTCGACCGCCGCCCCTGGGACGACGCCCCCGCGGGCGTCGAGATGCACGCGATCGACGTACGCAAGCGCGCCGCCGAGGAGCTCATCCGTCACAGCCAGCCCGAGGCCATCATCCACATGGCGACGGTCACGCACCTCGTGGCCGCCACCGAGGAGCGCTACCGCATCAACCTCGGCGGCACGCGCGCGGTCTTCGAGCACGCCAACGAGTACGGCGTCGAGCACGTGATCTTCGTCGGGCGCCACACCTACTACGGCGCGGGCGCCGAGCAGGCGCTCTATCACCACGAAGACGATCCGCCGATGGCCGTGAGCACCTTCCCCGAGCTCGCGGACCTCGTGGCCGCAGACCTCTACGCGGCGCAGTCGCTCTGGCGCTTTCCGAAGGTGGCGACGTCGGTGCTGCGCTTCGCCTACTCGCTCGGCCCCACGGGGCACGGCACGCTCGCGAGCTTTCTCAAGGGGCGCTACGTGCCCACGGTGCTCGGCTTCGACCCGCTCTTTCAGTTCATGCACGAGCGCGACGTGGCCGACGCCATCTGCGCCACGCTGCGCGCGCGCCTCCGCGGCGTGTTCAACGTCGCCGGGCCGCAGCCCCTCCCCCTCTCGGTCATCATCCGCGAGACGGGGCGGAAGAACATTCCCCTCCCCGAGATCGCGTTTCAGCTCATGCGAGGGCGCTTCGGCCTGCCGCGGCTCCCGCCGGGCGCGGTGCAGCACATCAAGCACCCGGTGGTCATCGACGGCGGCGTCTTCAGCGCCGCGACGGGGTGGAAGCACTCCGCCGACGAGGTGACCTGCATCGGCGATTTCACCCGCGCCTTCCCGCCGCCGCTCTGACCCTTCACGCGCTCGCGGACGGACACGTCCATGGTCATCTCGGCGTCGCGGATTCGTGATACGCAACGCGGCCATGACGCAGCACGACGCACTCCCCTGGAGCCGCTCGATGCCCTCGGGCGATTGGGACTACGTGGTCATCGGCTCGGGCATGGGCGGAATGACCACCGCGGCCATCCTCGCGGCCCTCGGGCGCAGGGTGCTCGTGCTCGAAGGGCACTACATCCCCGGCGGCTTCACGCACTCGTTCAAGCGCAAGCGCTGGCACTGGGACGTGGGCGTCCACGCGATCGGCGAGGTGACCTCGCACTCGATCCTCGGGCGGGTGCTCCACGCGCTCACGGGCGAGCGGCTCGAGTGGGCGTCGCTCGGCAATCCGTACGAGCAGTTCTATTACCCCGAGGGGTTCACGATCGAGTTCCCCGACAACGCGAGGCAGTACCGCGAGAACCTCCTCGAGAAGTTCCCCGACGAGCGCGAGGCCATCGATCGGTACCTCTCGCTCGTGCGCGAGGCGGGCGGCGCGATGCGCGGGTACTACGCAGCGAAGGTGTTCCCCGAGCGCGCGGCGTCGCTGCTCGAGCCGCTCACGCAGCGCGCGTCCAAGCGCTTCACGTCGGTGACGCTCCAGTCGGTGCTCGACGGCATCACCTCGAACGCGCGGCTCAAGACCGTGCTCGCGGGGCAGTGGGGCTACTACGGCTCGCCGCCGCGCGAGGGCTCCTTCGCCATCCACGCTGGCGTCGTACGGCACTTTCTCCACGGCGCGTATTACCCCGTCGGCGGCGCGGGAAACATCGCGAAGGCCCTCCTCCAGAACGTCGCCGACGTGGGGGGATGGACGCGCATCCGCGCCGAGGTCGACGAGATCATGGTCGACCGCGGCAAGGCCGTCGGCGTGAAGCTCGTGGGCGGCGAAGAGATCCGCGCGAAGCGTGTGGTCAGCGCAGCGAGCGCGCTCACCACGGTGAAGCACCTGCTCCCCGAGGGCGAGCGCGCGAAGCACTGGACCGAGTCGCTCGGCACGCTCCCGCCTGCGCCCGCGCACCTCTGCGCGTACCTGGGCTTCGAAGGAGACATCCGCGCGGCGGGCGCAGGCAGCGCGAATCAGTGGTTCTGGGACACCTGGGACGCCGACCGCTCCACCTGGGACTTCGACAAGGAGCGCGCCGCCCCGGTGCTCTACACGAGCTATCCGTCGCTCAAAGATCCCTCCCACGACGCGGGCCCCGACCAGATCCACACGGGCGAGATCGTGACCTTCGTCCCCTACGAGAAATTCTCGAAGTGGAAGGGCACACCCTGGATGAAGCGCGGCGCCGAGTACGAGGCCCTGAAAGAAGACCTCCTCGGACGGCTCACCGACGGGCTCTTCGCGCACCGCCCGGGTCTCAAGCCGCTGCTCCGTCACGCCGAGCTCTCGACGCCGATGACCACGGAGCACTTCGCGCGCCCCGCGGCGGGGTCGATCTACGGCGTGGTCTCGACGCCCGCGCGCTACTCCAACGCGTGGCTGCGACCGCGCACGCCCGTCGAGAACCTCTTTCTCTCGGGCTGCGACGTGGGCGCTGCGGGCGTGATGGGCGCCTTCGTGGGAGGCGTCATCTGCGCCGCCGCGGCGGAGCCCCTCGAGGCGCTCCCGTGGCTCCGCGGCGCGTCGAGACACTGAACAGAGTCAGCGCAGCGCAGTGAGCCAGCGCTCCGCGAACGCCAGCCAGGTGATGTTCACCGTCGCGGCGTCGCCGCGGGCGTAGGTCTCATTGCCGCGCGCGGTGGGGCGCGTGTCGATGAGCGCGAGGTGCGCGCACGCGTCGCGAGAGCACCCCGCCGGCGAGGCGTCGTAGGTGACGAGCTGGCTCTCCGCGGGGAACTCGCGGTGCCCCTCTTCCATCGCGGCGCGGCTGAACCCGTGGAGCCCGCGGGCGCGGTCGGCGACGGCCACGAAGATCACGCGGCGCAGGCCCGCGACGCTCTCGCGCGAGAGGTGTCGCTCGGGGTCGCTCGCGATGCCGCGGTCTCCGTCGAGGTCGACGTACACGATGCGGCCGCGGAGCGAGGGCGCCCTCCCCACGCGAAACGCGCGGTCGAAGAGCGTCGCGGCGACGTGGGCGCCGCTCGAGTGCGCCGCGGCCAGCACCCACGCGCCAGGGGCCGACGCGCGCGCGGAGAGGTCCGCGAGGAGGGCGTCGACGGCGAGCTCCTTGCGGCGAAAATCGACCTGCGCGGGGCCGTCGACGGCGTACACGGTCGAGACGCCGAGGTCCGCGAGGCGGGCGTCGTAGAGGGCCTCGGCCCAGCGTCGCGCGGAGGTCGTGGTGATGGCCCAGCCCGAGAGGAGCACGGCGGCGTGGCCGTGACCTCCCTCGCAGCGACGGACGGAGACCCCGCGGCCGAGGGTCACCCACGGGGCGCAGGGGCGGCGCGTCGACGGCGCGGCGCGCACGCCTCTCTCCGAGAGCGTGTCTTGCGCGTGAGGGCGCGCGGTGTGGAGCGCCGACGCTCCGAGGAGCGCGCACGAGAGGAGCGCGGCCCGGAGGCGGCGGGTCATTCCTCGGTGAGGACGCCCACGTCCCAGGACTCGTCGCCCTCGTGCATGGCCGTGGTGAGCTCGTTGACGCGGACGATCACGTCGGCCGGCGTGTCGCTCGGCGCCACGCGGACGCCGATCTCGACGCGGCCTGGGAGCTCCCACACGCGTACGCCCGCCACGCCCTCGACCTCGAGGATCGCCTCCTCGATGCGTCGCGCGCGCCGCGACCCCTGGGAACCCTGACCTTCGCTCACTTCGCCTCTGGGGTCGTCGCGTAACACCCGCGACGCCTGACACGCAAGCGACATCCCCGCCGCCGTTTCTGTTGCCCTCCCGGGGTCGTTGCGAGGAATATCCCGCCCGCCCGGCTTCGTTGGCCGCGTCGACCCGATGACCATGCGCAGCGTGACCACCTCACTCCTCGTCCTCACCCTCACCTCGTTCGGTTGCGCCACGGGACGCATCCCCAACACCGACCTGCCCGACACGCGCGAGAACCGCTCGATCGTCACGTTCTGTGAGCGCTACCGCCACGCGGTGGAGTCGCGCGACGCGCGGCTGCTCCTCACGCTGGCCTCGCCGCGGTACTTCGAAGACGGCGGCACGCCCGCGGGCGACGACGACTACGGCTACGACGGACTCCAGCGGCTCCTGGCCGCGTGGTCCGACGAGGTGCGCCAGGTCCGCTACGAGATGCGCTACCGGCGGATCTCGTTCGACCCGCAGGACCCCGCGCACGCCCACGTCGACTACACCTTCACCGGCAGCTACACCCTGCGCCGCCCGGCGGGAGCTCCGGCCTACTCCGCGAACGCTCCGTCGCTGCGCATCGACCCGGTGCGCGACGCGACGCCGAGCGCGCGCGACGAAGAGGTGTGGTTTCGCCGCGTCGCAGACAACCGCCTCGAGCTCGAGCGCGTCGGCGACGACTGGCGCATCATCGCCGGGATGTGACCCTCCGCGCGCCGCCGCCGCGCGCCGCCCGCCCGCCATTTCAGCGCGATCGTTGAAGATCTCGCGCTCGCGATGTTACGGTCGCCCCACGAACGTCCGCGCGAGCGTCGCGCCCCTTCAGGCATCGTAGTTCGACGACGCCTCGCGGGGTCGCAGCTTCGGCGCTGTCGTCACCGACGACGAGCTCAATGGTGAACCGCGAAGACCCACCCCTGAAGGCCGTTGCGGCGGGAGAGATCATGCCCCCCGAGAACACCGGGGTGCGCGTCTCGCCCCTCGACCCCGAGCGCCAGGGCGTGGTGAACCTGTCTGACAAGCACGGCGTCCCCGGCGTCGACGTGCGCGTCGTGCCCCTCGACCTGACGTGCCTCGACCTGATCCCGCGAGACCTCGCGCGGCGCCACGGCGTGCTGCCGCTGCTCATCCGCGACGACTCGCTCTTTCTCGCGACGGCGGACCCCGGCAACCGTCAGGCGCAGACCGAGATCGAGTTCGTGACGGGCAAGCGGGTGCTCCCCTTCGCGGCCGACGCCGAGGCGCTCCACGACCTCATCGACCGCGCCTACGACCACCGCGCGCAGGGAGACACCGAGCTCGTCCCCGAGCGCTCCGTTCCCCTGGTGACGAACTCGGGTCGTCCCTCGACGGTGCCTCCGGGCTTCGTGCTCCCGACGGGATCGACGCGCCCTCCGACGATCCCTCCGGGGGCGCGCCGCGCTCGCCAGGGCACGCTGCTCGACCCGGCGCCTCCGCCCGCGGGACGTCCCCCCGCGCCGCCTCCCTCCGCGGAGCCGCGACGCCCGTCGTCTCCCGGCGTCGCCTCGGCGCAGCAGCCTCCGCAGCCGGGCCTCATGGTGCGCCGCCCCTCGACGGCCGCGCAGGGGACCCGTCGCGCCCTCGTCGTCGACGCCGACCCGTCGAGCCGCACGGCCTTCTCCGAGGTCCTCGAGGCGATGGGGATGTCGGTCTCCGAGGCGAGCACCGCGCGCGAGGCCTTCTCGATGGCCTCCGTGATGCCGCCCGCGCTCATGGTCATCGACCCCGCGCTGCCCGACGAGCACGGCTTCGACCTCGTGCGACGGATGCGCGAGCGCCCCGAGCTCGCGCTGGTCGCCGTGGTGGTGGCGTCGTCGGAGTACGCGGGCTGGCGCGCCGCGCGCGACCTCGAGAGCGTCTACTCGGTGAAATCGCTTGTGCAGAAGCCCATCGCGCACGCGCAGTTCGCGATGCGGGTGAGCGACGCGCTCGCGACCGCGGGCGCTACGCTCGACGAGGTGCTCCCCGCGGAGGCCGACGAGGCCATGAAGCGCAGCACCGAGGCGTGGCAGCGCGGCGACGTGCAGGGCGCCGTGACGCAGCTTGAGAAAGCCGTCGCGGCGGCGCCCGACTCGTACCGCCTGCGGTACCACCTCGGGCTCACGCTCGGGCGTCAGGGAGACGTGTTCCGCGCGATCCGAGAGGTCGAGCGCAGCGTCGCCATGAACGACCGGTTCTTCGCTTCGCTCAAGAACCTCGCGGTGTTGTATGAGAGGGCGGGCTTTCGCCACAAGGCACTCGAGGCGTGGGAGCGAGCCTGCTTCTGCGCCACCGACGACCCGACCCGCGCGCAGATCAAGGAGCGGATTCTTGCGCTCCTCCCGTAGAGGCACTCGAACGACCCACGACACGCCGACCGCACGCCGAGACGATCGATGAATTTCCTCTGCGAAAAGTGCAAGCAGAAGTACCACGTTGCCGACGAGAAGCTCGCGGGCCGCGCGGTCACCCGTTTTCGCTGTAAGAAGTGCGACAACGTGATCGAGCTCCACGCGCCCGCGGCGACGCAGTCTGCGTCTCCCGAGGCGCCGACGGCGGGCGCGACGGCGCATGTCACGCGCCCCGCGACGCAGGCGGTCCCCATCGCGCGAGGCAGCGCCCGACCGCGCCCGGCGACCTCCACGGGCCCGGCCTACGGCGCCGTGCCCGCGCGACAGGCGACGATGCCTCCGACCTCGACCGCCCGGGCCCCGTCGAGCGCCACGGCCTCGTCGGAGAACGGCTGGTACGCAGGCATTCGCGACGTCCCCGTCGGGCCGCTCAGTCGAAAAGACCTCGCCGCGCGCGTCGCCGCGGGAGACGTCATGCCCGACACCCTCGTGTGGCGCGAGGGCCTCGATGACTGGCGCCCGCTGCAAGCCGTCGCAGAGCTCAACGACCTCATGCGCGCCGCGTCGAGCGCGGTCGAGTCCGCGAAGCCCGCCGCGCGCCCCGCCGCGGGCAGCGCCGGGTCGAGGGCGGCGCCGCGATCGTCGTCGGACGACGACGACGAGGAGGCCACGCGCGTCTCGGGCCTCGACCCGTCGCTCGCGGGGATCATGGCCCGCTCGCTGCGCCCCGCGGTCGAAGCTTCGAAGCCCGCGACCACCGAGAAGTCCGTCGCCGAGCGCCCGAAGCAGCACACGCCCCTCTCGCCCTTCATGCGCACGCCGACGCGCGGCGCCACGCCCGCGACCCCGACCCCCGCGTCGACCGCGAAGCCCGTCGAGAGGCCCGTCGAGAAGGCCCCCGAGAAGCCCGCGGAGATGTCGTCGGAGCCCGTCGCGGAGCAGAGCGCGGTGTTCCCTCCGCCCGCGCGCGCGGCGGCGGAGCAGTCGGCTCGCCCCGCGGTGCGGTCTTCGTCCGAGGACGATCCCGCGTCGGGTCCCGCGGCGATCGCGCGGCCGGAGCGCATCTCCGTGACCGCTCCCTTCGCGCCGACCTCGGGCGCGGTCGAGAAGGCTCCCCCCGCGCGCTCCGCAGGGGCCGACGCGGTGTCTTCGAAGCCGCCCTCGATGGACGACTTCAACGCCGCCCTCCCCGACGACCTCTTCGTCGCCCACGCGAACCCCGCGGCGACGTCTGCGCGCCCTGACGCGCTCGCGTCCTCGCCCGCGCTCCAGATGCCGCCGAGCGTGCAGTCGGCGAGCCTCGCGCCGCCGCCCGTTCCAGCCGCCACCGCGACGCCGCACAAGACGGGATCGCTGCCGATGGGCGCGTGGGTGCTCATGGTCGGCGTGCTCGTCGCGGGCGTCGGCGGCGGCGTGTACATCGGCCGCCTCAACCAGCAGCCCGTGCAGCCCGACGCGCCTCGCCCGCTGCGCATCAACCGCCCGCTCCCGACGCCCGCCGTCGACGCTTCGCCCGCCACGGCGGTCACCGACGCGAGCGCGCTCTCGACCGACGCCGCCCCCCTCGCGACCGACGCGGCGCCGCCGACGGCCGCGGCGTCTCCCCGCGCGCTCGAGATCGCGCAGGGCTTCCGCGACAGCCGCGTGGTGAACACGTGCTGGCAGGCGACGCTGCGACAGAACCCCGCGCTCACCGAGTCGACGGTGACCATCGAGGTGCGCGTCGACGCGCAGGGGCACTACGCAAGCGTGTCTGTCACCGACTCGCCCGACCCGCGGTTCGAAGCGTGCTTGCGCTCGCACCTCGCCGACGTCGCGCCCATCTCCGCGGGAGAGGCCGCCGACGCGCGCACCTCCGTCACGCTCTCCGTCCGTCGCTGATCGCGGCGACGCGCTCGGTCACCCCTCCGCAGCGCTGGCGACAGGCGCGGCGGGCGTGTGGTAGGAACGCGTCCCCTCCATGGACAACCTCGTCGTCGAAGGCGGCGTCCCCCTCCACGGGACGATCCGCGTGTCTGGTGCCAAGAACGCCGCGCTCCCCATCCTGAGCGCCGCGCTCCTCACCGAAGGGGAGTGCACGTTCCGCAACGTCCCCCGCCTGCGCGACATCGAGACGATGGCGGCGCTCCTGCGTTTCATGGGCGCCGAGACCGAGGTCGAGCCCCCCGTGGTGCACGTCCGCACGGGCGTCTTGAAGCGCACCGAGGCCCCCTACGAGCTCGTCAAGCAGATGCGCGCGTCGGTGCTCGTGCTCGGTCCCCTCGTGGCCCGCTACGGCCGCGCGCGGGTCTCGATGCCCGGCGGATGCGCCATCGGCGCCCGACCGATCGATCAGCACCTCAAGGGCCTCGAGGCGATGGGCGCGACCATCAAGCTCGATCACGGCTACGTGATGGCCGAGTGCCCGCGGCTCCGCGGCGCGACGATCCATTTCGACATGGCCACCGTGACGGGCACCGAGAACCTCATGATGGCCGCGGCCCTCGCGAAGGGGCACACGCAGCTCATCGGCGCCGCGCGCGAGCCCGAGGTCGAGGAGCTCGCGCGGGTGCTCAACAAGATGGGCGCGCGCATCGACGGCGCGGGCACCGACGTCATCCACATCGAGGGCGTCGACGAGCTGCACCCCGTCGATCACGCGATCATCCCCGACCGCATCGAGGCGGGGACCTTCATGATCGCCGCGGCGGCCACGGGCGGCGACGTGCTCGTCGACGGCGTGGTGCCCGAGCACGTGGAGCCCACGAGCGCGAAGATGCGCGCCGCGGGCGTCGACATCGTGCGCGAGGAGGGCGGGCTGCGCGTGCGCTCGCCCGGCGCGAGGGAGCTGCGCGGCGTAGACATCACCACGGCGCCGCACCCGGGCTTTCCCACGGACATGCAGGCGCAGTTCATGGCCCTGATGACCCTGGCGCGCGGCACGAGCGTGATCACCGAGTCGGTGTTCGAGAACCGCTTCATGCACGTGCCCGAGCTCAGCCGCATGGGCGCGGACATCGAGGTGCACGGGCGCGTCGCGATCGTGAACGGGGTGAACTCCCTCGAAGGCGCGAGCGTGATGGCCACGGACCTCCGCGCGAGCGCGTGCCTCGTGATCGCGGGCCTCGTCGCGGGAGGCTCCACCGAGGTGCTCCGCGTGTACCACCTCGACCGCGGCTACGAGGCCATCGAGAAGAAGCTCACGCCCCTCGGCGCGCGCATCCGTCGCGTGCGCGGCAACGCGTGAATCGCAGGCCGCTCACGGTGGCGCTCCCCAAGGGGCGCCTCGCGAAGCAGCTCGCGCCGCGCTTCGCCCGCGAGGGAGTCTCCGCGGAGACCTTCTCCGAGAGCGACCGGCGGCTCCAGCGCGACGCGGTGATGGGCGATGTGGCCCTGCGCTTCCTGATGCTCAAGCCCGACGACGTGCCCACCTACGTGGAGCACGGCGCCGCCGACGCGGGCATCGTGGGTCGCGACGTTCTGCTCGAACGCGGGAGCGAGCTCTACGTCCCGCTCGACCTCGGCCTCGGACGCTGCCGCATGGTGGTGGCCGCGCCCGAGGGACGCGGTGAGGCGCTGCCCGGTCACGCGCTGCGCGTTGCGACGAAGTACCCGCGCATCGCGGCCGCGCACTACGCGGCGAAGGGCGTCGAGGTCGAGGTGATCTACGTGCAGGGCTCCGTCGAGACGGCGCCGCTGGTGGGACTCTCCGACGTGATCGTCGACCTCGTCGAGACGGGCGAGACGCTCCGGCAGAACGGCCTCGTGGTGCGCGAGGCCGTCTGCGAGGTGAGCGCGGTGCTCGCGGTCAACCGCGTGGGGATGAAGCTCCGCCGCGCAGAGCTGCGCGCGCTGATGGCCTGCCTCGGAGGTTGACCGATCGGTCACTCCTCGGCGGTGGGTCTGCGCCGCCCGGGCCGCTCGGACAGCGTGGTCGCGCCTTCGAGCGTGAGGAACGGTCGCATGGTGCGCAGCGTCGCGCGGCCGATGCCTCGCACCCGCACGAGGTCTTCGACGTGACGGAACTGACGCACGCGCTCGCGCAGTCGCACGATCGCGTCGGCGCGCGCCGGGCCGATGCCGGGGACGCGCACCAGCTCCTCGACGCTCGCGGTGTTCACGTTCACCACGCCGTCGGGTGAGGGCGCGGCGATCGCGGTCGCGGCGCTCGTCGCGGGACGCGCGGGCGGATCGGCGCTCGCGAGGGTGGTGAAGGCCGCCACGCAGAGGGCGCACAGGGTCGCGAGGAGCTTCATCGCGCACCTCCCGTCGGCGCCTGATCGCGGCGGTCGTCGTCACGCACCTGAAGGACGCCGTTCACCGGGAGCGCGTCGAGGCGAAGCGTGAGGGAGCCGTCGCGGTTGATCCATCCCGAGCCGACGCGGAGCCAGTAGGAGCGCGTCCCGTCGGGCTTGTCGATGACCGTGAAGACGGCCTTGGCGGGCTGGCGGGTGCCCTGCGCGGGCGTGTTGGAGCGAGGCGAGTCGTTCTGTTCCATGGTGGTGCTCTCCGTTGTGCGCGTAGTGCCCGAGCGACGCTCTCGTGCGCCCCTCGTCACGCGGCGAAGAGTCCTTGAGCGAGCCCCGTGCCGACGCACGGAACCGCTTGTTTTCATGCGTTCTTCAAGAGAGGGGGGTGGCGGAAAGGGTGGCGGATGGGGTGGCGGGAGGGTGGCGGGCCGCCACCCCCCGGAGGGAGTTACCGATCGGTCAGCGGACGAAGATCCAGCCGCGCTCGTGCGAGGTGGCCACGATGCCGTCGCCCTGACCCGCGGAGATCTGCGTGCCGTAGTACCCGCGGCACCCGAGGCCGCGGCCTCCGTCGGCGGAGCCCTCGCAGGTGCTCTCGTTGTTGAGCAGAATCCCGTAGCGGCAGTGGGCGTGCGCCGAGGCGGTGCTCCCTCCGCCCACGTCGTACACGTTGAACCCGATGCGGTTGCACCCGAGGTTGCCCGCGTAGCCCCACGTGCGGAAATCACTGATCGTGCGTCCGCCGAGCCGCTCCGCGCCGCCGAAGAGGGCGCGCGCCGAGGTGGCCGTGACGGTCTCTCCGAGGCACGACGTGAGCGCGCCGAGGCAGAGCCGCATCGACGCGAAGGGCAGGGTGTTGAAGGCCGCGCTCTTCATCGACACGTTCATCGCGGGATCGGTCACCGCGGGGTTGAGCGTCGTGGCGTCGGTCCACGCGGCGGCGTCCCAGCCGAGCGTGCCCGTGGGCGTCGACGCGGCCATGAGGATGAGCGTCCATCCGCCGCCGTCGGAGGCCATGTCGCAGTACGCGCTGAAGGGCGCCGCGCCGCCGTCACCATCGGGGTCGATGACGTAGGTCCCGCTCGGCGCCGCGGGCGACGCGACGTGAATCGCGTTGCAGCTCGCGAGGGCCGCGCACGTTCCCGCGGAGCACGACTGACCCACGGCGCACGCGCGTCCGCACGCGCCGCAGTTGGCGTTGCTCGTACGGATGTCGACCTCGCAGCCGTTGGAGGCCATGCCGTCGCAGTCTCCCGCGCCGACGTTGCAGGTCGCGACGGTGCACGCGCCCGCCACGCACGCCCCGGTGGCGTTCATCGGCGCGCAGCGCGATCCGCACGCGCCGCAGTGGGCCGCGGTGGTGCGCGTGTCGGTCTCGCAGCCGTTCGAGGCCATCCCGTCGCAGTTGCCGAAGGAGGCGCTGCACGGGCCGATGCTGCACACGCCGCCCGAGCACGAGGCCGAGGCGTTCGAGTACGAGCACACGGTCCCGCAGGCGCCGCAGTTCGAAAGGGTCGTTCGCGTGTCGACCTCGCAGCCGTTGGTGGCGCTGCGATCGCAGTCGGCGAAGCCCGTGTCACACGTCGCGACCGTGCACGCGCTCGCCACGCAGGCCCCCGTCGCGTTCGAGGGAGCGCACCCGGCCCCGCACGCGCCGCAGTGCGTGGCGCTCGTCGTGAGGTCGGTCTCGCAGCCGTTGGCGACCATCCCGTCGCAGTCGCCGCGCCCCGTCGCGCAGGCCCCGACGCCGCAGACGCTCGCGCGGCACACGGCCGTCCCGCCAGGCGCGGAGCAGGCGTTTCCGCAGCGTCCGCAGTGCGCGGTGCTCACGCGCGTGTCGACCTCGCAGCCGTTCACGGGGTTGCCGTCGCAGTCCGCGAAGCCCGCGTCGCAAGTCAGCACGCGGCACGCGCCGGCGGAGCACTCCGCGGTGGCGACGTTGGCCGTGAGACACGAGCGGCCGCAGCTCCCGCAGTGGTCGGTGCTGCGCGCGAGGTCGGCCTCGCAGCCGTCGGCGGGCATGCCGTTGCACTCGCCGAAGCCCGCGGTGCAGGTCACGGCGCACATCGAATCGACGCACGCGGGGACGGTGTTCCTCGGAGACGGGCACACGCGGCCGCACATGCCGCACGACGAGACGCCCGTGCGCGTGTCGCTCTCGCAGCCGTTGGTGGGGTTCGAGTCGCAGTCGCCGAAGCCCGCGTTGCAGGCCCCGATGGTGCACGCGCCCGCCACACACGCCGCCGTCGCGTTGGCGGGGTTGCACGCGCGTCCGCACGCGCCGCAGCTCGCGGTCGAGGTGCGCGTGTCGACCTCACAGCCGTTGGCCGCGTCGCCGTCGCAGTCTGCGAAGCCCGTGTTGCAGGTGTACGCGCAGCGCCCCGCGGCGCACTCGACGGCGCTGTTGGGGCGCGCCGCGCACGCGGTCCCGCAGGCCCCGCAGTTGCGCGCGTCGGTGAGCGTGCTGGTCTCGCAGCCGTTGGTGGGGTCGCGGTCGCAGTCCGAGAAGGTCCCCGTGCACGCGCCGACGGCGCACGACCCGTTCATGCACGCGGGCGTGGCGTTGGTGACGGCGCATCGCGCGTCGCAGCGGCCGCAGTGCGCGACGTTCGACTGCGGGTCGACGCACGCGCCGCCGCAGCAGCTCTGGCCCGTGGGGCACGCGTGCGTGGCGTCGCAGCCCGGCACGCAAACGCTGCCCACGCAGAGGCTCCCGGGGCCGCACTGGTCCGCCGTGACGCACTCGACGCAGGCGCGCGTGGAGGTGTCGCAGTGGCGCGGCGCGACCCCGGCGGCGCCCGTGACCGAGGCCATGCCGTCGTCGTCGGCGCGACAGCCGCGCCCGCAGCACAGCGACGCGGGGTCGCCGTACGTGCCGCGCGCGCAGCGCTCGGCCGGGGG
>JBPOHC010001071.1:0-10905 GCA_052035985.1 Myxococcota bacterium | reverse complement strand
CCGACGAGGTCTGCGAGACCGAGCCGGTGATCGCCGTCCACCCGATCGCGTCGTTGCAGCCGTCGCTCGCGAGCAGCGGAAAGGCCGAGAACGGCGGCGTCCCCGCGACGCGCAGGCCCGGCGTGCCCACGACGGCTCCGTCGCGCGAGAAGCGCGCGCGCCAGACGCCCCCCTCGCGCTCGTTGTTGCGGTTGAACGCGACGCGAAACGTGTCGCCGTCGAAGAGCGCGCTCGGCTCACCGGCGCTCACGCCCTCGCCGAGCGCGACCGCGGCGCCGAGCGCGTCGCCACCTACGTCCGCGCGCCGAAACCAGACCGCGTTGTTGGCCGGACCGTCGAGGCCGAGCTGCATCCACGCGGCGCCGTACATCGTCCCGTCGGTCGCCAGCGCGGCGCGCACGGGCCTCCCTCCATCGCGCAGCACGATGCGGCGGGTCACGGCCGCGGTCATCGGATCGACCTCGGCGATCGAGACGCGCGCGTCGGGGATCGCGACGTACTCGGTCAGCGCGATCGCATAGCGGTCGCGAGCCCAGACCAGCGACGGCGCCGTCTCTGGCTCCGTGGTCGAGCGCAGCGCGTCGAGCAGCGCCGCGTTCGGCTGGAGGATGCGGCACGTCGCGTCGATGCGCGTCAGGTACGCGTGCATCGAGGTGTTGCCGCCTCCGAACCCCTCGTACCCGTACCAGGCGACGGCCCACTGCCGCAGCGGCGCGCTGTACGCGATCGCGACCTTCGACTGCGGCGTGTGCAGGCCGCTCAGCGCGCGGTCGCTCCCCGCGAGCAACGCGCCGTTGAGGTCGAGGCGCGCGAAGCGAGCGCGCATCCCCACGGTCAACCCGTCAGGCGGAAGGTCGACGTAGGCGAGGCCATACCCGCCGTCGCCCACCGCGAGCACCCCGGTGGTCTGATGCCGATCGGCCGTGAAGACGCGGTGAACGCTGTCGGGCACGAGCTCCCCCTCGCGATCGACGCGACCGAAGTAGAGCCCGAACAGCACCGGAGAAGACGACTCGAGCGCGGCCCACGTGAACGCGTAGTCGCGACCGTTCCACACGATCGAGCTGAGGTTGCCGGATGCTAGGAACGCGCTGCGATCGCCGGTCAACGCGGCGCATGGCGAGGCGGCGCCCGCGTCGATGACGGGCCCGACCACGCACGCGGGAGGCGCTTCGGCCTCCGGGCACGGCGCGTCACCGAGGCAGTCACTCGCGACGAGGGTCTCCGTCGCGCGTGCGTCGCGCGGCCGGTCGATGCCCGCGTCGCGCTGGAGGCCGCCGTCGTCGCGCAGCCCCGTCGTCGTGGTCGCGCACCCGAGCGCCATCACCGACACGAACATTCCCCAGCGGTTGTTCATCGCGATCACCGTTGGGGGATAGGGCCTCCGACGGCGCCGGGCGTCAAGTCGACGAGAGGTGCGCGCCCAACGCGTTGGCGAGCCCCCTGCATTCACGGTCGCAGGTCTCGCGTCGAGGCGCATCACGCGCACCCTGCGAGGCCAGAAACGCAGGGATTCATGCGGATTTTTATCGCCACCGCCCTCCTCGCGCTCGCGCTCCTCGCCCCCTCCATGGGTGCGGCACAATCGCTCATCGTGGGCATTCCGAACGCAGAGACGACGCCGCGCGGCCGCTTCGCCCTCACGCACGAGTCGCAGGCCCTCCTCTTCAAGTAGCCCGTCGCCTGGAACAGCTTCTCGTTCCTCACCTACGGCGTGTCAGACCACGTCGAGGCTTCGCTCTCGCTCACGGGGCTCTCCGCGCCGCGCTCGGGGGAGCTCTCCATCGGCGCGGGCTTCAAGTGGGTCGCGCCGCTCTTCGAATCCGCCGCACCCGCCTGGGAGCTGCGCGCCACCGTCGGCGCGTCGGCCCTCTTCTCCCTCGATCGAGCCGCCGTCGGGGGATGGGGCTACGCGCACGGGAGCTTTCGGATTCCCCGCGCGCACACGCGGATCACGGCGGGGCTGAGCTACGGCTCCGAGGAGCTCTTCGGCCAGGGGCAAACGCCCGTCGCTGCGATGGTGGGCATCGAGCAGCCCATCACGGACTGGTTCTGGCTCGTGGCCGACTGGTACTCGGGGCACCACGCGCTCGGCGCGTTCATTCCGGCGGTGCAGTTCAACGTCGGACGCTTCGCGCTCATCGCGGGCTACAAGCTCGACAACGACCGCGCGCGGCCGAGCGACGCGGTCATCTTCGAGGTGATGGCGCTGCTGTGAGGGGAGCGCGGCGCTGACGTCTCAGCGCGTCGGCGAGGCTACGGCGCCGCGGGCGCGTCATCGGGCGCGTCGGACATCACCCGCTCGGCGTCGATCACCAGCACGTCGGGCGCGAGGCCCTGCACACACGCCACGGTGACGCTCCGCACCGTCGCGCCATCGGCCGAGAGGTCGACCTCCATCACCTCGTCGCAGGTCGTGCGGCGGTCGTCGGGCGCGACGTGCTCGCACGCGCCTGAGAGCGGCACGCGCCACGCGCCGTCGGGCAGGCGCGTGATGCCGAGCATCGCGCCTTCGGGGAGCCCGAGGCAGCGCGGGCCGTGACGGCGCACGTGGCGCAGGAGCGTCGCCGCGAGCGTCGCGTCGCCGTGGCGCTGACGGAGCGAGGGCGAGAGCCTCGCGACGACGTCGCCCGCGCGCCCCTCGACCACGGCGTTGCGGAGCGCGACGGCCGCGTCGAGGGCGCGCTCCTCGCCGCTGCGCGGGGCGACGGGAGACGCGAGCGTGGGGCCGTCACACGCGGCGACGAGGCGCAGCTCGCCGTGCCCGCGCTGGCGCTGGTCCATCGCGCGGCCGCCCACGTCGGTGTGCACCGTGACGTCGTCGTCGTAGCGCGCGAGGAGGAGCCTCCCGCTGCGCGCGAGGACGAGGTGCTCTCCGGCCGAGCGGCGCTCCGCGCGCGTCGAGAACGAGCCCGCCCCCGGGATCTGCTGCGTCGTCGCGTCGCGCGCCACCTCGTCGGTCTCGATCACCGCCACGGGCTGGCCGTCGACGGTGATCCAGCGGGCGATGCGCGCGCGGGCGTCCATGTCCTTGCCGTCGACCGGCGGCACGACGGCGCCGGGCGGGAGCTGGGCGTGCCCGCGGCGCACCTCGACGGCGGCGCCCGCGTTCTGCCCGTGCACGCGGTAGCGCCACGGCGTCGAGGCCCCGACGCGCGACTCCGCGGGCAGCGTCGGAAAGAAGCGCACGAGGCCCGCGAAGGTCCCGAAGGCGCTCCACGTCTGCGTGGGGCCGTCGTCCTCGCGCCACGCGCGCCCGTCGGTGCGGAGCAGCATCGGCGCGGCGAAATCCTCGTCGCGCGACGGCGGATTGCGCGTGCCGTTCGTGACGAGCCCCACCTCGCGCCAGGGCACCGAGAGGGTCCACAGGCCGCTCGCGGCGTCTCCTTCGGCGCGCCCGCCCACGGCCACACCCATCGCGGGGGCGTGCGCCGCGCGCAGCTCTCCCGTGGGCTCGATGCGGCTCACGAAGCTCCACTCGTAGGCGAGGCGACACCCCGCGGGGGCCGCGTACCGGAGGCTCGCGGGCGCTCCGTCGCCGACGGTGTGTCCGCGCAGCAGGGGCGCCCAGTCGCGCGTCCTGGCGAGGGGCGCGCGTCGACACCCCGACGCGAGGGCGGCGACCGAAACGAGCGCGAGGCGCGCGATGCGAAGGGTGTTCATGTCGGTCTGCGACGGTCTCGTCGGAGCCGCCGAGAGTACCGATCGCCGCGCGCGTGTCGAGCCTCGCGCGAGGCCGAGCGCCGCCCCGGCCGTGATACGTCGCCCCGCGCGGTGGCCGCCGTCGGTCGCTCGCGCCCGCGCCGACGCGCGAAGACTACGGCGCCGTAGTCTTCTGACGCCGTCGCGGGCGGCGCCCGGAGCTCACCCGCTCTCGCGCGCGAGCCCGAGGCGGCGCAGCAGGCGGAACATGGTCACCCGGTCGATGCCCGCGCGCCGGGCGGCCTCCGTGGCGTTGCCGCCCGTCGCCTTCAGGAGCTGCGCGAGGTAGTGGTGATTGAAGCGCGCCAGGAGGAGCTCGCGCGCCGCCCGCAGGGGCATGGCCTCGAGCTCCTCGAAGCCGACGAAGGGGGCGGCGTCGGCCCTCGGGAGGGGGGCGTCGCTCGCGTGCGACGGCGCGGTCGACGCGTCGCGCAGGATGGCCCACTGCTCGAGGTGGTTGCGCAGCTCGCGGACGTTGCCCGGCCAGTCGTGGCGCGCGAGCTCGGTCCAGAGGGGGTCGTCGGGGGCGACGTCGACCTCAACGCCGCGGTCTCGCTCGATCGCCTCGAGCAGCGACGGCACGAGGAGGCCGAGGTCTTCGAGGCGCTCGCGCAGCGAGGGCATGCGCACCTGAATCACGGCGAGGCGATAGAAGAGGTCGGCCCGAAAGCGCCCCACATTGATCTCGCGGCGCAGATCGCGGTGCGTCGCCGCCACGACGCGCACATCGACCTTGCGACCGCGCGCGCCGCCCACGCGGCGGATCTCCCCCTCGGCGAGCACGCGCAGGAGCTTGGGCTGCACCTCGAGGGGCAGCTCCCCGATCTCGTCGAGGAACACCGTGCCGCCGTCCGCGCGCTCGAAGGCCCCCGCCCGGTCTGCGTGCGCGCCGGTGAAGGCCCCGCGCTCGTGGCCGAAGAGCTCGCTCTCGATGAGGGTGGGCGCGAGGCCGCCGCAGTCGACCACTTCGAACGGCATCGGCGCGCGCGGCGAGGCGTCGTGGAGGGCCCTGGCGGCGAGCTCCTTGCCGGTGCCAGACTCGCCCGTGAGGAGCACCGGCGCGGTGGTGGGCGCGGCGCGGGTGAGGGCCGCGAACACCGATCGCATCGCCGCCGACGCGCCGCGCAGGCGCCCGAACCGCGACGACGCCGTGACCTCCACCGTGACGGCGTCGCCGGTGAGGGTGAGCCCGAGGCGCGTGCGCCCGACGAGCACCTCGACGTCTCGATGGAGCACCACCTCGCGCACGCCCGCCGCGCCGACGCGCGTGCCGTTGCTGCTCCCGAGGTCGCGCAGAACGACCGCGCCGTTCACCGCCTCGAACTCCGCGTGAAAGCGGCTCACGGTGGGGTCGGTGAGGCGCAGCGTCGCGCCCTCGCCGGTGCCCACCGTGAGGCGACCGCCGACGCTCGCGGCCTGAAGCCCCAGGTCGAAGCCGTCGAGCACGCGGACGCGGTACCCCCGCACGCTGGGCGGGCAGTAGCTCTTGATGGTCTCCGTCGACGCCACGCTCACCGTCCGTGCACTCTAGCCGCTCGCGGGCTCAGCGGGGTACGCGCATCGAGGGGCCGAAGCGGTGGCGCCCGAGCGTGAGGGGCGCGCCGCTCGCCACGACCCGCGGCGTCGGGGCGCTGCGACCGAAGTCCCAGCGCGCCTCGGCGGTGAAGCCGAAGGCCGCCCCCGCGGCGCGCGCGCGGAGCACCGCGGGCGCGGCGGGGGGCGTCTCGTAGACGATCACGTAGCGCTCCTCGACGACGGTCTCGGGGCGGACCGCGGCCAGCGTAAAGCGCGCTCGCCCCTCGCGGATCGAGGCGCCGGGCGGCAGCGAGAGCGTGACGGTGACGGGCACGTCGGCGTAGGCGTCGAGGGTCACCCGCGCGACGAGGGTGGCCTCGGTGCGCGCCGCGCCCGGCGTCACCGGGAGCGCGCCGGGGGCGCTCGGGCCTCCCCCCTCGCGCGGGTCGACGACGACGACGCGCGTGGCGGTGAGGCTCGCGTACGCCGGGGCGGCGACGTGCGCGCGCGGGGCCGGGCGGAGGTTCGCCGCGGCGCGGCGGTCGAGGGGTGGGGCGCAGCCGACGAGGGCGGCGAGCGCGAGGTAGACGTAGTCGTTGCGCATGCGTCACCGACCTCCCGCGCCGCACAGGGGCGTCTCGGAGGGGTAGGGGTAGTGGGTGTCGGGCGCCGCGGCGCGGTCGATCACCTCGCGCGGGAACGAGGCGCAGTTGAGCGCGTCGAGCATGTCGGCGAGGAAGGGCGCCGAGACCGACGTGCGGCGGATGTTGCGCAGCCCGCGCTCCCAGGTGTGGCGCACGTAGCCTCGCGCGAAGGGCGCGGCGCGCATGCGCTCGCTCGCGATGGCGGTGAAGATCGGCGTCGCGTCGTCGCCGGCGAGGGTGCGCAGCATGGCGGCGACGTCGTTCTCGTCGTGGCGCTGCTGGAGCCCGCCGGCGGCCTCGGCGGCGGGGCGCTGCCACACGCGCGTGCCGTTGTACCTCCGGCCGCCGATGTCGGCCCAGAACATCGACCCGCGCTGGCGATCGACGTACACGGGCCAGCGGAGGAGCTCGTAGCTGAACCAGGTCGCGAAGCCCTCGCCCCAGGCCTGGCCGGGCATCGTAGGGACGCCGATGGCGTGCGGCCCGCCCTCGCCCGGCGAGCGCCCGAAGCTCGCCAGCACCCAGTGCCCGGCCTCGTGGCCGACCACCGCGTCGGACCACTCGGCGTGGTCGCTCCCGCCGATGGGGAGCCAGGTCTGCGAGCGGAACCGGGCGTCGAAGGCGTCGATGGGCCGCGGGGTGAAGCACGCGCCGCACGAGTACGTGGTGCCGTCGCCAGCCCAGCCGATGAGCGACAGGGGGCGCCGCGCGGGGTACCGACGGCGCGCCTCGCGCCACGCCCGATGCAGCACGTTGTAGACGTTGGCCGCGCCGGACCCGACGGACTCGGTGATGCGCAACGTGTCTCCCGCGAGCGCGCTCGCGGGGAACTCCCACGACCAGAGCCGCGGCTCTCGGGGCGCGACGGCGGTCTCGAGGCGAACGGCGCCGACGTTCGGGTCGGCCAGCGCGAGGGCGACGCCCTGGGCGCCGTCGTCTTGCAGGGCGCTCACCACGACGCGCACGTCGGCGAGGTCGGGCGGGAGGTTGAGCTCGACGCGCCCGCCCATTTCACCGACGCCGGTGCGCCCCTCGTCGACGCGCTCCATGCCGCGATAGACGACCACGGCGAAGCCCTCGGCGTTGCGGCTGACCGTCTCGGCGGACCAGTCGCTGCGGTCTTCGTTGGGCTCTCGGGCGTCGAAGACGACCCGCAGCGTTCGGCGCTCCCCGCCCGCCATCATGGCCGGGCAGGCCGCGGCGCCGACGCCCGTGTCGATGCACTCCGTCGCGCACGGCTCGTTCTGCCAACGCCCCTCGACGCAGCGGCGGAGGGTCTGCGCATCGGCGCAGTCGGTGTCGCCCGCGCGGCACTCCCCCTCGGGCGCGCAGGCGGCGACGCCGTCGGTCACCGCGCAGCGCTCGCCCGCGCCGCACGCGACGCTCGCCACCTCGACGCCCTGGCTCTCGCCATCGTCGATGTCGGTGGGGACGACGCAATACTCGAGGCGTCCCTCGGCGGTGCAGCGCCCGTCCTCGGGGACGCCCATGCACGGGTCGTCCCCCGCGGTCACCCCGCCGGGCGGCGCGTTGTCCGACGGGGCGCCGCCCTCATCGCCGCAGGCGCCGAGGGCGAGCAGCGCCCAGAGCAGGCGCGAGGCGCGGGCCCCGCGGCCGCGCTTGAACTCTTCCGTGGTGTTCTGGCGCATCGGTCAGTGCCCGGTGAAGAACATCCCGCCGGCCGCCTCGCAGTCGCGACGGAAGCACGCGCGCTCGTCCGAGGCGCACGTCGAGTCGTCCCAGGGCGCTGACGAGCGGTAGGGCCAGTTGTAGCGAATCGTCCAGCTCTGGCTCCCCATCGCGAAGCGGCACCCGGGCGACCCCGCGCCGACCGAGCAGCTCTGCTCCGCGAAGGTCGGGCTCCCGGTCGAGGCCGTGCGACCCGCGCAGTTGGCGCGCGCCTCGGCCTCGGTGAAGCCCTGGTCGTAGTTGACGCACGCCATCACGCCGCTCACCGCGAGGAAGTTCTCGCTCGTGCGGTAGACGCAGCGGCCCGTGTTGGTGGGCGCCTCCTGCGCGGGCGCGGTGCCCATCTGGGTCTGGCACCACGCGGTGACCTCCGCGGCGTCGAGCGTCGGGGGGTCGGGCATCGCGCGCGTCGCGGGGATGCGGTACGCGTACGCGACGCGGGCGCGCATCATCTCGGTCAGGGCGCAGTTGCCCACGAGCCGCGCGTTGCTGCGGTCGCAGCCCTGCCCTGCGTTGAAGGTCCCGCTCTGCGCGCGGCAGTGCTCGCCCGCGCTGTCGGCGTCGTAGCCGTCGTTGTAGTCGACGCAGAGGCGCGCGTTGAGGCCCGCGGGCGACGTGATGTAGCAGGCCCCCACGGCGTCGGTGCCCTCGGCGACGTCGCCCGCCGCGGCCTCGTCCGCGGGCAGGTCTTCGGTCGGCGGCTCGGGCTCGCCGGGGTTCTCCACCGTCGTCGCAGGACGGCTCGCGCGCGTGTCCGCGGGACGGCTCGGCGTGCCGCCCGCGTCGGGCGCCGCGCCGCCGCCCGCGTTGGTTCCACAGCCCGCGGCCATCGCCGCGAGCACACACGCCACCCGGTATCCGTTCATTCGAAGCGCTCTCCTGTGTTGCACGGAGGGCCTCATCGCAAGGCGCAGACCAGCGCGCTCGCCCATGAAATCTCGGGGGGCCGTGGGGTGGCGGCGTCGCCACGGGTGGCGCGACCGCTACAGCGCGACGCGGTGCAGACCGAGGCGCCCGTCGGCCGCGACGCTGAGCACCACGACCGAGCGCTGGTCGCCCGCGACGCGCAGCGCCTGCCCGAAGGTGGGCGCCGCCAGCCGCGGGAGGATCACCGTGCCGTTGCGCCCGAAGGTCGGGTCGAGGCGCCCGTCGGGCGTGAAGCGCTGCACCAGCGCCGACGACCCCGCGGCGGTGGTCGCGGTGAGCGCCGCGCCGTCGCACTGCAGCGCGAGCACGGGCGAGGTCGCGATGGTGGGCAGGGCGCCCGCCCGCTCCTCGACGACGCCCCCGGCGCCGTACGAGAGGTCTGCGCGGCCGTCGGCCTCGAAGCGGACGAGGGTCTGGAGCCCCGACGGCGCGTTGTGAATCGGCAGGTACGCGCCCGCCGCGAGGAGGCGACCGTCGGGCAGGCGGCGGAGGGTGGCGGGCGCGAAGTCGAGCGCGCGCGGGTGCGCGGCGCGGCCTCCGACGCCGAACGTGGCGTCGACGGCGCCTCGCGCGTCGATGCGCACGAGCGCGGGCTGCAGGGTGTCGGGGTCGCCCGTGAGCGCGAGGTAGCCGTCGCCGTCGGCGACGACGCCGCGCAGCGCGAGGGCCTGCGGGATGGTCACGCGCCCGCCGTCGCCGAAGGTCGGGTCGAGGGCGCCGCGGTCGTCGAGGCGCGCGGCCACGCCCACGACGCCGAGGTAGTTGTCGATCGTGGTGCCCGCGAGCACCACCCCACGGGCGTCGGCGTAGACCGAGTAGGCCGAGAAGCCGATGGGAGAGGCCACCGACGCGACACCATCGCGGCCGAACTCCGCGTCGGGGCGTCCGTCGGGGGTGAAGCGAAGCGCCACGGCGCGGTTGCCCTCGCCCGCGGCGACGGCGCTCCACCCGGCGAAGAGGAAGCGACCGGTGTGGTCGACGACGGCGTCGTGGATCACGTCGACGCCGGGCCGCTCGGAGACCGCGTCGACCTGGAGGCGCCCGCCGTCGCCGAAGCCCCGGTCAAGCGCGAGGGCGGCGTCGAAGCGAAGGAAGACGGCGTCGTAGGTCCCGCGCGCGCCGACGAAGGGCGCGTAGCCCCCCACCAGGAGCCCGCCGCGCGCGTCGAAGACCATCGCCCGCGCCGCGGCGCCTGCGGGCAGCCCCGCGGAGCTCGTCCAGCCGGGCGCGCTCGGGAGCACGTCTCCGGGGGCGCCGAGGGGCGCGCCGAGGCACGCCGCACGCGGAGGGGGCGCGTCGCGCGGCGGCGCGGCATCGCCGACGGGGGCGCCATCGACGGCGTCGGCCCCGCCGGGGCCTGCGTCGAGGGCGGGGCTCTGCCCGACGAGGTCCGTGCACGCGGCGAGCGAGGCGGCGAGCGAGGCGGCGAGCATCGCGTGGGAGGCTCGCGGGCTCATCGCGCGAGGGCCCGCCACACGCCCACGCCGAGCGCGGCCACGCCGAGGGGGATCGCGACGCCCGCCGCGACGCTCCAACCGTCGGCCTGCGCGGAGAGGCTCTCACACGGCGCGCGGCCCGCGGAGGGGCAGGCGGAGTTGTACGTCGCCGCCACGAGCTCGCGCGCCACGAGGGCGGCGACGCCGAGGGAGACCATCGCCCCGCCCACCCCCGCGAGCGCGGTCGGGACGGGGTCGCGGCGGAGCTCGGTGCGAAACACGACCTGCGCGAGCGGCGGCGGCGCGGCGACGGGCGGCATCGTCGGGGCGGCGACGAGCGCCACACGCGGCGCGCTCGGCTCGGGCGCGAGGGCGTCGAAAGCCTCACGCGCTCGCTCGCCGGGCTCGACCACCACGCGCCGCGCGGCGCTGCTGCGCCCCGACGCGCGGAGGGTGACGGTGACCACGCCGGCGTTGATGCGAAGCGGGGCCGCGAGCGGGAGGCGCCCGACCACGCGGCCGTCGAGGAGCACCTCGGCCCCGACGGTCTCGCCCACCACGTCGAGGGTGCCGAGGTGACGGGCGATCTCTGCGGCAGCAGCGGCGAGGGCGGCGCGGTTGCGGACGATCCACGGGTCGCTCGCGGCGGCGAGGGCCTCGCCCAGGAGGCGGTCGGCCTCGACCCAGTGGCCGAGGGCCTGGTGGGTGGTCGCGAGCTGCGCCGCGGCGCGGGCGTCGGGGAGCGCCGCGTAGGCCGCGGTGAAGGCCGCGAGCGCGGCCGCGTCGTCGCCCTGCCGACGGAGCTCGACGCCGCGGCGGAGCATGGCGTCGTGGTCCTGCGCCTCGGCGGGGCGCGCGCAGGTGATCCAGAGCGTAGCGAGCAGCGCGGCGACGCGGCGTGAGGGTCGCACGCTTCAGGGCTCGAGGATGGGCGAGCGGTTGACCCCGACCGCGGGGGCGGGCGCCGTCGGCGCGGCGCGCGCGCGCTGCGG
>JBPOHC010000484.1:0-41307 GCA_052035985.1 Myxococcota bacterium | reverse complement strand
TGCTCGCCTTCACCGCGCTGCGCCTCGAGTTCGGGTGGCTCAAGACCCCCGTCACGGCGCCGAATCTCACCCATCTCAAGTACGCCAGGAAGCGAGAGGAGCGCCTCGACGACATCACCAAAACGCTGCTGCATTAGGCACTTCGGAGAAATCGCCGCGGGCCAGACACGAAATACTTTACGCTACCAACGTATACGTGGCAGTCAGCCCCTCGTCGATTCGCCCGTCGCAGTTATCGTCCCGGAGGTTGCACACCTCCCTTGCGGGCCTCGGCGCAGTGCATCCGGTCCAGAAGCCGTGATCACACGTCTCCGTGCCCGCGCCGCACGCGGACGAGCATGAGCGAGTCAGCGACTCGTCGATGCTGCCGTCGCAGTCGTCGTCGACGCCGTTGCAGACCTCGGCTGAAGGCGATCGCGCGCTGCACGACGACCACGAACCGCTAGCGCATGCCTGCGTACCGCCCCCGCAGGAGCTCGAGCATGAGCGAGCCAGGGACTCGTCGACGCTGCCGTCGCAGTCGTCGTCGACCCCGTTGCACACCTCGGTCGACGGCGACCTCCCCATGCACACCGACCACAGTCCCCCCGCGCAGATCTGAAGGCCGACGCCGCACGCCCCAGCGCAGGTTCGCATCAACGACTCATCGACGCTGCCGTCGCAGTCGTCGTCGACCCCGTTGCAGACCTCCTCCGAAGGCGCGCGCCCGCGGCATGCCGACCAGGCCCCGCCGATGCACGCCTGCATGCCCACGCCGCACGCGCCTGCGCACGCTCGCATGAGCCCGTCGTCCACGGTCCCGTCGCAGTCGTCGTCGACGCCATTGCACGTCTCCTCGACGGGTCGCACCTCGCCGACGCACGAACCCCAGCGACGATCCGCTCCGCACGTCTCGCTTCCAGGACGACACGCCCCCACCATCGAAGATCCTGAAGAGCAAGCTCGCGTCGCGCCCGGCTCGCACGCGCCGCAGTCCTCGTCGATCCTGCCGTCACAGTCATCGTCGACGCCGTTTCCGCATCGCTCCGCCACGGGCTCGCGCGCCGTGCACGCGCTCCAGTCGGCGCCGAGGCAGGTCTGCGTTCCGGCCCCGCAGGCTGTGCCGCACGCACGGGTCGTTCGTTGGCCCGGCCGATCCGGATCTTCGCACCCGCCGGAACTGTTGACTTCCCGCGCGCTCACGTCTCGCGCACTGCCTCCGACCTCGGCGGCGGTGTCGCCTCCCGACGCTGCGTCGTCGTAGCCGCCATCGCTGATGTTGCCACTACACCCGAACGCGCCGAGCAACGCGAGCATCGAAGCCGCACGGAATCGTCCCATGTCGATCGCCTCCGGTGGGAGGGATGAGCAGCCAGCGTGCCGACGGGGATTCGCGTAGATTTGCGTCGTACACGCGCGATCGCACGCGGAGCAAAGCGAGCGGCGTCCGCGGCGGCTCGGAGCGCACGACGGCGCCGGAGACTCAACGTGTCAACAGGGTCCTTGCGGTGGGCGAGGTGTTGATAGACTCCTCCCCTCGATGAGCACGGAGTACGAATTGGAGCTCGAATCCGCCGCGCGACGGGTGGGCTGGGTGGTCCTCGGCCGCTATCGCATCGAGGAGCTTCTGGGAATGGGCGGCGTGGGGGTCGTGTACCGCGCGCTTGACTGCGAGACCGGCGACCTGGTCGTCGTGAAGACGCTCCGCGATGGCCTTCTCGAGGTGCCCACGATCGGACCGAGATTCCTCCGCGAGGCACGCATCGCAATGAGCCTCCAACACCCCGCGATCGCGCGCGGAATCGCCGTCGGACTCGCGGACGAAGGCACCCCCGTATTGGTGATGGAGTACGTCACTGGTCGCGACCTCCTCGCCGTCACGACGGACTCCCTGTTGAGCATCTCCGACGCGCTTCGTGTCGGCGCGCGTGTCGCTGAAGCCCTGGCCGTCGCTCACGCGGCCGGCGTCGTGCACCGCGACATCAAGCCCGAGAACATCATGCTCCTCGACGGCGCGGAGATACCGCTCGGGGTCTACGTGCTCGACTTCGGCATCGCGTTCTGCCTCGATGAGCCCCGTTTTACGGCCGCGAACACGGTGATCGGCACGCCGCCCTACCTCTCGCCCGAACAAGCCCGCGGCGACGTCGTGACCTCCGCGTCGGACCTCTACTCGCTCGGCGCCACGCTCGTCGACCTGCTCACGGGGAAGACCCTCTACGAGGGTGCCACGCTGCTCCAGATCGCGAGCCATCAGAGCGCACCGATCCCCGATTGGGGCCTCCGCCGAGCAGACCTCCCCGCGCCTGTCGTGGCCTTCGTGAACGCCCTCCTTGAAAAGGATCCCAGCCGCCGCCCCGAGAACGCCACGCTCGTCGCTGAGATGCTCCAGGCCCTCGCCCGCTGGAGCGAGCGGCCCGAGGGGGCACCACCGACGCCGGGCGCGTTCCACCAACTCGCGGAGACGTGCGCGCCCACCGACGACGAGCTCGTGTTACGGCTCCGAGAGCTCCAGCGCAAACACCACCGCGTGATGCATGACAGCGCTGAAGCGCAGCGCCGCATCGTGCAGCAGCTCGTCGACCTCTCCGCGCGCGCGATCGAGCGAGCCCAACTCGGTGGCGCCGTCGGCGTGGCAGACGCTGCGCGCGAATCCGCCCTGGAGTCCGCGCTCACGAAGCTCCAGCAGCATAGCCTTCGGGAGCAAGCCGAGATCCTCCGGCAACTTCGCGAGGTCCGCGGACGACTCCTGCAACAACGCGGAGGCTGAGCGGAGCGCCCCCGGCACGCGCGATCGACGCGCGTCGTCGTCGAGCCCATTCGGATCGTCCGATCCGCGTCGGACGTGTCGCCTTCAAGCGCCGTGAATCGCGAGTGGTTCGCGGATTGCTCGTGTGTCACCGCGACCTCGACGGTCAGAACACGAGAGGCGGCCCTTCATGGTAATGCGCAATCGCGCGGCATGCACTGCAGGTTTCTCACTGCTTACGATCCTCCTCGATGGTGGGAGGGGGCGCGCGCTCGCAGTATCGATGCTGCTCGCGTGCTTGCTCCTCCCCGCTTGCACAACGAACGTACGGCACCTCCACATGCTCCCGCTCAACCACAGCGAGGTCGTCGCCGCGGCCGAGCAGACGGAGACCTCCATCCTCCTTCATCCCTTCGAGGATCTTCGCGGCGGAACGTTCTCTCACATCTTCGCGACAACGTTCATCCCGGTCGTGCAGCTCTTCCACCTCGGTGGCTCGAGCGGGTACCCCGAGATGACCGGAATCCTCCGTTCGAGTGACGGCGGACGCGCGGTTGCGACCGTCGGATCCTTGCCCGTCGCGCTGCCGTACCTCCTCGCGAACATGATCCGAGAGATGCGCCTCACTTCTTCAGCGACGCCGCTGACGGAGCTCAACAACCGCAGCGACGCTCGGCGCTTCAACTGGCACGTCCGTGGGCGCGTCCTGCGGACCCATTTCGCGAGCCACGGGAACATCGTCCCGCTGGGTCTTCTCGGCATCCTCGGGGTCCCGTTCAACTTCGTTCGTTACGACATGGAGTACGAGGTCCAGCTCTTCGCGCGCGACGATCCTCAGCCGGTCTTCGTCGGGCGGTACCCGTTCGCGGCGCGCCGCGCGGTGGGGCTCTACTACAACCTCTCCGCCTACCATGACCTGTTCGTCGACGCGCTCGAGTCAACGCTCCCTCGCGTGGTCCGCGACCTCGCTGTTGCGATCCACAGGGCCGAGGCGAGCGCAGACCCGCGGGTGTCTCACGGCGCTTCCTGGGGGTCGTCACAAACACCCGCCCCGGAGACCGGAGCAGCGCCTCCGCCGTCCGTTCCCGTGGCGCAACCTCGCCCCGCACGACACCCGCACCGTCCGGGTACGCAGCACGCGAACGAGTGAGACCGGCGGCCCCGCGAGGGCGGTGAGCTCACCAAGAATGATCAGCTTGATCCGCGCTTCACGGCCCCTTCGTCCGCGAGAGAAGCCCTTCGAGCACCTCCGGCGCGATGTCGAGCCTCCCCCGGTTCAGCGCTTCGAGCGCTCGCAAGAACTCACTTGCTACACCGCTACACGCTGACCGATCTCGACCGATCTCGACCGCGCTCCCCTGCCCCGCCCTCTCGTCGTCAGCGCCGTGTTGCGCCGACGAATCCGCGCTCGACCGATCTGAACCGCGCTCGACCGACGTGGCCTGAGCCGCTTTCGACTCCTGGCTCCTCGAGCTCCGTACCCGCATCGCCCAGAGGCTCAAACTCAGCCTCTACGAGGTCGTAGATGCGGCGGTAGGCGCCGTCTTCGAGGTGGTGAACAACCGCGGCAAACCGCCGTCGATCCGATGGCGTCCGCCGCCTGTGAGCGTCGCCCCGCGCGAACACATCACGTTGCTCGCGAAGGCTCCGATGTATTTTCTGCCGGTGCATTTGTCGGAGCCCTCCGAGAGTGCTGCTGCCGTGTCGCAGAACAGCGATCCCATCTCCATGGAACGTGATGGTTCCAACTATTTTCTAGTGGGTCCATGAGATCTATCACCGCCCAACGCTGCCCCTGCGACGCGTCCTTCTTCGGCTGGTAGAAATGCATCAGAAGGTCCTCCCGGGAGCTGCACCGACACTTTTCAGAGGCACCTGCGAGATAAATGCATCCGCACGGAAATCGGCGTGAGCATGCCGTTATGTGGGAAAGTGGGCGGAGTCGTCGACAGAGAGAGGATTGGTCTGTCCACCACCGAGCGCACGCGGCGATCACATCGCATGCACTCCGTCGTCGACGAACTGGACAAGAACATTCCATTGAGATATCGTTCATTTCACGTCCATGACTTCCCGTGATCGCCTCGTCAGGGTCGCGCCCCTGGTCCTCCCTCGTGCGCTCACCGATGCGCTCGCCGCGACCGCGTCGTCGATGGCCTCGCCCATGATGCCGACCGTAAGCATCGCCTGGGCAGCGCGAGAGCTCGTGACGCGCGGCTGTGAGGTGCTCGAGGCGCTCCTCCGTGAGGGAGGGCCGATCGAGTGGACCGTGGCGGACCCTCCGAGGGGCCATCGTCGTGCCGCGGCGTCCGCGGCGTCGTCGCCTTCGGACGCGGATCGTGTGGCCCAGCTGCCCCCCGTCGCACTCTATGAGTCGCAGGTGACACAGCTCGAGGTGATCCGACGCGGACTCTCAGCCGCGACGGGGTGCAAGGTCTCGAGCGCCAAGACCCTGCGAGAGGCGCTGGCCCGCGGCTTCGAGCAGCGCGAACGCATGCGCAGAGCGTCCGAAGATGCCGCGCGCCGAGGTCAAGAGGCACTCTTGCACGCGGGGTTCCCGGACCTTTCACAACTTGTCGTGGTGGGCTCCTTCGTCGCGACTCCCTACGCGCCACCGGGCCGCAAGCGCGCACAGCCCCCCCCCTCGAGCACACCCGCTCCTTCACCGAGAGCCCGCTCACCCCGTCGCGGAAATTCTCGCGCCCCCAGAAAGAAGCGGCGCGTCGCCCGCCGCACGACGACAGGAGGTGACGACGATGATGGCAGCGCGCCTCGAGGACGTGACGACGGCGCTCGAGACATCGGCGCCGAGAAGGCCATGTGCGCGCGTGGAGAGACGTCATGAGCGGCCGACATCTGCCCGCGGTGCAGACCTCGCCGACGCCCGTCATCTCACCGACGGACCTGTCGTCGACCCCAGCAACGGTGGCCGGCATGACGACGACCGCCGCGCTTGCGCAGGCGCTCGGAAAGACATCTGCGCGAGCCGGTCGCGACTGGTGTCAGCGGCACAGCATCCCGTACCGACGCGATGGGAAACACAACTGGGTCTCCGTCGCCGACGTGAAGCGCGTCCTCGCTGGACTGCCTGTGCGCGGTGGACCTGCGGCCGAGAGGGCTGACGCGGCGACGGCCGCCGTCGCGGCGCTCACGAAGAAGAGGTAGCAATGGGACGCAAGCGCACAGGTTGGACCCGGGAGAAGGACGGCATCTGGTACGTCGGGCTCACGCTCCGTTCGGGGAAGCCCTACGAGAAGCCCGTGCCCGTTCCTCCCGACGGGCTCCCGATCGACGACAACTACCTCATGCTCGTGCGCTCGAAGCTCGTACGCGCGTACGACTCGGGCGCGTGGGACCCCGAGGCTCCCGCAGCCCCCACGCCCGTCGAGCCCGAAAACCCGACCTTCGTGGAGCACCTGAAAGCCTTCACAGACTCGCGCAAGTACGAGTCGGCCGAGAAGGATCGACGCCGTGTGAAGGTGTATCTGAGCGCGTCTCCGATCGCCGACGTTCGCGTTCGCGCGCTCAAACCCACGCACGCGCTCGCGCTCATCACCTTCCTCAAGGAGCAGCCCTCGCGTCGTGGAGGCACCCTCGGCGCGAGCGCAGTGAGGAGCATCTTCGACGTGTGCCAGCGCGCGATCGACGTCGCCGTCGTCAAGGAGCTCCTCGCGTCGAACCCGTTTCGCCTCGGCCCGGTGCGCGCGGAGCTGCCTCGCAAGCGCCACACAGATCCGAAGGCGCGCAAGGGCTGGTGGTTTCGACGCGAAGAGGTCGAGGCGCTCATCTCTGACCCGCGCATCGAGCTCGACCGCCGCGTGATGTACGCGATGCTCTTCCTCACGGGCGTGCGTTTCGGCGAGCTCGGGGCGCTTCGTTTCGGTGATTGGGATCGCGCCGCGCGCCCGCTCACGCGCATCACCATCGCGCTCGCGATCAAGTCGGTGACCAAGACCGAGGGCACGACCAAGACCGAGGCGGAGAAACAGGCGCCCGTACACCCCGTGCTGGAAGCCATTCTCGCGGAGTGGTTCGAGCGCGGCTGGGCGCGTTACATGGGCCGCGCGCCCACGGCCGAGGACTACGTCATCCCGTCGATGCGCGGGCGTCGCAAGGGTCGGCCTCGCAACGGAAGCACCGCGAATCGTGCCTTCCGTGACGACTGCGTGCTGCTCGGTCTGCGCTCGCGGCACATGTACTGCGCGAGGCACACGTTCATCACGCTCACGCAGGAGGCTGGTGGCGACGGCACCGTGCTGCGGTGGATCACGCACGCGCCGCCCTCGACCGCCTACGACGGTTACTCCCGCGAGCAGTGGAGCAGCCTCTGTCGCGAACTCGGCAAACTGCTGATTCAGATCCCCGAGGGCGCGCTCAGTGACGCGGGGAGCGCCGAAAATACCCTGGAAGATACCCTGGAGCGCGACACTACCTTCGCTGCAAACGCCTTATTTCAAGGCACTTCTGGCGGAAGCACAGAGGAATCGAACCTCCCGCGCGATGCGTAACACCGCGCCACCGGTTTTGAAGACCGGGCCCGTCACCAGAGCGAGGCGTGCTTCCGCGGGCGACCGTACACCAGCCGCCGCGGATTTGCCTACAGCCTCGCGAGCGTCGTAACGGCATCCGAGGGACATCACCGATGCGACCACGGCGCCTCCGCACTCCGCTCGCTGCACGCGCGGCCCTCGGGCTCCTCGTCGTCGCATGCACCCACAGCGCGGCGCTGCGCCCGACGGAGCCTGCCGCTGCCGCGCATCCGACGCGACGATTTCGAACGGCGCGCGTCCCGTGTGAAGCGCCCGCGTTCCCGACGCTCGTCGACCCGTGGGTGGTCGTCGGGTGGCCCACCGCGCCGCGCTTCACGTCGGTCGAAGCCGAAGGGGCGATCCTCTACGCGACGACGTCGAGCACGGTGTGTCGCAGCGTCGACGGCGGACGTCGGTGGCAGCCGGTGCTCACCGACCTCGACGCGCCGATCCTCGCGGCGGTCGAGGGCGGGCGCATCGTCGTGCGTTCGGAGGAAGCGTGGGTGGGGCGCGACGACGCCACCGCCGTGTGGTGGGTCACCGACAACGGGACGAGCGACTGGAGCCGCCACGAGCGCCCGCCCGAGGTCGGCCAGGGGCGCGTGGAGCACATCGCGGTGCACACCCGCGGCGTCGACGGAGACTTCACCGCGGTGTCGTGCGGCGACGCGCTCTTCACGGTGGTTCCGTCACCGAGGGGCCGCGCCCCGCTCGCGCTGCGAAGCCAGGACGGCGGGCTCACCTGGGCGAGGATGAACATCCCGCCGCGGCTCCGCGAGCTCGGGATGACCTTTCGCTGCATCGGTCACGACGCCGTGGCCCTCGAGCGCGGCGGCGCGGTGCCGCTCGTGACCGCGTTCAGCCGCGACCGCGGAGAGCGGTGGGAGACCCTCGTGCGGCTCCCCGCCGTGGCGCGCACGCCGAACGAGGTGACGCCGGGCGATGACGTCGTCCCGTCGAGCGGGTGCTCGCCCCTCTCAGGTCAGGGCGTGTTCTGCGAGGTGCAGGGGCAGAGCTGGGCCACGAGCGACCTCGGGCGGCGCTGGCGACGGGCGAACTCTCCCGTCGGCGGTCGCACGCTCCCGATGCACGGAGAGTTTCTGCTGGGCGTCGGCGGAGGCGTCGCGCGGAGCACCGACGCGGGGCGGCAGTGGGAGATCGTCACGGTCGCGCCGGGGAGCGCGAACCTCGGCATCCGCGGGGCCGTGCTCACACCCCAGTCGTACTGGCTCGCGGGCACCGCGCTCTGGTGGACCGACGACAGCGGCGAGCACTGGACCGCGTCTCCGCTCCCCTGGGAGCTCGTGGCGGTGCTCGCGCGTCGCCGCTGGATCGGCCTGCGCCCCTCGAACGACTCGGGCTCGGGCTGCGGGGCGACGGTGATGCTCACGGTCAACGCGGGTCGCTCGTGGCGCCCCGTGCTCGGCCCGCGGGTCAAGCGCGTGATCGCGCGCGGCGCCTCGCTCCGCGCGCTGCTCTGCGGCGCGTCTCCGCGCGTGCTCGAGAGCGTCGACGGCGCGCGGTGGACCGCCGCCGATCCCCGCTCCGACGACGATGAAGAAGACGACGATGACGTCCCGGTGATCGCCGACGACCTGCGCATCGAGCTCGTCGACGGCACGCTCCGCGCGGTGCGGCACAGCGGCGAGGCCGACGTGATCGCGACCTCGTGGCCGCACGACATCACCCCCGTCGCGGCCGCGGCTTCGAACGGTCACGCGACCGCCGTGGTCTTCGGCAACGGGACCGTGCTCCGCCGCCCCTGAGCTCGCGCGGAGCCCTCGGCTGGCGCGACGCGGATTCTATTCGGTGCCCTACGTCCCCTATGGCACCCTCGCGGCCCCTACGATGGCGCCCCGACGACGCACGGAGCTGCTCCTCTACGCTCTTCTCTTCGCGGTCATCGTGTGGATCTACCGCGACGGGATCGCCGACGTCCCCCGCGGCGACGAGATCGCCTACCGACGCGAGCGTGACTTCGTCGCGCCGGGCTGGGCGTGGCTCGCGCACGTCGCGTCGTTCAGCCGCACGCGCCTCCTCAGCGGCGAGAGCCGCACGCTCTTTCGCCCCGTCACCGAGCTGCTCCTCGGCGCGACCGCCGCGATGCCGTCGTTCGACGGGCTCTTCGCGCGGGGCCTCCTCGGCCTCGCGATGCACTTCGGCGTCTCCGTGGCGCTCATCGAGCTGCTTCGAAAGCGCCTCCCCCCGATCGCGGCGGGGCTCCTGGGGCTCACCTTCGCGGTGCAGTACACGGGCGTCGAGATGGTGCTCTGGCGCTCGATCCACGGGTACCTCTTCGCGGTCTTGATGGTCCTCGTCGGGCTCTCGTGCGCGGTGCGCGCGTCGCGCGTGTCGGGGTACGTCGCGGGGGCCGCGCTCACGCTCGGGCTCATGAGCTACGAGCCCACGGCGGGCGCGTGCGCGGCGGTCCTCGCGCTCGGCGTCGCGCGCAGAGACCGGCGCCTCCTGTGGATCGGCGCGGCCCCGCTCGCGGTCTTCGCGCTCGTCGACGCGGTCGACCTGGGGCTCATCCATCGCACGGTGAACACCGCGGACCCCTTTCCCGCGCGGCCGCGGGGCTTCGCGCTCTCGCTGCCGGGGATGCTCGCGGACCTGTGGGGCGTGAGCGCCGTGGGCTGGCTCGCGCCCTCGGCCGTCGACCTCACGCTCGCGACGCCGTGGCACCGCCTCGAGTGGGATTTCTCGCGCATCCCGGTGGGTCTCTTCCGCGCCGCGGGCGTCGGGGCGTGGGCGCTCGTGATCGCGGGCGTGGGCTCGGCCGCGCGCGCGCTGCGGCGTGACCGAGCGGCGCGCGACGACCTCGCGGTGCTCGGCGTGGCGGGCTTCGCGGTGACCATCGCGGCGCTCTTCACGTGGGGGCGCACGGGCCCGCGCGGCCTCGCGGCCTACCTCGGCGTCTCGACGTACTACTTCTATTTCACCTCGCTCGCGTTCCTGCTTGTGGCCGCGTGGACGCTGGGGCCCCTCATCGCGCGGCTGAAGCGGCCGATCCCCGAGCTCGCGCTCGCGCTCTTCTGCGTGAGCCAGCTCGCGACGAGCGCTCCGGCCGTCGCGCGACACCTCGAGGCGCGCGCCCCCGCGCTGACCCTCGTGACCGACAGCTTCGGCGGCGTGGCGCGCGCGCTCCCTCGCGTCGAGGGCTGCTACGCGGGCGCCGTCGACGACCTGTTGCGTCGCATCGAGCCCATGTACGCGCCGGCCATGATCGCCGACGGGAGGAGCTGCGCGAACCGCTTCAACCCCTCGCGCGCGACGCGGTGGGTGGTGGCCTCGCGAGGCGCCGCGTACGCCCTCGTGCCGCTTCGAAACCCCTCGTGGACGCGGGTTCCCTTTCCCGGCCCCGACCCCGAGCGCGTCGTGGGGATGGCCCCGCACGCTCGCTTCGTAGGCCCCGACGCAGTGAGCCCCACCGCCGTCAGGGTCAGGGTGCGCGACCAGGACGAGGGCGGCCTCCTCGCGGGCGTCACGCCCGAGCGCACGATCGCGTTCGTGTTCCGCGGTTCGAACTTCGGCGCGTGGGGGATGCGCCCCGACGGGTCGAACGTCGACGTCATGCCCAACCGCCAGCTCTACACCTGGGACCGCGCGAGCGTCCCCCTTGAGCTGCGTCGCATCGAGGGTCGCTGGTGGGCCCTCCACGACGACGTGATCGTGGGGAGCCTTGCGGGCGTGACGGAGCTCGACGGCCGCGTGGGCGTCGCGCACATGACCAGCGGCGCGCGGCCTCAGCGCTTCGAGCGCCTCGAGTACGCGACCGATGACGGGGGCCTCGACTGGAGCCGCGCGGTGCGCATCGAGCTCCCGATCTTGAGCGCGCTGCAGGCGCAGGCCACGCGGCGCTGAGCGCTCAGAGGGCGGTGATCGACATGGGGAAGCGCGCCGTCGAGAACTGGTTGTCGAGCTCTCCGTCGGCGACGCGGTTGGGGTCGTGCGCGGTCTCCCACGGAAGGTCGACGCGCATGTCGGTGAGGATGGCGCGGTAGTTCTTGAAGCGACCGTCGAGCAGCGCGAGGACGAAGCGCGCGGACGAGAGCCCCGCGCCTTCGAGGTAGACCTCGATGCCGTTGGTGATGGTGTCGAGGTTCGCGGTGCCGCCGGGGTGCAGCCTGAAGAACTGGTTGTAGTAGTTGAACGACACGCAGCTGTTCACCATCATGAGCTGGTATCGGTTGGGGAAGACCGCCGCCGCGTAGTTCTGCGGGTCGAGCGGGCCGAAGCCCAGGTGCGAGTGCCCCGTGTACTGGAACACGTCGGCGTCGCGGAAGGCCGCGGTGTAGCGCCGGACGGCGGCGGCCTGGTCGACCTCCTCGTCGCCGTACCAGGTGCGGAGCTCGACGGGCACGGTGCGCGCGCGGCCCTGCGTGGTGACGCGGGCGCTCATCGTGAGGTGCACGTAGTGGTTGCGCCACTGACGCAACACCTGGAGGCGGAAGGCCCTGCGGTCGGTGACCTCCGCGGGGTAGTTCGCGTCGTCGAGCACCCAACCCGCGACGCGGTCGAAGGTGACGTTCGAGACGGCGCGGCCGTTCCACTGCACGCGCATGAGATCGGTGCCGTCGGGCACCGAGAGGCGCAGCGAGGGCATCGCGCGGGTCACCGTGCGGAGCCACGTGAAGTAGTTCTTGCCGCCGTAGTCGTAGGGGTCGTCCTCGCGGTCGAGGCCGAAGTACGAGTACGCCACGAAGCGGTCGTCTTCGTAGAGCCGGTGGTACTCGGGCGACGCCGTCGCGTTGCCCTCGAGCGCCGAGAAAACCATCACCACCGGGAGGTAGAGCCGCGACGCCTCGCTCTCGGTGATCTGCCGATCGGGCGTCGAGAGCGTCCTGCGGTCGGCCTCGATGCGCGCGCGCTCGGCCTCGATGGCCTGCGCGCACGACGAGAGCGAGGGGTGAAAGTGATACCAGATCGACCCCGCCGAGACGCTCTGAGCATCCGCGTCGTGACAGCGCGAGATGATCTCCGCCGAGCGCGTCGCGTACGTCGTCGGAAAGAGCGTCGCCGTCGGCACGGTGCTCGTGTTCTCGAGCGTGCGAGGCACCACGGCGCGCGTGCGGTACGTGTACCGGACCCGCTTGAGCGTGCGCGTCGCCGCGGGCCGCGCGGGGTCGACCACCGTCACCGTGTCGACGCGGAACGACGCCGTGTTGATGACGGGTTGACGCTCCGACAAGCCGATGTCGCTCGTCCTCGCGGCGCCGAAGAGCACGCGCATCTGCGAGGTCACCGCCGACACGATCGCGGCCTGCGTCGCCGTCGTGGGCACATACACGAGGCCGTCGACCGCCATGCGACGACCCACGGAGTTCGACCCCACGATCTGGTCGGCGCCCCACTCGTCTTCGGGGTTCGTCGCGTCCTCCTCGGGCGCGCACGACGCCAGCGAAAGCACCAACAACGAACACCACACGCGACGGTTCTTCGAAGAGGTATTCATGGCGAGGTGGGGATTACACCTACACCCACAATCCGTCAATGCGCGTGATGGTTCATCGCTCGTCAAGGGATTTGTGGCGCTTGGCCACATCCGCGTGCGCGTTTCTGTGTGCGCTCTCATGCATCCGGTGCACAGAACTCGATGAGAATCTCTTCAATCATGGGGTGGAGGTCTTCTTGCAAACATGAAAGGTCATGATGCTCACCCTGCCAATCCCGTTCGAGTTGACGCGCGGGGCGTCGTCGGGTGCGGGGACCGTGCTCCACGGCGCGATCGTCTTCTCGCCCTGCGCGCGGGGTCGCGTGCTGCGCATCGACGCGTCTCGCGCGAGCGCGGCGCCTGGCGTCGTCGCGGTGGCGCTCGCGAATGACGTCCCCGGTGAGCGCTGGCACGGCGTGATCGAGCGAGACAGGCCCGGACTTGTGAAGGTCGGCGAGGAGGTGCGCTGCGACGCCGACGCGCTCGCGCTCATCGCCGCCGAGAGCGAGGCGGACGCGTGGCGCGCGGCCTCGCTCGTCGAGGTGACCTGCGAACCCCTCACGCCCGTGCTCGCCACGCACGACGCGCTCGCCAACGGGGCGCCCCGCGTGAACCCCATGCATTCGAACCTCCTCGCGCGCTCGGTGCTCACGCGCGGCAACGTCGCCTCCGCGCTCGCGATGAGCGCCTTCGTCGTGCGCGACGCGTGGCGCTCCGAGGGGCTCTCGTCGCCGCCTCCGGTGGCCGCCCTCGCGGTGCCCTCGCTCAACCGCATGGAGATCGTCTCTCACGACGCCCTCGACGAGGCCCGCGCCGACGTGGCGCGCTTTCTCGCGCTGCCTGATTTCGCCGTGCGCCTCGTGGCCCCCGACAACGCGCCCGCGCTCCGCGACCACGGCCTCTCGGTGCACGAGCACGCCGCCCTCCTCGCGCGCGTCACGCGTCGCCCCGTGAGCCTCACGCTCGACCGCGCGTACGCCTCGCGCATGCGCCCCGCGACCAACCCCGTCGACGTCGAGTACGAGATGGGCTGCGACTCCGACGGACGCCTCACCGCCCTCCGCGCGCGCTTCGTCGGCGACAGCGGCGCCTATGCCTCCATCGCGCAGGCGACCCTCGACCGCGCCGTCCGCGCCGCGTGCGGCCCATATCGCGTGTCGTGCGTCGACGTCGAAGCCTACGCCGTGTGCACCAACCACCCGCCGAGCGGCGCCGCCCTCGCCTTCGACGACGCGCAGGTGACCCGCGCCCTCGAGCGCTGCATCGACCTCCTCGCGCGCAAGGCCCACCTCGACCCGAACCTCCTCCGAGAGCGCAACTCGCCCGAGGCCAACGCGGCCTGAGCGCAACGCGCGTGCGACGTGTTAGAAACGTCGCCCTTTGAACCCCCGCCGCCACGCCCCCCAACCCCGCGACGAGAGCCCCGCGCGCGAGCCCTCCGAGGTCGTCTTCGGCCTGCGCGCCGGCCTCGCCGTCTTCGCCCGCCGTCGCGATGACATCACCCGCGTCGCCTACGACGCCGACGCGCGCGCCGAGCTCGGCGAGCTCCTGCGCTGGTGCGCGTCGCGAAAGATTCTCTGCGAGGAGCTCCCTCCGCCGCGCCTCGACCGCGTCGCCGACTCGTCGCACCACGAGGGCCTCTGCGTCACCGCACACGCTCGCAAATGGACGCCCGCGGCCTCGCTCGGCGAGCTCCTCACGCAGCGTCGCGGCGTGGCCGTGGCCCTCGACCGCGTGCGCAACCCCTACAACATCGGCGCGATCCTCCGGAGCGCGGCGTTCTTCGGCGTCGACGCGGCCCTCCTCGGCTCGCCCGCCCCGCACCCCGCGCTCCCGCCCGACGCCGTGCGCGTGGCCGAGGGCGGCGTCGAGCACCTCGCGTGCGCCCGCACCACGGACCTCGCGGACACCCTCGCGAGGCTTCGTTCCAAGGGGATTCGCGTGATCGGCGCCGACGGCGCTTCGAAGGTGAGCGTCGTGGGCTACGGCTTCGAACGCCCGGCGGTGCTCGTGCTCGGCCACGAGCGCGAGGGCATGTCAGACCGCGTGCGCGCCCAGTGCGACGCCATCGTGGCGATCCCCGGCAGCGGCGCGGTGGAGTCGCTCAACGTGGCCGTCGCCGCGGGCGTGATGATCTCCGAGCTCGTTCGCGCGAGGCCCGCTCAGCGCGTGTAGATCCAGCGTTCGCGCTCGGTCTCTCGCCACGCCTTCATCCGGTCTTCGCCGATGCGCATCACGTCGTCGAAGTCGGCGCCCGCGTCGATCGCGCGCCGCACGTCTCCGTCGCCCGTGAGCAGATCGATCGCGGGTCGGTCGTCGACGAACTCGTATTTCTCCGTGCGCCAGCGGAAGCCCTCCATGCGGCGCGCGGCGGCGATGAGCGCGAGGTACGCGCGGTAGGGCGCGAACAAAGACGCGTCGGTGACGTGCACCTGAACGCCACGACAGGTCGCGCCAGCGTGCTTCTGGAACATCGGGCGGAAGGTCGTCACGCGGGGGTGGCAGCCCTCGTGCGCGTGCTCTCGAAGGGCCTTCGCGAGCGCGAGCGCGTCGACCCACGGCGCCCCGAGGAGCTCGAAGGGACGCGTCGTTCCGCGGCCTTCGGAGAGGTTGGTGCCTTCGAGGAGGCACCCGCCCGGGTACACCGTCGCGGTCTCGTCGGTGGGCATGTTGGGCGAAGGGAGCACCCACGGGAGACCCGTGTCGCGCCATCGCATCGCGCGGCGCCAGCCCTCCATCTCGATCACGGTGACGTTGGTGAGTCCCTCGTCGCGGGCCGCGTCTCGCGCGAGCTCGCCCACCGTGAGCGCGTGCCGAACGGGGACGCTTCGAAGTCCCACGAAGGATCGCTCCGCGGCGAGCTGCGGCGCGCCCTCGGTGATGACTCCACCGAGGGGGTTGGGCCTGTCGCACACGATCACTTCGATGCCCTTCGCCGCGCACGCGCGGGCCACGAGAAGGGCCGTCCACACGAAGGTGTAGTAGCGCGAGCCGACGTCTTGAAGGTCGACCACGACGGCGTCGAGGCCGTCGAGCCACTCGGGGCGCGGAGAGAGAGACTCGAAGGTCGCGCCGTAGAGCGAGCGCGTGGGGACCTCGCCCGCGCGGCCCGTGGTGTCTCCGTCGGTGACGCCTTCCATGTCTTGCGCCTCGCCGCCGATGCCGTGCTCGGGGCCGAAGAGGGCGCACACGTCGGCGCCCGCGTCGCGGAGCGCGTCGACCGCGTGACGGAGCGTCGAGGTCACGCTCGCGGGATGCGCGACGACGCCGATGCGACGCCCCCGCACCATCGCCTGGTCGTCGTCGAGGAGCCTTTCGAGGCCGGTGCGTACGTGGGTCATGGGTGGCGCCGACGACGATTCGCAGAGTGGCCCCGAGGGAGGCAAGAAAGCGTCATCCGTTCTGGCATTGTCAGCGCCGGGGGGTTCGGGGTAACGCCTTGGGCACAGCGCCCATGACCACGATCGACCACGAGACCTCGCCGTTTCGCCCCGGGCTCCTCGCGGGCCGCGTCGCCTTCATCACCGGAGGCGGCACCGGCATCGGCCGCGCAGTGGCCGAGCAGTACGCCTCGCTCGGCGCGCGCGTCGCCCTCTGCGGCAGGCGTCTGGAGCCCGTCGCCGAGGCCGCCGAGGCCATCAACGCGCGCGGCGGGGGAGAGGCCATCGCGGCCTCGGTCGACATTCGCAACCCCGAGGTCATCGACGCGTTCGTGCGGCAGGTGCTCGATCGGTGGGGCTCCGTCGACGTGCTGGTGAACAACGCGGGGGGGCAGTTCCCCTCGCCCGCGCAGTTCATCTCGCCCAAGGGCTTCGAAGCCGTGGTGCGCAACAACCTCCTCGGGACCTTCAACGTCACGCACGCGGTCGCCAACGCCGCGATGATCCCGCAGAAGCGCGGCGCCATCGTGAACATCATCGCCAACGTGTTCAGGGGCTTTCCCGGCATGGCGCACACGGGCGCGGCGAGGGCCGGCGTCGAGAACCTCACGCGCACGCTCGCCGTCGAGTGGTCGACGTTCAACATCCGCGTCAACGCCATCGCGCCGGGGACCATCCGCTCGACGGGCACCGAGCGGTATCCGCCCGAGCTCCTCGCGAAGGCCGAGAAGGAGACCCCCGCGGGGCGACTCGGCACCGTGAACGAGGTCGCCCACGCGGCCACGTACCTCGCCTCCGACGCCGCGGATTACGTCACCGGCGCGACCCTCTACATCGACGGCGGCGCCTCGCTCCACGGCGACATCTGGGTCCTCCCGAGAGACTGATCGGAGCACCCCCATGGACGCGCCCGCGGCCGATCGCGTCGCCCTCCTCCGCGACGGCGTCGAAGCCTTTCCCGCGATGCTCGACGCGGTGGCCTCGGCGCGCCACGAGGTGCTCGTCGAGATGTACTGGTTCGACGGCTCCCCCATCGCCCGCCGCTTCATCGCGGCGCTCGTCGAGCGGGCCCGCGCGGGCGTCGCGGTGCGCGTGAGCTACGACTCCATCGGCTCCATCGGGTCTGACCGCGGGCGCTTCGACGAGCTCATCGCCGCGGGCGGACGGGTCATCGAGTACAACCCCATCGCCCCGTGGCGCAGGCGCTTTCGCTTCGGCTGGGTCTCTCAGAGAGACCACCGGAAGATCGTCGTGATCGACAGCCGCGTGGCCTTCATCGGCGGGCTCAACATCGGCGCCCCGTGGGCCGCCGCCGAGGAGGGCGGAGGCGGCTGGCGAGACGACGTCGCGCGCGTCGAGGGCACGGGCGCGCAACGCCTCCGCGGGCTCTTCTACGACACCTGGTGCAGGCAGAGCGGAGACCGCCCGGCGGACGTCACGCCCGCGTCGAACTGGGGTCGGCTGCAGGCCGCGAGAAAGGCCTCGGGCCTGGCCCTCGCGGCGAGCCCAGACGTGACCGTGCTCGGCCACGACGCGTGGGGCGCGCGCAGGGTCATCCGTCGCGTGTACCTCCAGCGCATCCGAGGGGCCGAGCGCAGGATCGTCATCGCCAACTCGTATTTCATCCCCGACATCGCGACGTGCAGGGCCCTCGAACAGGCCGCGCGGAGGGGCGTCGAGGTGCGGGTGATCCTCCCGCGGGTGAGCGACGTGCCCGTGGTGACGTGGGCCGCGCGGCACCTCTACACCCGGCTCATGAAGGCCGGGGTGCACGTGCACGAGTATCTCGGGCGGGTGCTCCACGCGAAGACCGCGCTCGTCGACGACTGGGTCACCACCGGGAGCTACAACCTCGACTCGCTCTCGTGGAGGGTCAACCTCGAGGCCAACATGGCCACGACGGAGCAGGGCTTCGTGCGGTCAGTGGCGGCCTCGCTGGAGCGTGACCTCGGGGATTGTGAGGAGGTCGACCCTGCCACATGGACGCGGCGCCCGTGGGCCGACAAGGTGCGCGCGTGGGGGTGGTATCTGTTCCGAAAGTTCCTGTGATCGGGAGTATAAGGGCGGTGGCTTCGGGTTGAGCGTCGTCGCGTCTCGCGGCGACAGAAGGTGAGAGCGTTCGGTGAAGTATTCAGCGTCGGCCCTCGCGTGGGCCCTCTGTCTCGCGGGCGTCGGAGCCTGCACCTCGTCGGGTGGCGTGCAGGGGCGCTTCACCGCCGTTCACAACACCATGGTGACCCTCGGGCTCAACCAGCTCGGGCACATCTCTGAAGGCTCCCTCGGCGAGGGCGCCGCGGTGAACCTCCCGATGGAGCTCGAGGCCCGCTGCTACACCTTCGTCGCGTTCGGCGGCGACGGCGCGCGCGACGTCGACGTGAGCCTCCTCGACGGCAACAGCCAGCGCCTCGGCGGCGACGCCACGCACGACGCCCACGCGGCGTTTCACTACTGCCCCCGCACGCGCGGGCGCTACGTGCTCTCGCTGCGCATGGCCGCGGGCAGCGGCTCGTACCTCGTGGGCACCTGGCAGGGCGGCACCGCCACGGGCGCCGCAGGCGGCGGCGCGAGCGAGGTCGTCGAAGGGACCTGCGCGGCGCCCATCGCCATCCAGCCCGGACAGACCGTGACGGGCAACACGGCGGAGCACCCCGCGCGCTTCACGGGGCGCTGCCTCCACGGAGAGAACCAGCCCGACGGAGACGAGGCCGCGCCGCGCGGGACGGCCCCCGAAGTGGTCTACGCGCGCTCGCTCGAGCGCAGGCAGCAGGTCACCGTCGCGATGGAGACCAGCGGCAACTTCGACGGCGCGCTCTACGTCCGTCAGGGGAGCTGCGAGGACGACGGCGCCGAGGTCGCGTGCAACGACGACGAGGGCGACACGAGCCACTCGCGCGTCTCGATGGCGCTCGACCCGGGGCAGTACTTCATCTTCGCCGACGGCTTCGGCGCGGCCCGCGGGAGCTACTCGCTCACGGTCACCGCGCAGGACGTCCCCTCGGCCGCGGAGGTGTGCCAGAACGCCGCCGCGCTCGCGCCCAACACGCCCGTCACGGGCCAGCTCTCGGCGCAGGACTTCAACATCTTCACGGCCCGCTGCGGCAACAACGCGCGCGGACCGGACCGCGCGTACCGCCTCGAGGTGCCGCAGGAGTCGCGGCTCCAGCTCCACGAGGAGAGCGACTTCGACGGGGTGATCTACTTCCGCCGCGCGTGCGGCGACGCGAACACCGAGGTCGAGTGCAACGACGACGCGGAGGACACGCAGCACGCGCGCATCAACGCCGTCGTGCCCGCGGGCACCTACTACGTCTACAGCGACTCGTACCGCCCCAACGCCACGGGCAACTACACCATCGAGGCCGACCTCGCGCCGCTCGCGGGCGGCTCCACGCCGGGCGACACCTGCGCCGACGCGGTGCCCCTCACGCCGGGCACGCCCGTCGAGGGGAACACCTTCCAGGCCCACGACGACATCCTCTCTCCGTGCGCGGTGGCCGAGGGCTACGACGTGGTCTACCGCCTCACGCTCCCGAGCCGCTCGCGCGTGAAGCTCTGGTTCGAGCAGTCGGACCTCAACAACCAGGGCACCATCACGGTCACGCGCAACTGCGCGCAGATCGCGCAGGCGACGTGCCGCGCGGGCAACGTGGGCAACGCGCAGGCGTACGACCAGACCCTCGACGCGGGCACGTACTTCGTCGTCGTCGACAGCGCGGCGGCGCGGCGCTTCGGGCGCTTCCGCCTCAACTCCAGCGTCGAGGACCCGCAGGCCGCCGAGCGCGCGTGCAGGGCCGCGCCGCTCCTCGCGTCGGGTCGCACGGTCAACGGCACCACCGCGGGCGGCACCGACCGCTTTCAGGCCACGTGCGCCGGCGGCGCGCGCAGCCCCGAGAACCTCTACCGCCTCAACCTCACGCGCCGCTCCCGCGTGCGCCTCACGCTGAGCGCGCAGTTCGACGGCGCGCTCTACATCCGACAGCAGTGCACGCTCCAGACGAGCGAGCGCGCCTGCAACGACGACTCGACGGACCCGCAGCACTCGCTCATCGAGACGGTGCTCCCCGCGGGTCAGTACACGGTCTTCGTCGACGGCTTCGGCCAGAACAACAGCGGCACGTACACCCTCGAGACCGAGGTCACGCCGCAGTAACGCCGCCCGTCGACGCCACCAAAAGCCCATCACAGGAGACATCGCCGCCATGCTCGAAGAGATCCTCGCGGAGCTTCACGCCGCGACCGCAAAGGCACACGACGCACTCAAGCGCGAGCTCTCGCGGCTCCGCACCGGACGCGCCAACCCGTCGATGCTCGACGGCGTGCGCGTCGACTACTACGGCACGCCGACGCCCATCGCGAACATGGCCACGGTGTCGGTGCCCGAGCCCAGGCTCATCCAGATCAAGGTCTGGGAGCGCGGGCAGTCGAAGGCCGTCGAGAAGGCCATTCGCGAGGCCAACCTCAACCTCAACCCGCAGGTCGAGGGAGACATCCTCCGCATCCCCCTGGCGCCCCTCACCGAGGAGCGCCGCAAGGAGATCGCCAAGCAGGCCAAGAAGCACGGCGAAGAGACCAAGATCGCCATCCGCCACGCCCGCAAGGAGGCCAAGGACATGATCGACGAGATCGTGAAGGGCGGAGACGCCTCGGAGGACGACGGCGACGCCGCGCTCAAGAAGCTCGAAGACCACATCCTCCACGCGGTGAAGACCGTCGACGAGATCGTGGCCCACAAAGAGAAAGACATCATGACGGTGTGATGAGCCCTCGCGTGCGCCCCGCCCTCAGCACCGCAGCTCTCGCCCTCGCGCTCGCGCTGTCGACCGCGGCGGCGCGCGCGCAGACCTCTCCGCGGAGCCTCCCGGAGTACACCCGCAGGCCGCTCACGCTGCCGGCGGGCCAGCTCATCGGACGCATCGGGATCGGCCTCGCGGGCTCGACCGCGACGGGCGCTTCGATCAGCCCCACGAGCGCCTTCGGCGTGGGGATGCACCTCGACATGCAGGTGGGCCTCGGGCGCTCGTTTGAGCTCACGGGCGGCACGGGGCTCCGCATCCCCGACGGCGGCGAGCGGCTCGCGCCCGACCGCTACGCGCGCGTCGACCGCGAGGAGGTCTTTCAGGTCGGCACGCGCATCCTCAGCAACCCCTACCTCCGCCTCCGCTACGGGATCTTGGAGCCGTCGGAGCGCGTCGCGCACGTCGGCGTCGAGCTCACGACGGTGCTCCCGATCGCGTCGCAGACCGTGTGGTCGATCGGCCTGGGCGTGCCCGTGCTCATCACCCTCCCGGCGGCGCACATGCGCATCGAGACGGGCCTCTTCTGGCAGTTCATGCTGAGCAGCACGGCGCAGGTGCGGCACGTGATGAACATCCCCGTGCGGGTGATGTTCCAGCTCGGAGCGTCGGTGGCGCTGGGGGCCGTGACGGGCCTCTACGCGGCCAACGTGGGCGCCTCCGACGTGAGCGACCCGCGCGTCCCGTTCGGGGTTCAAGCCGCGATCAGGCTCTCGCCGAGCGCCGACGTGCTGTTTCAATGGCTCTATCCCACGATGTCTCCGTACGGCACCGACGCGGGCGGCATCGGGCTCACCGTCGCGGGGCGGCTCCGCTAGACCGATGCTGAAGCGCGCGCTCGTCGCCGTGGCCGCGCTCGCCGCCGTCGCGCTCGTCGTGTGGCTCCTCGCGCGTGGAGCCCCCGTCGATCCGCCCGCGAACATGCCCGTGCGCAGCGCCGAGGAGCGCGCCCGCGAGGTCCCTCGCGACGTGGCCGTCGAGCGGCTGCGGCTCATGCAGCGCGAGTCTGCGTCGCTCATGCCCGACGACGTGCGCGGGGTGTACATCGGCCTCTCGCGCGCGGAGCTCACGCGGCTGCGCCCGAGCGCGGTGCAGGGCCGCGGCGCGCCTCCCGGTCAGACGCTCTATCAAGAGGCCCTCGGCAACGGCGCGGTGGTCGCGTACCTCATCGCGACGCGCCTCGACCGCGTGGCGCAGGTGCAGTTCCTCTCGCGCCTCGCGGACCCGACGCGCCTCGTCGACCACTACCGCGCGCTGCGCGACCGCTACGGCGACCCGACGGCCTTCTTCGACTGCCCGCGCAACGGCGACACGGCGCCCACGCGGCGCATCGTGTGGGCGAGCCGCGAGGTCGCCGTGATGGAGGCCGTGCTCGCGCACCCCGGCGGCGTGTCGCTCACCCTCGCCGTCGCGGGCAAGTCCGACATCGGGGGGGCGATGCGTTCAAACGGGTGCGTGCCCGTGACGCGCGAGCGCTTCGCGGAGTGGCCCGTCGCGACGGAGCTCCGCGGCGAGCGGGTGCCCGTGCCGCAGCCGCGCTGACTACTTCTTCAGGAGCTTGTTGAAGAGCCCGCCGAGGGAGTTCTGCGAGGCCTTCTCTTCGCGGCGCTGCTGGATGCGCATGTCGATGAGCCGCAGCTCGCGCGAGGCTTCGATGTTGTTCGGGTTGTACTCGAGCGCCTGCTTGAAGCACGCCCTCGCCCGCGCGATGTCGTTCTTGGCCTTGAGCGCGAGGCCGAGGTAGAGCCGCGCGCGGTCGTTGTTCTCCGTCGCGTTCGCCACCTTGGCCATGAGGGCGATGACCTCCTCGGCGTGGCGCACGGGGTCGGTCTCGAGGAGCACCTGCGCGAGCAGGAGCATCGAGGTGATGTCGTCGTCGCTGGCCGCGAGCACGCGCCGCAGGAGCTTCTCGGCCTCGGCGTGGTCCCGTCGGCGCAGGGCCACCTCGGCGCGGTGGACGTCTTGCACCGTGTCGAGCACCGCGGCGACCTTCTTCTGCGCCGCGGGCGTGCCTCCGCCGCCGTGGAGGGTCTCCTCGTACGCGGCGCGGGCCTTCTTGTCGGTGAGCGTCGCGAAGGCGGTGTTGTAGTGCGAGAAGATCTGGTCGTAGAGCGAGCTGAGCTCGGGCATCGGCGCGCGATCGGGGTGCCACGCCGCCGCGATCTTGGGGAACGCGGTCTTCACGTCGTCGATGGAGGCCCCGTCGGCGAGGTCGAGCATCTCGAAGTAGTTCTTGTGCTCGAGGCGCGTGAGGTGGTTGCGCGCCTCCTTCCATTTCGGGTGCGCGGTCGCGTCGGGGGCCTCGGGCGTGAGCGACGGCGTCGCGAGCGGAGGCACCGTGGGGATCGCGGCGACCTCGGGCGACGAGGGCCTCGCCACGGGCACGGGCGGAGGCTTCGGCGCCTCGGGCGCAGACGGTCGCGCCGCCGCGTGCGGGATGGGCGGAGGCTTCGCGGGAGACGTTCCCACGCCGGGCGTCGTGGCGACGGCGGAGGTCACCGGCGGCGCGGCCACGGGCACGGGCGCGACCTCGACCTGCTTGGTGAGCGCGAGGAGGTACACCATGCTGCGGACGCGCGCGGGCTCCGGGGCGAGCCCTTCGAGCTGATCGAGCGCGGAGGGAGCCGTGCGGAGCTGCGTGGGCGCGAGGCCGAGCTCCTCGCCGAATTCGAAGCGGTCGAACTCGTTGCCGTCGCGGAGCCTCAGGGCGCGCGTGCCGAGCTTGCCGATGATGCCCGCGACGGCGGCCTCGTCGGGCGGGTGCTCGGAGAAGGCCCGCCACGCGATGGCGAAGACGTCTTCGGGGGCGCGCAGGCGGTCTGATCCGCCGAGGAGGTCGACGCCCGAGTAGTACGCGTAGTGGCCCTTCGGAAAGCCGAAGAGCCCGAGCACCTTGCGCCGCCCGAGCTCGCGCAGGGCGTTCTCGATGGTGGCCATGTCGGTCGCGCGGAGGCGCAGCAGCGTCGAGACCTCGTCGGTGCTGTTGGGCTTCGTGAGGGCCTCCTGCACCTTGCCGTAGGTCTCTTCGGAGATCGCCCCGAGGTCGAAGAGCACGCCCGAGAGGGTGTCGGTGTGCGAGGGCGTCTGCGCGGCGACGATGGCGCCGTTCTCGAGCACGAGCGTCGAGAGGCCGGCGACGTCGAGCGAGGCCATCTGCTCGGGACTGTCGGGCTGGATCGTGATGGCCAGAGAGCCCGTCATCTTCCGTTCGCGCGAGTACAGGAGCACGTTCGCGAGCGGGGTCTTCTGGAAGTTCCCTTCGGCCGTGGGCTTCATCGCGGTGGACATCGTGGCAGCGCTTCCCTGCTGTCTTTCATGGGACCGTTGCGTGCGGAGGCGGCCGGACTATACAGCGCGCCACGCCGTAGCCGAAGCGCCGTCTCTCAGTTCGATCCCGCGCGCGGTGAGCTCCGTGCGGATCGCGTCGGCCCTTGCGAAGTCTCTCCCATTTCGCGCCGCGGTCCGCTCGGCCACGAGGGCGTCGATGTCCGCGGGGTTGATGCCTCGGACCTTCACCCTCCTCGCGGTGATGCGCGCGAAGAACGCGTCGGGGTCGCCCTCGGCCACCCCCGTGACGCGCGTCACATGGCGCACGGCGTCGAGGGCGAGCTCGAGCTCCTCGCGGCTGGTCTTCTTCGCGTCGCAGAGCTCATTGACCCGCGCGAAGACGCGGTTCATCGGGTCGAGCGCGCCTGCGGTGTTGAGGTCGTCGTCGAGGGCCGCGTCGAAGGCCTTGATCGCGTCCGCGAAGAACTGCGACGTCTTGAGCGTCGTGGGCTTCGCCGTGGCGAGCTTCGCCGTGAGCTTCTGCCGCGTGTCGTAGAAGTATTCGAGTCTCTTCTCGGCCTGCTCGATGGAGGGGAATCGCAGCGTCCCGTCGGGGTCTTCCCCGAGGTCGAACGAGAGGGGCGAGCGGTAGTGCGTCCCGAGGATCCACAGCCTGATGGCCTCGCCGTCGAGCCGCTCGCGGAGCTTGCGGAGCTGGAACCACTCTCCGAAGGCCACCTTGCGCGCGTAGATCTTCGCGAGGGATTTCTCCGTGGGGGTGAGCTCCGCCGCGCGGGCCTCGAGGGCTTCGAGCTTCGTGCGGTCGCTCTTCGAGATCTTGCGCAGCTCGGGGTCGGCGCGGAGCACCTCGAGCACCTCGTCGCTGAAGCTCGCGTTGCGCTCGATGTCCATCTCGATGAACCCGTGGTGCATCCACGCGCGGGCCATCGGCGCCCCGTACACGGGCTCGCTCTGCGCGATCTCGTTCTCGTGGTGGGGGAACTTCAGATCAGGCCCGCCGCCGTGGATGTCGAAGCCGTCGCCGAGGTGCGCGTGCGTCATCGCGGAGCACTCGATGTGCCACCCGGGGCGCCCCTCGCTCCACGGAGAGGGCCAGCGCGCGCCCGCGGGCTCGTGGGCTTTGGCCGACTTCCACAGGGCGAAGTCGTGCTCGGCGCGCTTGCCCTCGCCCGAGCGTCCGCGGCCGTGCTCGGCGCTCTGCGCTTCGAAGCGCCGCTTCGAGAGCTTGCCGTAGTCCTTGAAGCTCGCGACGTCGTAGTACACGTCGCCTTCGGGCGTGACATACGCTGACCCCTTCGCGATGAGGGCCTCGATGAGCGCGATGATCTCGGGGATCGTCTCCGACACGCGCGGCTCGATCGTGGGCGCGCGGCACCCGAGGGCCGTGACGTCGTCTTTGTAGGCCGCGATGAAGCGCTCCGCGACGGCGCGCGGGTCTTCGCCGCCCTTGATCGCCGTGTCGATGATCTTGTCGTCGACGTCGGTGTAGTTGCGGGCGTAACGGACCTTGCGGCCCTGCGCTTCGAGGTGTCGCGCGAGCACGTCGAAGACCACGGGGCCGCGGCCGTTGCCGACGTGGATGTACCCGTAGACGGTCGGGCCGCACACGTACACCGAGGTCTCGCCGGGCGTGCGCTCGGGCAGCGGGATCATCGCATCGGACAGGCTGTCGTGAAGTCTGAATGGCATGGCAGGGGACGAATCACGTACCGCTTGCGCGGCGTCGGATCAACAACCTCCGTCGTTCTCATGCGGCTCCCGTTGCGTTACAGAAGCGGCCGCCATGCGACTGGTCGAGCGCCACACCCCCGAGTACGACTCCCTCCTCCGACGCGTCGAGACCCGCGGAGACGACGACCTCGCGCGCGTCGAGCCCGCAGTTCGAGAGATCCTCGCGGCGGTCGAAACCCGCGGTGACGAGGCCCTCGCGGACTACGCCCGACGCTTCGACGGAGGCGCTCCCGCGCGCTTCGCGTTCGACCGCGCGGCCTGCGACGAGGCTCTCGCGAGGGTCGAGCGCGCCGACCCCGAGCTCGCCGGGGTGCTGCGAGACTCGGCCGGTCGCATCGAATCGTTTCACCTCAAGCAGCGCGACGAGAGCTTTCGCTACGTCGACGGAGACGGCGTCTCGCTCGGGTGGCGCGTGCGTCCGATGGCCCGCGTCGGAGTCTACGCGCCCGGCGGAAAGGCCCGCTACCCGTCGAGCGTGCTCATGTCCGCGATCCCTGCGCGCGTGGCGGGGGTGGGTGAGGTCATCCTCGCGACGCCGCGCCCCACGGACGATCTCCTCGCGGCGGCGGCGCTCTCGGGCGTGTCGCGCGTGTTCGACATGGGCGGCGCGCAGGCCATCGCCGCGATGGCGTACGGGACGGCCGCGGTTCCCCGCGTCGACAAGGTCGTGGGCCCGGGGAACATCTACGTCGCGTGCGCGAAGCGCCTGGTCTTCGGCCGCGTCGCCATCGACGGAATCGCAGGGCCCTCGGAGATCCTCGTGGTGGCCGACGACGGCGCCGATCCGCGCGTGGTGGCGGCGGACCTTCTCTCGCAGGCCGAGCACGACGAGCTCGCGTATCCGCTGCTGGTGACGCTCTCTCGCGCGCAGGCCGAGGCCGTCGCCGCGGAGGTGTCGCGACAGCTCGAAGCGCTGCCGCGTAGGGCCATCGCGGAGGCGTCGGTGCGCGATCACGGCTTCGCCTTCGTGGCTGGTGATCTCACGGAGGCCGCGCGCGTGGCGACGGTGATCGCGGCGGAGCACCTGTCGCTCCAGGTCCGCGACGCGGAAGCGCTGGTGCATCGCGTGGGCGCGGCGGGCGCGATCTTCATCGGAGACCACACGCCCGAGGCCGCGGGTGATTACCTCGCGGGTCCTTCGCACGTGCTGCCCACGGGCGGCGCGGTGCGCTTCAGCTCGCCGCTCGGCGTGTACGACTTCACCGTGCGCACGTCGCTGATTCGTTACGACGCGTCGTCGCTCGCGAAGCACGCGGCGGCGATCACGCGCTTCGCGAGGGCCGAGGGGCTCGAGGCGCACGCGCGCGCCGTCGACGTGCGCACCAGGCCGTAGCGAATTCTCAGTTGAGCTGCTCGCAGGGGAGCTTCACGCGCACGACCCAACCGTCGTCGGCGCGGCGAAGCTCTGCGCTCCCACCGAGCGGCGCCACGCGTCCGCGAAGCGCAGGGAGCGCGCGACGAGAGCGCACGGCCTCACCCTCGCTCCCGTCGTCGAGCACTTCGAGCAGGAGCCCTCCGTCGCCGCGTCGGAGCGTGATCGCGATGGAGCGCGGAGCCGTGTCTCGCAGCGCGTGATTGGCGGCCTCCTGCGCGATCTTGAGCACGTTCTGCCGCATGCGGCTGTTGGGTGGACAGAGCCCCTTCACCTCGGCGTGAACGCTCGACAGCACGCCGACGGGCTCGCACAGCGTGGTCACGGCGCTGCGAACGCGCTCGGCGAGGCCGTCCCACCCGTGCTCGTCGGTCGACGCGCGCGGCGCGGTCTCGTCGGTCTTCGGATCGGCCGCGGGAGGCGCGCTGAGCCGCAGCCTCGGAGCGCGGATCGACGGCGACGACGCGGTGGCCGCCTCGGCCTCGCGGGCACGCTCGCGCGGGGTCTCACGGGGCCTCGCGAGGGCCCTTCGCTCAGCAAGAAGCGTCTCTCGCTCGGCGAGCACATAGGCCAGCGCGTGCGTCGCGCGAGCGAGCATCACGTGGGCGAGGAGCACCAGCGTGCTCACGAGAATCGCCGCTTGAACGAGCGTCACCGACGCGCCCGAGGCGAGGCGCGCGAGGGGCGTGAGCGGCGCGCTGAGCGCGGCCACGAGCACGAGCCTCGTCGGCGGAACGCGCACCGCGAGGAGGATCGACGCGGCTCCGTAGACGAGCATCCCGAGTGTGACGGGCGCTGCGCCGAGGCCACCGAGCACGGCGAAGGAAGCGAGTGCCGTCGACCACGCGATGTCGTCGGCGAGGGTCCAGTGTGCTTCGCGTCCGGCCCACGCGGCGGCTGCTGTCGATGACACGACGGCGAGCGCGCCGAGCACCACGGGGAACACGTCGGCAGGCGCGAGCACCGGCGCGAGGCGCGGCGCCATCCACGCCGCGAAGGGCAGCGCGAGGGCGCAGGCCGCGAGGGCCACCAGGGTCAGGCGACGTTGCCGCGCGCGTCGCACATCGAGGAGGACCGAGAGCATCGGTCCTGCGAGACTACCCCCGCGCGGAGCCGAGCGGTAGCGCCCGCGACGCGTACGTCAATCGGGCTGGAACATGCCCTGCGAGTCGTTATCGCCCTGGTAGATGTTGTTCGCCCGGTCGAAGGTCGCCGCGCCGAAGGCGTTGATCCCGATGGCGAGGAGGAGCACGGCGATCCAGGTCTTGCCGACCCTGCGTCCCGTGAGCGCGATGAGGGCCACGAGAAAGAGCGCGTAGTCGTTGCTGAAGCGGTAGCCGAACTGCACCCAGCCCGAGTTCTGATAGAGCAGGTCGATGACGGCGATCACCGCGGCGGTCACGCCGAAGGACCACGCGAGGCCGTGCTGCCGCGCGGGCCGCACGAGCTCGAGGTAGTGCGGCGAGGTGAACCACAGCGCGAGTCCGTGCCGAGAGATCTGCACGAAGGGCGAGATGCGCGTGGCCCACGGCAGCAGGGCCAGCGCCACGCCGAGGTTGCGCGAGAGGTAGTGGTAGTTGAAGAGGCCCCAGCGGTTGATGCGCGCCTGCCAGCGGATCTGGAGGTAGCGGTATCCCGGGTCGGTCCACGAGTCGAAGCGGCGCTTGTTGAGCACCATGTAGAGCGCGATGAAGGCCAGCACGGGGAGCGAGAAGAGCGCGATCTTGCGCAGCGCCGCGGGCCAGTCGACGCCGCCGAGCCAGCGCCAGAGGCGCGTCGCGGGCGAGAGCTCACCGTCACGCGCGGAGGCTTCTTCTGAGGGCTTTCGGTGGACGCGCAGCGCCTCCATGCCGAAGAAGATCGCGGCGAAGAGCATCGAGGTGCGCGTGTGGAACATCAGCCCGAGGAGCACGCCCGCGAGGAGGGGGCGCTCGCAGTCGAGGGCCGCGAGGAGGTACGCCGCGCCGAGCGCGCAGCCGACGACGTGCGCGAAGAACCACACGGAGCCCTGCACCGACGTGTAGAAATAGACGGTGCCGAAGGCGAAGAGGGCCGAGAGGGCGACGTTCTCCATCCACGAGCGGACGGAGATGCCTTTCTTTGAAAGCTTTTCGAGGAAGAGGTAGAGCAGCGCCGGGGCGAGGCCCGCGAGGAGCACGTCGACGATGCGGTTGCGAAAGTTTCGCCCGAGCGCCGCGACGAAGGGCATGTAGACCACCGCGGGGAACGACGGAAACGCCACGAACCAGCGGTCGTTGTAGTGGGCCCAGTCGTTTCCGCCGCCGCCCGGTGGGCAGGTCTCGCCCGCGGGCACCACCGACGGATCGCAGCGCACCGAGAGGGTCCCGTGCAGGTACGCGTCGGCGAGGTAGGCGAAGTGGTTGTCGGGCGAGTGCGTCTTGAGCCGATCGCCCGCGAAGATCGCGTAGACCACCACGGCCACCACGTACACGATCGACGCCACGCGCCGCGCGTCAGGCCTCGGCGTCAGGGGCGCCTCGGGGACCTCTCGGTACGGCGTCGCCTCGCTGCTCTTCGTCATGGCGCGCGTGTATACCGGCGCTCCCCCGCGCGAGGCAATCACCACGCACCTTGACGTCTCGGCCGTAGCACCTTACACGGCGGCGGCGATGACAATCACCCGCGAAGCCCTGCTCGAAGCCGTCTCCAAGGTCGTCGACCCCGTCGTGAACAAGTCCCTCAAGGACCTCAACGCCGTGCGCGACCTCACCGTCGAGGGCGACGGGGCGAAGCTCACGATCGAGCTCCTCTCGCCCGCCTCGGGGGCCAACGAGAAGATCCTCGGCGACGTGCGCGCCGCGGCCGAGGCGCTCGGCGTGAAAGACCTCCAGATCCAGACCGGCAGCGCGGTGCGCACGCGTCAGGTCGCGGGCGACGACCCCTGCCCCGAGGTGCGCAACGTCATCCCCGTGATGTCGGGCAAAGGCGGCGTGGGCAAGAGCACCGTGGCGGCCAACCTCGCGCTGGCCCTGCACCGCGCGGGCGCTCGCGTGGGCCTCCTCGACGCGGACATCTACGGCCCGAGCGTCCCCACGATGATGGGGATCATGGGCAGGCCCATCTCGCGCGACGGCAAGGCCATCGAGCCCCTCGAGCGCTTCGGCATGAAGATCATGTCGATCGGCTTCCTCCTCGATGACCCGCGCACGGCCGTGGTGTGGCGCGGACCGATGATCCAGGGCGCGCTCCAGCAGTTCTTGAAGGACGTCACCTGGGGCAAGCTCGACTACCTCATCCTCGACCTTCCGCCGGGCACCGGCGACGTCACGCTGACCCTGTTTCAAAGGCTCAAGGTCACCGGCGCCGTGATCGTCACGACGCCGCAGGACGTGGCCCTCATGGACGTCTACAAGTCCGTGAGCATGTGCCAGAAGATGAACGTGAACATCCTCGGGGTGGTCGAGAACATGAGCTTCTTCCTCGACTCCGCGGGGGTGCGTCACGAGATCTTCGGCCGCGGCGGCGGCGCGCGCATCGCCGAGTTCGCCAAGGCCCCGCTGCTCGGTCAGATCCCCATCGACTCGCTCGTGCGCGAGTGGGGCGACAACGGGACGCCCATCGTCCAGGCCGCGCCGACGAGCGCGCCTGCCAGGGCTTTCCGCGAGATCGCGGAGCGCCTCGCCGACAGGGTCACCACCGAGCTCTTCGACCAGTACGGCGGCGTGGCGCCCACCGAAGGCCCGCGGCGCCTGCCCATCCTCCGGTAGCGAGCAACACCCTCCGCGCGCGGGATTCCGTCGGCGATTTCCGTCGCCGACGCTGATATCTTGGCGCCCCGACGACGATGCCGACGCTCCGACGCCCCACCGTCACGCTGCACTACGACGACCTCGGTCCGCGAGACGCGCCCGCGGTGCTGCTCTCGCATTCGCTCCTCTGCGACCGGACGATGTTCTCGCACCTCGCGAGCGAGCTCGCGACGACCCACCGCGTGCTCAACCTCGACACGCGCGGCCACGGTCTCTCGTCTCCCTCGGTGCGCGGCTGGTCGCTCGACGACGCGTGCGACGACCTCGCCGCCGTGCTCGACCACGCAGACGTACAGCGCGCGACGATCGTCGGCCTCTCGATGGGCGGAATGCTCGGCATGCGTGCAGCGGTGTTTCACCCGAAGCGCGTCGCGGCCCTGTGCCTCCTCGACACGAGCGCCGAGCCCGAGTCGCCCTTCAACCGCGCGCAGTACATGGCCATGGCGGGGGCCTTTCTGGCCGTGGGAATGCCCGTCTCCGTCGAGGGGCGCATCAAGCCGCTGATGTTCTCCGACGGCTTCATGGCGCGCTCGCCCGAGTCCGTGGAGCGCTTCTTCAGCGCGATCAGGGGGTGGCGCCGCGAGGGGCTCTTTCAGGCCGTGCAGGCCGTGGCGATGCGTGGAGACTTCAGCGCCGAGCTGCGGTCGATCACGGCGCCCACGATGGTGCTCGTCGGCGATCAGGACCGCGCGACGCCGATGTTCCGCGCGCAGCGCATCGTCGATGGGATCCGCGGGTCGTCGCTCGACGTGGTGCGCCAGGCCGGGCACCTCAGCACCATCGAGCAGCCCGAGCTCACCACCCAGGCCGTGCGCGCCTTTCTGGAGCGCGTCGCGGAAGGGGTGTAATCGTCGGCCATGCCGTACGTGCTGACGCTGCTCGCGGGGGCTTCGACCCTGTGGCTGCTCTACGTGTGGCGCGTGTCGCGATCGCTGCCGCCGGGGGCCTCGGCCAACTCGCCCGCGGCCCTCGCGGAGCCCCTCGTGTGGTGCGACGGAGACCTCTCGCCCAACGGCCGCAGGGTGCTCTGGGTCGAGCCCGCGACGACGCCGATGATGTCGATGGTGCGCGAGCCCGGAGGCGCGGAGTGGTTCGCCGCGGGGTGTCCCCTCGACGCCGACGCGCTGCCTTCGAAGCTGCCCGACGAGCACGTGAAGGAGAAGGTCTCGTGGCCCATGACGCCCGACGAGATCGCGCGCGTGCGAGAGGGCTTCAAGCCCGAAGCCGCCGAAGACAAGTGGCGCATCGTCACGATGCCCGTCGAGAAGGGCGAGCGGGTGTTCCTGCTGCGTAGCTGGACGGGCGCGCTGGTGTACGTGCTCGACCTCGGCGAACAGGGGGTGCGCTGGGTGTGGCGCGGGGCGCGCGATCCGCTCGGCGTGGTGATCGCGAAGTCCATCGTCGACGGGTACCTCCTCGGCCGCGCGTGCGTCGTTCCCGCGCCGCGGGAGTTCGGCGAAGACAAGGCCAGGCTCCTCGCGTGGGGCGTGAAGATCGCGGGCCGCCGGTGCAAGGCCGTGGAGCCCGGCGCGAGCTGAGTCGACGCGCACCCGCCTTCGCGGCGACTGCGATACATTCGCGGACGTGAACAACCTCCTCGGCGCGACGGTCAAGCTCAAGGACGCTCACTCCACCATCGAGAGCTTTCGCATCGAGGTGATCGCGGGTCCCAACGCGGGAACCTGGGCCGAGGCGATCGAAGGGCGCGCCACCGTGGGCACCGCCGACGACGTGACCCTGCGCCTCACGGACCCCACCGTGAGCCGCTATCACATCGAGTTCGAAGCCTCTCCCGAAGGCGTCGTGATGCGCGACCTCGGGAGCACCAACGGGATCTTCTTCGGCCACGTCGCGCTGCGCGAAGCACGCACCGCCGCGTCGACGGACCTGCGCATCGGGCAGTCTGTTCTGCGACTCATCATCGACGGCAGTCGCACGCAGGTGTCGCTCTCGACGCAGCGCTCGTTCGGCGCGCTCCTCGGGGCCTCGGCGGCGATGCGGCGGGTCTACGCGACGCTCGAACGCGCGGCGCCCACGACGGTTCCGGTGCTCGTGCTCGGCGAGTCGGGCACGGGAAAGGAACTCGCTGCGCGGGCCGTCCACGCGGCCTCGTCGAGGGCGGGGCGAGCGCTGGAGGTGGTCGACTGCGGAGGGCTTCCCCCGACGCTGATCGAGAGCGAGCTCTTCGGTCACGAGCGCGGCGCCTTCACGGGCGCGGTGGGCGAGAAAGAAGGTGCCTTCGAACGCGCCGACGGAGGGACGATCTTTCTCGACGAGCTCGGTGAGATGCCGCTCGAGGTGCAGCCGAAGCTCCTTCGCGCGCTCGGGGAGGGAGAGATCCGTCGCCTCGGCGGACGCAAGTCGCGCAAGGTCGACGTGCGTGTGATCGCAGCGACGAACCGAGACCTCCGTCGCGAGGTGAACGCGGGGAGGTTTCGCGCGGACCTCTACTATCGCCTCGCGGTGATCCAGGTGCGGATGCCGCCGCTCCGTGAGCGCATGGAGGACCTCCCGCTCATCGTGCCGTCGATGATCGAGCGGATCCGTCGCGAGCGGCGTGTGCCCGGCGCGCTCGACGCCGACGCGGAGCTCATGGAGCTGCTCTCGCGCCACACGTGGCCCGGCAACGTGCGCGAGCTCAGGAACTTCCTCGAGCAGTACGTGGTGCTGAAGGAAGCTCCGCCTTTCGAGGGCGGAGAGGGCTTCGACGCGAGCGCGGGCGGAGAGGGCGCCGACGGTGACTCCGCGCTGCTCTCGGGCCTCGACGCGCTTCCGCTGCGGGCCGCGAAGACCGAGCTCACGGAGCGCTTCGAACGCCGCTACCTCGCGCGGCTCCTCGCGGAGACGGGCGGCAACGTGGCCGAGGCCGCGCGCAGGGCGGGCGTCGACCGCGGCACGGTGTTCCGCACGCTGCGCCGCACGGGGATGCGCGACGAGAAAGACGGTTGAGCGCTCAGAGCGCGGGGACGCAGGTCGTGTCGGATCACCAGCGCCAGAGGCGCGCGAGGTCGAGCTCGATCGCGTCGAAGGGCTCGGCGCGCACGACGACGTCTCCCTCGTACGTGTCGACCTCGATCCAGCGACCGTTGACGAGGCGATAGACCTCGAGCGTCTTGATGCGCGGGTCACAGATCCAGTAGTGCGTGACGCCCTCGCGTCGGTACACGCGGCGCTTCTTGCCGCGATCGAGCGCCTCGGTGCCGTCCGAGAGGATCTCGCAGACCCAGTCGGGCACGACCGTGATCGCGGCCTCCTCGGGCTCGTGCGGGAGACGGTCACGCCGCCACCCAGCGAGGTCGGGGTCGATGATGTCGGGCCGCTCTCCGAGGTGAAGCTCCGGCTCGAAGAGAATCACCCAACCGCCCGGATCGCCGTCCTCGGGGTCGCCAAATCCTCGGAGCGCGCCGATGAGCTTCGTCGCAGCGCTCGCGTGACGGGGGCGCGGGCGAGGCATGAGCGAGAGTTCCCCGTCGATCACCTCGGCGACCAGGTGCGAGGGCGCCCGCTGGTAGGCGTCGAGCACGTCCGATGAGATCCCAGGGAACGGAGACGGCTTCGGGCGTGGATCACCGGCCATGCGCGCGAGGGTAGAGCGATCGCCGGGGCGCATCCATCGGAACGAGCAGGGTTTCGAGCGCGGAGATACCGAGGAGCGGGCAGCGTACGCGGCTCGACGTTCACCGCATGCGAACGAGATTGATCTCGAAGCGCGTCTGCGCGAGGTCGCACGGTTGATGCCGGGGGGCCGCTCGGGCACAGTCGCGCGCATGCCGTACAACGCGTTCACGCTCGAGGAGCTCAAGCGGCGATTCAAGCTCAGCGTGCTCGAGAACCGTGAGCTCTATAGCGCGGTGAAGCCTCTCCCGATCAGCGGCCTGCTCCGCCAGTCGCTCGATGAGGGAGCACCGCTCGCCCTCGCGATGTCGACGGAGAAGGCTCGCTCGGAGCTCATCATCGCGCCGATTCTCATGGAGGTGCGGCGACAGCTCGGGGGGCGCTTCAGCCTCTTCTCGGGCATGGAGTTCACCGTCGATCCCGAGCGAGGACTGACCGGGTTCTGCGACTTCCTGATGTCAGCTTCGAGCTCGCAGATGGAGATCGAGGCCCCGGTGCTCGCGATCGTCGAGGCCAAGAACGAGAACATCCGACTGGGCATTCCCCAGTGCATCGCCGAGATGCTCGCAGCGACCGTGTTCAACGAACAGCGCGGGCTCCCGAAGCGCGCGGTTCACGGCGCGGTCACCACGGGCAGCGACTGGCGCTTTCTGCGCATGAGCGGCCTCGAGGTCGAGATCGACCGCGAGGAGTACTACCTCCGCGAGGTCGAGCGCGTCGTCGGCGTGCTCGTCTCGATGCTCTCGCAGCCACTCCAAGCGTGACCGCTCACCGCAGCACGCGCTCGTACACCTCGGCCATCGCGTCGACGAGCGCCTCGGGCCTCGGCAGGATCGCGTACCTCCCCTTGCCGAACATCTCCGAGAAGGCGTTGCGCGACTGCGCGTCGATCGTCAGCGCGAAGGGCTGAACCCCCACGTCTGACGCCTCGCGCACGGCCATCGACACGTCGGCCACGCCGTAGCGCCCCTCGTAGCGGTCGTAGTCCGTGGGGCGTCCGTCGCTCACCATGAGCAGCAGCCGACGGCGCGCGCGGGCCTTTGAGAGCAGCCACGTCGCGTGGCGCAGCGCGGGGCCGATGCGGGTGTAACCCGCGGGCTCCACGGAGGCCAGGCGACGCCACGCGCGGCCCCAGGGCTCCGTCGTGCCCTTCACGATGCCGAAGCGGCAGTCGCGACGCGTGTGGCTCCAGAAGGTCGCGACGCCGAGCTCGTCGTGGAGCCCGTCGAGCGCCTCGCCGAGCACGATCACCGAGTCGCGCGCGACGTCGAGCACGCGCCGCCCCGCGACCCATCCGTCGGTCGAGAGGCTCGCGTCGAGCAGGATCACCGTCGCCACGTCGCGCTCGCAGCGCCTCCGCGAGACGTGCAGTCGATCGGGCGGCGAGTGACCCGCGCGCAGGCACGCGTAGCGGTCGATCATCGCGTCGGTGTCGACGTCGGGACCGTCGGGCTGACGCGTGCGCCACGAGCGTCCGTGCTCGATGCGTTCGAACTCCGCGCGGAGGGCGCGCACCTCGGCGCGGTGCTTTCGAAGCACGGCCCGCACGTGCTCGTTCGAGCGCGCGACAGAGACCCTCTCAGGCACCACGGCGGAGCGGAGCGCGCACCACTCCTTGCGCCAGGAGCGGCTGCGCTGGTCCCACTCGTCGTAGAGGAAGACGTCACCGCCCGAGGCGTCGTCGTCTTCGAGGTCACCCGCGGCGCCCTCCATCATCACGTCGGCGCGGTAGAGCGAGCGCGTGGTCTCCGTCGAGCGCACGACCTCGCGCATGTCGAGCTCGTCGAGCGCGTCGCCGTGCGAGGCCATCTCGTCGGAGCCGTCGGCCTGCTTGCGTCCGCCCTTGTACTCCTCGGCCGTGTGCACCTTCTCGAAGGAGTGCGTGAGGGGGTTCTCGTCGATGCGGTCCTTGCCCATCTCGACGCGGCGCACGTGATCGCGGTTCTTGCCCTTGCGCTCCGTTCCGCCGGGGAGCGCCGTCGCGGGCATCGCGCCCTTCGTCACCGAAACGCTGCGCGACATCGACGGCGGGAGCAGCGTCCCCCACGCGCGCACGGGCGGAACCGAGCGCACATCGCGTCTCCCGATGCGCTCGCTCTCTGGCGCGCAGCACGCGCGGAGCGTCTCTTGAACGAGCGTCTCCAGCGCGGCCTCTTTCGGCGCGAGCGTCGCCGGATCGGGGCGCGACGAGAGCTCCCACGCGAAGACCTCCGCCGCGAGCGCGTCGACGCCGGGCACCATCGCCCTCGCCTCTCGCATCACCGCGGGGATCGCCCGCGCCATCGCGGCGAGCGCGTCGTCCGCGGGAGCCTCGCCGTCGAGCTTGAGCCCGAGCCTCCGCGCTGCGACGTGCAGCACCACGCGGAGCAGATATGCGCGCTCGTTGCCCGCGCGATCGGGCGCGAGGTCCATGCGCGCGGGCAGGAGCAGCGTGTCGCCCGCGCAGCCGCCGACGCCCTCCGACGCGCGCACCTCGATGCGTTCGCCAGCGAGCGCCGAGGCGACGATGGCGAGGCGCGCGCGCTCATCGTCGAGCAGCGACGAGCGCGCGATCTCCTCTGCGGTGGGAGCCTTGCGCGTGACGTCGCGCGCCTTGCGGTAGAGCCAGCCGAAGAGGACCTCGTCCCAGCTCATGATCAGAACGCGAGGTCCGCGAGGTCTTGGAGCGCGCGCGCCGTGGTGGGGTCGTCGGTGAGCGGCTGCACGATCGCCGCAGCGCACGCCACGCGAGGCGGGAGCCCCGCTTTTACAAGCCTCGCAGCGCCGACGAGCAGGCGCGTCGAAGCCGTCTCTGCGAGGCCCGGCTCGTCGAGCGCGCGGACCTTCGTCGCGAGCGACACGAAGCGCTTCGCCACGGCGGCCTCGACGCCCGCCTCGGCACGCACGATCTCGGCCTCGACCTCGGGGTCGGGGTACCCGAACTGGAGCGCCACGAAGCGCTGACGCGTCGAGGGCTTGAGCTCCTTGAGGCCGCGGCGATAGCCCGGGTTGAAGCTCACCACGAGCATGAACTCCGGCGGCGCTTCGAGGGTCTCGTCGCGGCGATCGACGAAGAGCTGTCTGCGGTGATCGCTCAGCGGGTGAACGACCACGATCACGTCTTCGCGCGCCTCGGCCACCTCGTCGAGGTAGAGCACCGCGCCCTGACGCACGGCGCGGGTGACGGGGCCGTCGTTCCACTCGGTCTCGCCGCCGCGGACGACCCACCGACCGAGGAGGTCGGCCGCCGACGTCTCGTCGTTGCATGCGACGGTGACGAGCGGTCGACCGAGCTCCGCGGCCATGTGCTCGACGAAGCGTGATTTGCCGCAGCCCGTGGGCCCCTTGAGCATCACCGGGAGGCGGCACTCATACGCGCGCTTGAACACCTCGACCTCGCGGCCGACGGGGCGGTAGTACGGGGCGGGGCGTGCGGCGCTCATCACGCGCCCGCTGCCGCGCGGGCGTTGTCCGCGGACTCCTCGGGGGTCTCGTCGCTCGCGCCGACGGCGAGCACCTCACCCACGGGCATGCCGTGCTTGATGAAGTTGTAGATGAAGGCCGCGATGCCGAGCGTGAAGAGCGAGGCCGCGAGGATGAGCCCCACGAAGTGCACCTCGATCTCGCGCTGCACGGCGAGGAAGTCCATGCCGACGCGGCGCTCGAGGTAGACCTGCGTGACGCCCGCGACGGCGAAGGCGAGGGTCATCGCGATCATGCCGACGTTCGAGGTCCAGAAGGCGATCTGCGCCGAGGGGGCGTCGTGGAGGCGGCGTCCCGTGAGGTTGGGCAGCGCGAAGGAGATGATCGCGAGCACGATCATCGCGTAGGCGCCCCAGAAGGCCATGTGGCCGTGCATCGCCGTGATGAGCGTGCCGTGGGTGTAGAGGTTCACCTGCGGGATCGTGTGCGCGAAGCCGAGAAAGCCGGCGCCGACGAAGGACATCACCGAGCACCCGACGGTCCACTGGAGCGCGGTGCGGTTGGGGTGCGCGCGGCCGCCCTTGCGCGCCATCGTGACGCCGTAGATGGCCATGCCGAGGAAGGCCAGGGGCTCCATCGCGCCGAAGATGCCGCCGACCCACTTCCAGTAGTTGGGCGTGCCGATGAAGTAGTAGTGGTGCCCCGTGCCGAGGATGCCCGAGAGGAACGTGAAGCCCACGATGACGTAGAGCCACTTCTCGATCACCTCGCGGTCGACGCCCGTGAGCTTGATGAGCAGGAACGAGAGGATGCCGCCCATGATGAGCTCCCACACGCCCTCGACCCAGAGGTGAACCACCCACCAGCGCCAGAACGAGTCGTGGGTCTGGTTCTCCGTGGGGATCATTCCAGGGAGGTAGAGCAGCGCCGCGGCGAAGAGGCCGAAGAAGAGCACGAGGCTCGTCGTGGTGAAGCGACGGCCGTTCTTCACGGTCATGCCGATGTTGAAGATGAACATCAGCACGTCGATCACGACGAGGAAGTCGAGGGGCCTCGGGATCTCGAGGAACTTGCGCCCCTCCCACCAGTTGAGGTGAAAGCCGATGATGGCCGTGACGCCGGTCACCACGAGCGCGCCGAGCTGGAGCTTCGCGAGCGGCACCGAGTGGAGCTCGCGGTCGGCCTCCTCGGGGATGATGTAGTACGCCGCGCCCATGAAGCCGCAGAGGAGCCACATCACCAGCAGGTTGGTGTGCGTGGCGCGCGCCGCGTGGAAGGGGATCACCGCGTGGAGCGAGTCGTAGCCCGCGTGCGCGAAGCCCATGATGAAGCCGTAGACGATCTGCAGGCTGAACAGCAGCATGCAGGTGGCGAAGAACCACCACGAGACCCGTTGAGATTCGTACTTCACGGCCGCACCTCGGAGCGCTGATGTGAGAGGAACGCGACGAGCTCGCTGACCTGCGCGTCGGTGAGCGGGAGGCGCGGCATCAGCGTGCCGGGCTTGACGCTCGGCGGGTCGCGCAGCCACCGCTCGAGGTAGTCGGCCTGGAGGCGGTCACCGACGCGATCGAGCGCGGGGCCCACCGCGCCGCCGCTGCCGCCGAGGGCGTGACACGCGACGCAGACCTGGTTGAACACCTGCGGCCGTGACGCGGCCGCTGCGCTCGACGCGGGCGACGCGCTCGCGAGGTTCGGCGCCGCGGGGAAGCCGTTGAGGTCCATCCCGTCGATCCAGCGGAGGAAGGCCACGAGGTCGTCGATCTGCGCCGCGCTGAAGTGGTAGTTCTGCATCCGGCGCTGGCCGGGATACATGGCCTCGGGGTCGCGCAGCATCGCGCGGATGAAGTCCTCGCCGCGCCGTCGGTACACGCGCGTGAGCTCCGGCGCGTAGTAGGCGCCCTCGCCGAGGAGCGTGTGACAGCCCATGCAGTTGTTGTGATCCCAGAGGTCCTTTCCGCGGCGGACGGCGGGCGTGATCTGAGAGGCGCGGGTCTGCGCGGGGATGCGGCCGAACGTGTCGACCGTGAGCCCCACGAAGACGAGCGTGCACACCGCCGTCCCTGCGAGAAAGAACGCCCGGGCGGCCTTCTTCGAAAGCATCGCGTCGGTCCTTGTCTGGAGAGGCGCGCGCGTCGCGCGTCGTTACGCGAGCAGCGCCGCCCTCACGAGACGGGTTGTCGACCCTCCCTCCGACGCGCGCGATGACGGAAGTCATCCGTGTGGAGCGCGTTCGCCCGATGCGCGCGCGAGGCATGACAACTGTCATGCGCGCGCGGCGACGGCCCTCCGAGACTCCTCCGCGCAACGTCACCCATCGATCGCCCGAAGGAGCGTCACGCCCAATGAGACCGTCGACCGCGTCACTCGTCTTCGCCGTGGCAACCGCCGCATGCTCGCAGCCGCAAGCGCCCACGACACCGCCCGCGACCGCGACGTCAGCGCCCGCAGCGCCCGCTCCCCTCGCGCCGCTCACGCAGGCCGAGGAGGCCGCGCTCCCGGTGATTCAAGAGGCCCTCGTGCGACCGCCCGCGCTGCCGCCGCCCGTGAACCGCACGCACGCGGCGAAGGTCGTCGTGCACCTCGAGGTGCGCGAGGTGACCATGCCCCTCGCCGACGGCGCGACCTACACGTTCTGGACGTACGGCGGCACCGTGCCCGGCCCGATGATCCGCGTGCGGCGCGGCGACGTGGTCGAGCTCCACCTCCAGAACCACCCGTCGAGCACGATGCCGCACAACATCGACCTGCACGCGGTCACGGGGCCCGGCGGCGGCGCGACGAGCACCTTCACCGCGCCCGGTCACCAGACGCAGTTCACCTTCCGCGCGCTCAACGAGGGCGTGTACGTCTACCACTGCGCGACGGCGCCCGTGGGCATGCACATCGCCAACGGCATGTACGGCCTCATCGCCGTCGAGCCCGAGGGCGGCTGGGACCACGCCGACCGCGAGTACTACGTGATGCAGGGCGAGGTCTACACGGCGGGCAACTACCGCGAGCCCGGCCAGCAGCCCTTCGACATGCGCAGGGCCATCAACGAAGACCCCGCGTATGTGGTGTTCAACGGCCGCGACGGCGCGCTCACGGGCGCCAACGCGCTCACGGGCAACGTCGGCGAGCGCGTGCGCCTCTTCGTCGGCAACGGGGGCCCCAACCTCGTGAGCTCCTTCCACGTCATCGGCGAGATCTTCGATCACGTCTATCCCGAGGGCGGATCGCGCGCGAACACCAACGTGCAGACCACCGTCGTGCCCGCGGGCGG
>JBPOHC010000669.1:0-3286 GCA_052035985.1 Myxococcota bacterium | reverse complement strand
GCGTGTGTAGGTTCCGGATATTCTGAGGGGGATCGTTCCGGAAAATCTGTGGCTCCCGACCGGAAGGAGCGCAGACGATGACGACGCTGTTCGTGATGTTCATGATGCTGGTCGGAGCGATGGTGACGCCGCACGTAGATGGGGGTGATTCCGGGGGCGTGATCCCCCTGCTCAAGCGCCACGAGATCCAGGTCCTTCTCGCCGCGGGCTTCCCTCCGGCGCGCGTCGCCGAGCGTGCTCGCGTCTCGGTCGCAACCGTCGAGCGCGTCGCCGAGGAAGCCCAGGTCGACCACGTCGACGACGCCGCGGAGCGTCGGCGGCGCGGGATCGGTAGGCCCTCCAAGGCCAGCCCCTTCGCCGACCCCGTTCGACGTTGGCTCCTGGAGGAGCCCGACCTGCCGACGCAGGAGCTGCTGCGCCGAGCGATCGAGCAGGGATACACCGGGCGCAAGAGCGCCTTCTACGAGCTCGTCGCCCTCGCGCGGCCTTCGCGGACTGCCGCACCCGTCGTGCGCTTCGAGGGCCTCCCCGGCGAGTTCTCCCAGCACGACTTCGGCCAGATCGACGTCCTCTTCGTCGACGGGCGGCGCAAGCGCGTCCACTTCTTCGCGTCGCGGCTGAAGTACTCGCGCTTCGTCGCCGTGACCCTCGTCGACAACGAGCGCGTCGAGGCGCTCGTACGCACGCTGGTCCGTCACTTCGTCGCCTTCGGCGGCGTGCCGCTGATGGCGGTCTTCGATCGCCCGCGCACCGTCGTGGAGAAGGGCGGACGCGGGCGCGAGGTCGAGCGCTACAACGCGACCTTCGCCCAGGTGATGCTCGAGCTCGGCGTCGGCGCGGAGATGTGCGCGCCGCGCAGCGGCAACCAGAAGGGTGCCGTTGAGCAGGTGGTCAAGTGGGTCAAGAACACCTTCTTCAAGTGGCGGAAGTTCATCGACGAGAACGACCTCGTCGCGCAGCTCGCGGCGTGGGTGCGCGAGGTCAACCACGAGACCCCGAGCCGCGCGACCGGGGAGGTGCCGGAGGTACGGCGACAGAAGGAACTGCCTCGCCTGCGGTCGGTGCGCGTGCCGCCGGAGCAGCTCGCGCTCCGCGTGCCGATCTTCGTCGGGCCCACCGCCGAAGTGTCCTTCGAGGGGCGGATGTACACGATGCCGCCGCGCGCCGCGAACGTCGCGGGGACCGCGTTCGTCTACGAGGACCGCATCCGATTCGTGGCGGGCCACCACGAGGCCGAGCACGCGCGCGGCAAGCCCGGCGACCCTCGCGCCTCGCTGCCCGTGCATCGCGCGGAGAAGCTCGCCGCGGTGCACGGGGCGCGGGCGCGACTGTACGAGAAGCGTCAGCAGCTGCTCGACCTCGGGCCCGACGCGCTCACGCTGCTGACGGCGTTGCTGCACCGCGCGCCGACGCGCGGCACCGAGCACGTCGAACGGCTCTACGCGCTCTACCAGGAGCACGGCGAGCGCTCGATGCGCGTCGCGCTGATGGACGTCGCGCACGACGACACGCTGACCGTCGCCGCGCTCATCCTCGCGCTCGACGGCCTCGCGCGCACCTCGTCGCAAGCGCCCGCGGCGGATGGAGGTTCGCGATGAGCTCCGACCTCGACCCGCTCCTCAAGCGCCTCCACCTCGCCAACGCGCGGCGCGCCTGGCGCGACCTGGTGCGCCGCGCGGAGACCGAGCAGTGGTCCTACGAGCAGCTGCTCCAGACGCTCTTCGCGGAGGAGGTCGCTCATCGTCGGGGCACGCGCCTGGGCCGCGCCGTCCGCGCCGCGCAGCTCCCCTTCCTGCGCACGGTGGAGGAGTTCGACTTCGCCTACCAGTCGACGCTGCGGCTGACCACCGTCGGCTCACTGCTCTCGCCGGACTTCGTGACCGAAGGCCACAGCGCGATCCTGCACGGCCCGACGGGCCGCGGGAAGACGCACCTCGCGGTGTCCATCGCGTACCGCGCGATGCAGAACGGGTTCGACGCGCTGTTCACCAACTGCGCGGAGCTGATCGACCACCTGTCGTGCGCGGGTCGCGCCGGGAAGATGCGCGAGGCGCTGACGCGGTACCTCAAGCCGCACGTGCTGATCGTGGACGAGGTGGGGTACCTCTCGTACGGTGACGACGCGGCGAACGTGCTGTTCCACGTGGTCAACGAGCGGCACATCCGCCGCCGCTCGATGCTGTTCACGACCAACAAGCACCCCAAGGGCTGGGGCCCCGTGCTGCACGACAACGACCTCGCCGAGGCAATCGTCGACCGCATCCTCCACCGCGGTCGGCTGCTCAAGCTCGACGGGCCCTCCATGAGAACGAAGCATCTGGCGGAAGAGGTGGGGACGGGTGACAATCAAACCGAGGTCAAGGACCGCAGAGTTTCCGGAACGGGAACCTCAGATTTTCCGGAACCTACAGCGTGGACGATGTTGCGTGGACGATGTGCGTCAGGGAATGCGCACGCGGAGGTTGTCGCGGAGGTCGATCCAGGCGGGGGGAAATCGGTTGAAGTCATTCATCGCGCGGCCTTCTCCAGGTCGAAGGAGAGCCGCTCGGTCTGCGGCATCGCGCGGAGCTGCGAGCAGCGCGTCGAGGCGCCCGGTGGCGGCGCGCGCCACCGCGAGGTGCGGCCACGCCTGCGTGGGGTTCGATCGCTCGCGCCGCGCACACGCCTCCGCGGCGGCTGCGCCAGTACGGGTCGCCCGTGATCGGGGCGAGCGCTTCGATGCGCGCGATCACGGCCTCGACGTCGCTCGGGCCGTTGCGTCCGGGCGCCTTGGGCGCCTTCGCCATGTGTGCGCGCTCCAGCGAAGGTTCAGCCGCGCGATGATCGCACGACGCGGCGGTGGTAGCCTACGCTCACGCCATGGAGGAACACCGTCACCCCACGCTCTACGAGGCCCTCGGGCTGCACCCGCTGCGCGTCCGCGCGCGTCAGGCGCTCATCGCGCTGCGCGGCGCGGAGGATGTTCCGCCGAGTCGGTTCGATGCGTCGAGCCTCGGGCAGCTCAGGCCGCGGCTCGGGCTGCCGCTGTGGCGCGGGAGGTTTCCGGTGCCGAGGCGCGCGGTGCTCACCAACCTCTTCAATCACCGGCAGACCCCGGTGGAGGACGGCTGGTCGGTGCGCATGCGCCAGACCCTGGATTTCCGCGGGCGAAACCTCACCTACGACAGTCACAACGGGACGGACTTCGCGATCCCGGTGGGAACGGTGGTGCGCGCCCCGGCGCCCGCGGTGGTTGCCCGCGTGTACGCCGAGTACAACCGCGGCGGGCACAAGGTGGTGCTCGATC
>JBPOHC010000829.1:0-22703 GCA_052035985.1 Myxococcota bacterium | reverse complement strand
GGTGGTCTCGGAGGCGCTCGAACGCTGCGACCTCACGCATGTGAGAGGGCGTCCCTTCGAGGTGCTCTCGGGCGGAGAGCAGAAGCGTTGCCTCGTGGCGCGCGCGCTCTCGCAGGAGCCCGCGGTGCTTCTCCTCGACGAGCCCGTGGCGTCGCTCGACCTCGGGCATCAAATCGCGGTGTGCGACCTCGTGGCCGAGCGCGCGGCGAAGGGAGACGTCGCGGTGGTGATGGTGCTCCACGACCTCAACCTCGCGGCGCGCTACTGCGAGCGGCACCTCGGGATGCGCAGGGGAGAGCATCCGCTCACGGCGACGGTCTCCGAGGTGCTCACGCGAGATCGCCTGCGCGAGGTGTTTCAGGTCGAGGCCCACGTGGGCACATGCCCCGCCGACGCGCGCCCGTACTACGTCCCGCTGCGCGGCGAGGTGAAGCCGCGGTGAGTGTCGCGGCCGACGTCGCTTCGTACGACAATCGCGGGCCATGAGAGCCCACCTCGTCGTCGCGCTCCTCGCCGCGGTGACCGCGTGCGGTCCGCGGTTCTCGTGTCCCATCGGTCAGCAGCCGCTCTGTCAGTCGGGACCTCTCTACGGGACGCGCTGCTACTGCGTCGAGCCGAACCGAAGCCCTCCGTGACGCGCCTCGCAACCGCGCTGATCGTCCTCGCGGGATGCACGCGAGCCTCCGCGCGCAATCCGCCGAGGGCCTCGCGCGTCGATGTCGCGCACGCGGTGGTCGACGCAGCGGCGGTGCGTGATGTCGCGACGGCGCCAGTGATCGATTCGTCGTGCGGACACGCGATTCCGGGGCCGCTACCGGGGAGGGCCGTGGTCACCGAACACCGCGATGAGACCGCGAACGCGCGTGCGAGAGGGCTGCACCTCACCTTCGTCGGCGACCCCTCGCACACGATCACCGTTCAGTGGTCGACGCGCGAGGCGAATCTCTCGTCGGAGCTTCGCTATCGCCGCGAGGGAGACGCCACGGAGCGAGTCGCGCGGGGCTACTCGTTCATCTACGCGGGGAGCGACGGGCGGAGAGCGCACCGCGTCCACCTCTGCGGCCTCGAAGCGGGCGCGCGCTACACGTACGCGGTGACGGGTGATCCGAACGCGCACGGGAGCTTCGTGACCGCGCCCGACGGACCCGCGACCGTGCGCGTGCTCGTGACGGGCGACTCGCGTTCGAACCCCGCGGTGTGGCGCGTCATCGCAGAGCGCGCGATGCGGGAGCGACCCGACGTGATGATCTTCACGGGCGACGCCGTCGACGACGGGAGCTTTCACTCGTACTGGGAAGCGTTTTTCGACGCGGCGCCCGCGCTGCTCGCGAGCGTCCCCGCGTACTGGATCGACGGCAATCACGAGGGGATCAACAACGTCACCGACGCGCAGTTCGCGTATCCGCCCAACGGCGACGCGGAGCACCACGGGCGCTGGTGGTCATCGACGTACGGGCCCGTGAAGCTCATCGGGCTGAACGACGTGACGCTCCCTCCGCTGCGCGTGATCGCGCGAGACGAGACGGCCTTTCTCGAACGCGAGCTCGCCTCCGTCGATCGCGCGCGGACGCCGTGGGTCATCACCGCGCATCACTGTCCGCTCCACACGACGAGCGGAGGGATCGACAACGAGAACCCCGCGCGGCGCGCGTGGGGCGCGCTCTTCGACCGCTACGGCGTCGACCTCGACCTCGCGGGCCACACGCACAACTACCAGTCGTCACGCGCGATGCTCTCCGATGAATCCGTGACCGGGAGCGCGAGAGGGACGCGCTATCTGACCTTCGGCGGCGCGGGCGCCGGGCTCTATCAATTCCGCGCGACGGCGCCGTGGGTGTCGCATCAGGAGGTGACCCACGGCTACGCGATGCTCACCGTCGATGCGCGACGCGCGCGGTGGCAGGCGAGGCGCCTCGACGGCACTGTGATCGAAGCCTTCGAAGTGCCTACGCGGTATCGGGTGCGCGGCGTGAGCTCGACGCCTGCGTACACCCGATCGACTTCGATCGCGGCGTCGAGGGCGTCGCTCGCGAGTGATCAGGTGGGGTTGGCGCCGGCGACCACGGGCTTACCGGCCCTGGTCCATCCCATGATGCCAGCGGGGAGCACGAACACGTTGGTGTACCCGAGCGCGACAGCCTGCCGCGCAGCCGTGTGGCACGCCATTCAATGTTCGTTGGCGCAGTAGAAGACCAGCCTCGCGCCGTGATCGGGCGGGAGGATGGCCGCGGTCACCTCGTCGTGTCCGACGTGGCGCGCCGTGGGGATGTGCCCCTGCTCGTAGCGCTCGCGGCCGTTGTTGTCGTACACGGCGACCTGCTCGTGACGCTCGAGCATCCCGGCGAGCTGGTCGATCGTGACCGCGGGGAGCTCCTGGCCGTGCTCCGCGTTCGAGGCGTGCGCCTCGCTCGGTGCGGCGGCTTGCGGCGCGGGCGCGGGCCTGGAGCATGCAGCTCCGAGCGCGAGCGCCAGCGCTGCGGTGAACTGAATGTGTCTCATCGAGTGACTCCTGACGGCGTGAGACCGGTCACGCCATCAGGTGAGACGCTCTCACCTCGGGGGCCGTCGCGCCAAGGGGCGAAGACGCGCTCCCGAGGGCGCGTCGCGGCGATCACAGAGGCGCTCAGCCCTTGAGGCGCGCGAGCACGGACTCGACGGTGAGCCCGTACTTCTCGGCGAGCACGGGGGCGGGCGCGCTCGCGCCGAAGCGGTCGACGCCGATGCACACGCCGTCGTGACCCACCCACGCGCGCCAGAGGTCGGTGCGTCCCGCTTCGATGGAGACCCTGCGGCCCTTCGCGGGGAGCACGGCGTTGCGGTACTCCGCGGGCTGCGCGGCGAACACTTCGAGGCACGGGATCGACACCACGCGAACGCGGGCTCCCTCGTCGCGGAGCACCTTCGCGGCAGCCACGGCGAGGCCCACTTCAGATCCCGTCGCGAGGAAGACCACATCGGGATCACCCCGGTCTTCGCGCGAGAGCACGTAGCCTCCGCGGAGCGCGTCGTCGATCGTGTGCGCCCCGAGCGCGTCGACCTTCTGCCGCGTGAAGATGAGCTCCGTGGGTCCGTCGCGGCGCGTGCACGCGGCCGTCCACGCGGCGGCGCACTCGACGCCGTCGGCGGGTCGCCACACGTGGACGTTGGGGATGATCCGCAGCGCCGAGACGTGCTCGACGGACTGGTGCGTGGGACCGTCTTCACCGAGGAAGATCGAGTCGTGCGTGAACACATGCACCACGGGCAGCTCGCTCAGCGCCGCGAGCCTGATGGCGCCGCGCATGTAATCGCTGAACGTGAGGAAGGTCGCCGTGTACGGGATGAACATCCCGTAGAGCGCGATGCCGTTGGCGAGGGCGCCCATCGCGTGCTCACGGATGCCGAAGCGGAGGTTGCGCCCCTCGAAGTGACCGCGGAGCACCTTGGAGGAGTCCTTGATCGCGGTCTTGGTGGAGCCTCCGAGGTCGGCGTCTCCGCCCACGAGCGAGGGCATGAGGGCCGCGGCCTTCTGCATGATCGTTCCAGCGAGCGAGCGCGTCGCGTCGGTGGCCGCGGGCACGGCGGCGAGGAGCTGCGCGGCGAGGTCGTTCGGCACCGAACGATCGCGGAGGGCGCGGTAGAGATCCGTCTTGTCGGGGTGCTCCGAGAGCCACTTCGACTCGTGGGCCTTCCAGGCTTCGTGGGTGGCCGAGAGGTCTTTCGCGCGGGCGGCGAAGAGGGCGCGCACCTCGTCGGGGACGTAGAAGGTCTTGTCTTCGGGCCATCCCGCGGCGCGCCTGGCGCCGAGCGTTTCGGCTGCTCCGAGGGGCTCTCCGTGGGCCTTGCTCGATCCGCTCTTGGTGGGCGCGCCGTGGCCGATGACGGTGCGCGCGAGGATGAGCACGGGCTTGCCCGTACCCGCGACGGCTTCATCGAAGGCCGCGCTGATCTGGGCGGCGTCGTGGCCGTCGACGTGGCGCGTGTGCCAGCCGTAGGCGTCGAAGCGCTTGCCCACGTCTTCGCTCATCGACTCGTCGAGGGGGCCGTCGAGGGTGATCTTGTTGTCGTCGTAGACGAAGATGAGGTTGTCGAGGCCGAGGTGCGCGGCGATCGACGCGGCCTCGTGGGTGATGCCCTCTTGAATGTCTCCGTCGGTGACGAGCGCCCAGACGCGGTGCTTGAAGAGGCCGGGGAAGCGCGCGTCGGCCATCTTCGCGGCGAGGGCCATTCCGACGGCGTTGGCGAAGCCCTGACCGAGGGGGCCGGTGGTGACCTCGACGCCGGGCGTGAGGTGCACCTCGGGGTGTCCCGGGGTCTTCGATCCCCACTGGCGGAAGCGCTTGATCTCGTCGAGCGAGAGGTCGTACCCGCTGAGGTGGAGCAGCGAGTAGAGGAGCATCGAGCCGTGTCCGCCCGAGAGCACGAAGCGGTCGCGGTCGGCCCAGTGGGGATCGCGCGGGTCGTGCTTGAGGTACCGCGACCAGAGGATGAACGCGAAGTCCGCGGCGCCCATGGGGAGCCCCGGGTGACCGCTCTTCGCGGCCTCGATCGCGTCGATCGAGAGGAACTTGATGGTGTCGACGGCGAGCTTGTGGAGCGCCTCGGGGGCGGCGGGAGCGGTCGTGAACACGGCGGTGATTCCTCGGGTGGAGCGGGGTCGGTTGGGCGGCGGCGCCCGAGTGGGTACCGCAGGTCGGCGCGACGGCGCAACGTTCCGCAGGGGGGCGAATCGAACACGTTGAAGTGCTGTGCGGCGACGCGATACCGTGGGCCCGTCGATGCGCCCACGGGACGGGCGCTCACTGAAATCTCCACGGAGTGAAGTTCATGGCCGCCACGGACGAAAACGTTCTCAGCTTCGCGACTCCCCCTGCGCCGCCCGCCGCTGCGCTCAACACCTCTCGCAGCGCCACGCGCAACTTCAGCGAGAACGTGCTCGGTCGCCTCGGCGAGCTCCTCGTGGGCGCGCTCCGCGACGCCGCTTCGATCGAGATCAAGACGTACACGAGCACCGCGGGCGAGGCGGGCCTCACCACCTCGGGCGACCCCATCACGCAGAACACCCGGCTCCGCGCCTTCACCCGCGCGAAGTTCGACGGCGACACCGAGACCACCGTGCCCCTCAAGGCCGACGGCTCCGTCGACGAGGTGCTGTGGGAGATCCACAAGTCGACCGTGGCCCAGGCGCGCGCCGATCGCTCGGCCGCCATCGCGTCGGCCATTTCTGCCGTGCAGAAGATCGCCAAGGCCGTGCGGTGACTGCTTCGGTGGGGCACGCGCAGGGCGCCGTCTTCGAACTCGTCGACCACGACGCGCGCTCCCATGACGTTCTCGCCGACGGGGCGTGGAGCGTCGTCGAGGGCCCCGACGAGGCCGTGTCGTTCGACGTGACGTCGGCGCCGATGGAGCCTCCCGTCGTGTGGCGGGTGCGCGTCGCGTCGGCGTCGGCGAGCGCGTCGGCGTCGATCGAGGCGGAGTCCGAGCGGGCCTCGCGGGTTGATGAGGGCCTCACCACCGCGACCGATCGCGCGAAGCGTGTGCTCGCCGCGAGGGAGCGCGCGCTGGAGGGCGTCTCGTTCTCACTCGAATCATCGTCGGCGCCCGCCTCTGAGGCCGAGCGCGGACTCACGGACTTTCTCGAAGGTCAGGTGAGCTTCGCCGCGGAGCGCGAAGCGGAGCCCGAGGGAGGCATCGCGGGCTTTCTCGACAACCTCTGGCGCAGGGCGACGCGCATCGCGCGGGTCGAGACGACGGTCGGTGAGCGCGAGGTCGCGAGCACCGACGTGTCGCTGCTCGGAGAGGTGACGACGTCGATGCGGGGCGACGCGACGCCCGAGGAGGCGAAGCTCCATCAGCGCGCGCTCGAGGCGACGCTGCGCACGCGGCGGTCGTGGGCGCGCATCGTGATCCAGACGCTCCAGATCGCGCTCGCGCTGAGCACGGGGAACGTCATCGCGGCGCTCCCCGCGGCCTGGCGCTTCGTGCGCTCGGTGATGGCCGAGGTGAAGAGCCTCGAACGCGCCGAAGCAGCTTAGAATTAGCCTGTTCAGCGGAGCGGGAGCTCCCTCGGCGGCGACGACGGGACGCCCTCGGCGTTGAGCCTCACGACGATCACGGCGCCGCGCTCGTCGCGGTTCGCCGTGTACGCGGCGAGCCCCGCGGAGCCGTCGAGGGAGAGCGCGACGGCCGACGAGGACCACGGGGTCGCGCGCCCTCTCGCGCCGACGATGCGCGCGGGCGTTCGGGGCGTGCCGTCGGTGTCGTAGCGCTGCACCCAGAACTCGGGGCGTCCGCGGTCGCGCTCCTCGACGGCGGCCCAGGCCACGGTGCAGCCGACGTTGTCGCACGCGATGGCCTCGTTGCCTCCGCTGCGTCGCGGGCCGAGCGGACGCGGACCCGCGGCGATGGTGCGGTCGTCGACGCGCGCGAACTGAGGGTTGTGTCGCCCGCGCCAGAACTGACCGTCTTCACCCCAGGCGAGCCACGTCGACGCGCCGTGCGAGACGCCCGAGAAGATCATCGCGGGGCCGCGCGAGCGCGCGAGGAGCTTGCGGCCCGCGTTGCGTCCTCCGCGATCGACCCAGGCGAGCTCGATGAGGCTCTCGTCGGTGAGGTCGAGGTGTCGGTTCAGCGCGACGGTCCACGCGGAGCCGTTCCACGTGAGGGCCGAGCGGTAGACACCGTCTCCGTTGGTGATGCGCGTGGGTTCACCGCGGGGCGCTCCGTCGGCGTTGAGGCGTGTGAGCGTGTACGCGTTGGGGCTTCGGAGCGACGTCCACCCCACGGCCCATGCCTCGTTGTCAGAGGCCACGTCGGATGCGAGGGCGAGCTCGTCGGAGAGCGCGCGCGGCGCGACCACGACCTTCGCGTCGTCGTCGACGCTGGCGAAGAAGACGCGCGGCTGAAACACGCCCCTCTCGGTGGCGGACCACGTCACGGCGTTGCCGCGCGGCCCCCGCGCGATGCGTGGGAAGCGCGCGAAATGGTCCGCTGATGTGAGCGTCGTGGGGGCGCCTCGGAGCTTGCCCTCTGCGTCGAGCGCCGCGACCTGAATCGAGGCGCCCGCGTTGGGCTCCGAGCGTGTCCACGAGAGGAGCCATCCCCCAGGCGTCGCGGTCATCGTGAGGTCGTGAAAGTAGACCGCTCCGTCGCCTTCGAGGCCGCGACGCATCTCGGCCTCGGCCCACGCGGGCGCGTCTCGAAGGGAGCGCGCGTGGTGTGATCGGAGGCTGAGTCCCGTGAGGGCGAGGGCCGTGAGCGCGAGGGCTCCGAGCGCGGGGCGGGTGAGGTTGCGGGCGCGCAGCGCGGCGAGCGCGAGCCCGGCGATCGTGCGTGGTCTCGTCATGTGCCGACGGTACACCCGTCGGGGTGGCGCTCTACCGCCTCGCGCGTCGGCGACGGACCGCGAGGCACGCTGCGATCGCGAGCGCGGCGATTCCGCGATCGTCTCTCGCTCCACCAGGGACCGCGCAGCCGCAGCCGCCCGAGTCACCCGGGGCCGTCACGCCCGCGTCTGCGGCCGTGGCTGCGTCGCTCGCGTCGGTCACGGGCGCGCTGTCGGTGAGCGCGACGTCGGCGACCGAGACATCCTTCGCTGCATCGACGCTCGCGTCGGTCACGACGTCACTCATCGCGTCGCTCGCGATGTCGCTCGCGATGTCGCTCGCGATGTCGGTCGCAGCATCACTCGCGATGTCGCTCGCGATGTCGGTGGCCGCGTCGGTGCCTGCATCGGGGGTGGCGAAGTCGAAGCGCGCGGTGCCCGTGGCCGTGTGGCCGCTCGAATCGCTCGCGGTGACCGTCACCGAGTACGGACCCGCGCCGGGACCCGCGCCGCCGTCGCCCGCGTCGACGTCGACGGCGTCGGGCGTCCAGAACTCGCTGATGGCCACGGAGGTTCCCGATGTGGCGTGCGCGGCGGAGTAGACCACGCGGCCCGTCGAGTCGCTCACCTCGATGGTGTCGCGCACGACGCCCGTCGGGTCCGTCGCCGTGGCCGTGATGCGCGCGATGCGGGGACCCGTCGATGCGCCGACGACCACGGGGCTGAGCGTGGGGCCCGTGGTGTCGACGATCTGCACGATGTTGGTGGCCGCGAGGTCGCCCCGCGCGCTCGACGGAGGACGCGCGCTCACCTCGATGATGTACCGCTGACCGAGCGTGAACGCGCCGCGGCCGATCCACGTCACCGTCGCCGCGGCGCCCGAGCGCGTCACCGACGTCCACGGGATCACCGGCGAGCCGAAGGCCGTGAGCACGCGCGCTTGATAGAGCGTGTCGCGCGAGGGAGACGGGTCCGTCCACGCGGCGGCGAGGTAGCTCAGCGACTCCGAGGTCATCGCCGTCACGTCGGGGGTCGGCGCGGTGATCACGGGCATCTCGCCGGGCGCTTCGGTCACCGAGACGGGCGTGACGTGAGCCATCGCGATGAGCGGCGTCGCGCTCGACGTGCCGAGCGAGTGGACGTAGCCGTCACCCGCGGAGACCATGATCCCGAGCGATCCGTCGCCGTCGACGTCGGCCACGATGGGCGCCCCGACGGCCGTGTGGAAGTTGTACGCGAACGCGAGCGACCCGTCGGCGGCGCGCAGCGCGTAGAGGTATCCGTCTTCGGAGCCCACGAGGAACTCGTCGCGTCCGTCGCCGTCGATGTCGGCCGCGGCGGCGTTGCTGAGGCTCTGCCCCGCGGGGCACACGCCGATCATCGAGCCCGTCTCCGCGTCGGCGCGTCCGTCGTGGAGGCAGCGCGCCCAGCGCAGCGGAATCGAACGTGAACCCGCGGTGCGGCGCGCGGGGTCGAGCGCGTAGAAGTTGCCGTAGATGCTCCCGAAGCCGAAGCCCACCAGGGCCGTCGGAGCGTGGCTCGCAGGGGTTTCGTAGGAGGCCACCGCGCCTTCGCGCACGGTCCCTTCGGAGAACTCGGGCAGCGCGTACTCGCCGTCGGCGCTCTGCAGCGTGGCGCTCGGGGTGAGGTTGAAGACGCCCGCGGACCAGCCGCCTTCGGGCCCCGCGCCCATCATGGCCGAGAGCGTGGTCGCGGCGTCGAAGTGCGCGACCACCGCGGCGCCGTACTGCGCGCCCGCCATCGTCGCGGGGTTCGAGGGCGACGGGAGCAGGAAGGAGTTCGCGCGGTAGAGGATCTGCGCCATGTCGGCGGCGTCGAGGCCCGTGCGCACGACCATGCTGGCGTTCGCGGCGATCACGAGGTCGTCGCGGCCGTCGGCGTTCACGTCGGCGGTGGCCGAGCCGTACTCCCAGCAGCACTGACCGTGACCGATGGCGTCGGGGCTGAAGGGGCGGCTCCAGAGGAGCGGGTGACGCGCGCTGCCGCCGACGGAGCGTCCGCTCACGACGTTGTAGAAGCTCGATCCGCAGCAGGTGACGGCGCCGCTCGCGAGGGTGCCGTCGTAGGGGACGAAGAGGTCCGCGACGCCGTCGCCGTTGGCGTCTCCCACCGCGGGGGGGAACTTCAAGAAGGCTCCACCCGGCGCGACGGGGAAGGGATCGGAGGTCCACACTTCGAGGGGCGAGAGGGGCGAGAGCGCGGCGATGTACTGCGACGCGCCGAGGCGGTTTCCGACGATCACCCGCGGCTCCGGCGGCGTGTCTTCGCTGCCCACCACGAGGGGCGTCTGGAACATCCCGCCGTAGTACCGCACGGTCTCCGTGGGCGGTCTGTCAGGCGCCGCGCCCGCCACGGGGACCGTGTTGAGCGAACCGTCCGAGCGGTTGGTCACGAGGTCTGCGAGGCGCGTCGACGAGCCCAGCAGGTGCGCCGCGGCGAGGGGAGAGATGTACCCGCCCGAGTGCACGAGTCCGAGCGTCGAGGCCGTGTTGCGCGGCGGCATGAAGTCCGACGCGAAGAGGTGAAAGAAGCCGTCGCTCTCGCTCACGACGATGGTGTCGGGCGCGGTGAGCTCGGGCGACGAGCGCGCGAGTCCGACGGGGCGTCCGTTGACGTGCGCCGCGAAGGCCGTACGCGAGAAGAACCTCCCGGTGCCGAGCTCGACGAGCTGAAGTCCTACGGGCACGCCGATGCTCGTCGACGACGGATCGCCCTGGTAGAGCAGCAGATACCGCTGCGTTCCGCTGGTGATGACGAGGGGCGCGCTCTCGCCGGGGCCGATGCGCGCGTCGGCGCGCGTGAGGAGCCCCGCGAGCCCCGCGTTGGGCGCGGCCCACACGGTGTTGAGCGACGCGGGCGCGCCCGTCGGGGTCGAGAGCCTCCACGCGGTGACGCTGCTCACGGGGCGCGTGGCGTAGTCCGATCCGCCGGTCTGCGTGAGGATCTCGGGGCGTCCGTCGCCGTCGACGTCGAGGAGGGCGACGGCGAACTGACCGCTGATCTGCGTGACGAGCGAGAGGGTCGTCGCGTCGAAGACCGCCGTGTGCCACTGGTGCGACGCGGGCGGGTCGTTGATGCCGTCGAGGTCGGAGCACGTCGCCGCGGCCGAGGGCGTGCGCTGCTCGCAGTCGTGGTCGTCGAAGAGGTTGACCACGAGGTACGCGCCCGTGGCCGTGATCATCACGGGGTCGGAGGGCGCGCTCACGACGCGGTGGTTGATGTCTCCGAGGCCGTGCCCCGCGGCGTCGCGGTTGCGGAACGAGACGAAGCGCGAGTCGGCCGTGTGCGCCGCGTCGATGCGTCCGAAGGCCGAAGGGAGGAAGAAGAACAGCGAGTCGTGGGTGGCGCCGGGCCGCCGGATCGCCCTTGATTTGATGACCGATTGACCGCCGTCGTCGGTGACGAAGTCCGTGCCCGGGAGCGCGCGTCCGAGCGTCGCAGCATCGGTGGAGCCCGAGAGCAGTCGGATCGTGCGGCCGTTGAGGGCGGCCATCGCGTCGGTGCGTCCGTCGCCGTCGAAGTCGCCGAGGCCGACGTGCTGCATCCACCAGCCCTGCGCGGGTCCGAGAAAGTTCCACGCGTCGACGGGGGCGGTGAGGTCGCGGGTGAAGTCGAAGGCGTGGAGGTTGCCGTCTCCGCCACCGACACGCAGCACGAGCGCGGGGTGCGGGGCTGTTGCGCCGGGCGCGAGGTTGATGACGCGGGCGTTGGCGCGGCTGAGCGCGATGCCCCGGCCGACGGTCATCGCGGGGTCGTCGAAGTCGTGCCGCTGCCAGAGGAGCGAGCCGTCGCGGCCCGAGAGCACGAAGGCCCCCGCGGGGAGGTTTCGCACGCCGACGACCTCCGGCGAGCGGTCGCCGTTGAGGTCGGTGAACGCGAGGATCTCCGTGAGCCCGAGGGGCGGTGAATCCCACACGACGACGTCGTGGAGGTCGCGCGCGACGACCTTTCCGCCGACGATGGCGAGCACCTCGTCGACGCCATCACCGTTGACGTCTGCGACGATGGAGGCCCCGGCGCTCACATCACCGCCGACGTAATAGGTCCAACGCTCGCTCGCGGTGCCGGTGAGGTGGCCCGTCCCGGGTGCCCACGCGGTGTGCTGCGGGTCGCGTCCGGGCATGGGCCAGGAGCCCGGGGCGGGCGTGATTCCCTGCGCGGCGGCGTGCGTGGCGGTGACGAGGGTGAGGGCGCCAGAGAGCCAGCGTAGCCGTGACCAGCGAGCGCGATTGATCCCGTTCATGGGTGCGAGTTCCTCCGCGAGAGAGAGATGAAACAGCGGGCTATAGGACCTCTCGCGGCACCATTCCGTCAACGCGGCGTTTCGGTCCTCCTACAGCCCGCAGATCCCTTCGCCGTCGTTGCGGTGGTGGAGCACCAGCTCGTCGCGCGAGACGACGCCGTTCGACACCTGCCGGATCATCGCGAGCACCTTGCTCCGCGCGCCCCGCTGCGCGTACGCGAAGGTGCGCCAGAGGCTCCGGTCTTCGGGTGAGGTCGCGACGATGCACGCTTGCGAGGCGGGGGCTGAGATGGGGCCGAAGCGCGCCTGACCGTTGTATCCGCCGCCGCCGTGCGAGGCCCAGACGACGCCGATGCCTCCGTCGGGAGACTGCGCGACGTCGATGGGGAGCGCGTCAGCGCGGGTCCACGCGGTGTCGATCGCCCACGGGTGCGACGCGGCGGTCGTTCCGCGCAGGTCGTCGCGGGTCACGTACGAGAGCGTCACGCTACGCTGACCGCTCGTGAAGGTCGCGATCGCCGCGCCCGTCGGGAGGAACCCCTGCGCCAGCGCTGCGATGGCGGGCGCTTCGCCGAGGCCCGTGACGGTGACGGGTGTCGCCAGCGTGAGCGCGCCGCCCGTGAGCGAGTAGGAGCTCAGATGGCCCGAGCTGTCGGGGATTCCGCGCGTGTAGCCCACGCGCTCGGCGCTCAACGCGACGCTCTCGACGTTGGCGGGGAGCGCGACGCTGCCCGAGTCGAGCACGCGCGTGCCGATGGGGGCTTCTGCGGTTCCTGCGGCGACGTCGAGGCGCGCGGCGTGGAGGCGATACCCGGTGCTCGCGCGTGTGATCCACGAGAGCTGTGTGCCCTGCACGTGGTCGAGCGCGATGTTGTTCTCTGCGACCTCGGCGGCGGCGCTCGTGCTGTCACGCACGGTGGCGCGCGCCGTGACGACCCCGTCGAGGTTGAAGGTGACCACGTCGATGCCGTCGACGCCGTTCCACCACGCCGCGCGAAAGACGCCGTTGGTCGGTGACGTGAGCGAGTAGCGCCCCACGCAGGCCGCGGCGTTGTCGATGCGCGCCAGCACGATCGAGCGCGGACTCGTGGTGCTCGGAAGCTCCATGCGTTCGATGCGCACCTCGCTGCGGCCTCCGACGCGCGCGGCGTAGAGCGCGGCGAAGGTCGATCCGTCGGTGGCGACGGAGACGCCGCAGATCGAGTCGGCGGTGACGCGCACGCGCCTGTCGGTGGTCTCGACGTCGACCGATGCGTCCGAGGCCGTCACGTCTGCAACAACGTCTGCGGGAACGTCGGTCGGTGTGATGTCGGTCGGTGTGATGTCGGTCGGTGTGATGTCGGGCGACGCGTCGCGCGCGTCGGTCACGGAGATGTCCGTCGCGGCGTCGACCGCGGTGACGTCGGGCGCTCCTGCTTCGGTCGCGTTGCCCGTCGCGGAGCTCGCGCAACCGAGGCTCGCGAGCGCCATTCCGAGGTACGGGAGCAGGTTGAGCGTTGCGCCGCGCGGTGGTGTCCCCTTCGTCATGCGCGGACTTGAATCGAAGACGCGCGCGCCGTCAATCTGTGGGGCGGTCAGCGCGCTCCGGGCTCGCAGTAGCCCGCGCCGTGGGCCTGCGAGGCGCCGTCTTCGTAGGCGCAGCTCGCGCCCTCGTCGCAGCGACGCGCGGAGATCACCCGACCGGAGACGCGGCGCGCGGGGTGGCACCCGGCCTCGACGCACTGACCGCTCTCGCACGCGTAGCCCCAGGCGCAGTCTTGAAGCGACTCGCAGCTCCCCGAGGTGCGCGCCACGCGACGCGCCGATCGCTCCGTCGCGGAGGTGTCTGCGCGACCAGGCTTGCGGTGCTCGTGCGTCGGCGCGGCGGTCTTGACCCACGAGAGGAGCACCAGAAGAAGCAGGGCGATGACGTTCTCCATACGTCCCACACATCGCAGGGCGCGTGCCGAGCACAACCCCTCACTTTTACGGAATCACCGTGAAATATGGTGTGTGCGCGGTGTGGCTGCGGACACCACGGGGCGCGTCGGCGCTGCCACGACGGCGGGTCTCAGAACGATCGCTGGACGTGGGCGCCGAGGTTCACGAGCGTGAGGCGGTACTCGCCGTTGCCGAGGTCGAAGTCGCTCCCCGTCACCGTGCGCGGGAGGATGGTCTGCATCTCGACGTCGCCGTAGAGGGTCCAGCGGTCGTCGAGGCGAAAGCGCGCGCCGAGGGCGGCCACGATGCGGTCTCCGTCGGGCGAGGCCACGTCGATGGTCTCGTCGGGCGAGGCCGACGAGTGAAAGCCACCGGTGCCCCAGAGCATCAGCCGGTCGGTGACCGAGACGCGCGCGGTGGCCTCGATGGCGATGGTGTCCTTCCAGCGTCGGGGGAGCGAGAGCGCCGTGGTGTCTGCGAGCCCGAGCTGCGGCTGCGCGAGCTGCGGGGAGCGCACGCGGCCGTCGAAGCGATCGACCTGCGACCACGTGACGAACTCCGCGTTGAGCCCGAGCCCGAGGCGCGGCGTGACCTCGTAGCTCACCGCCGCGCGCACGGCCCTCGGCAGCGGAAAGCTGAGCGTGGCCTCTCCCTCGACGCGGGGCGGAAACTGGAGCCCCTGGCTCGCGAGGTCGCGCGTGAAGAAGGGATCGTTGAGGTCGAGTTCGAAGCGTCCCGCGAAGGTCATCTCGGTGCTGTGCTGGTAGCTGAGCCCGATGATGAGACCGCGCGTGGGGCGCAGCGCGATGCCCGCGTTGAAGGTGAATCCGCTCGCGGTCATCTGCCGGAGCTTGATGGGCCGCGCGAGCACGTCGAGCTCCCGCACGCCCGGCGGCGCGCTCGGGCCGAAGTCGTTGCGCTGCGAGATGGGAGGCCGCGAGAGGGCCGCGCCCACGTCGCCGAGCGTGGCGAAGTCTTGAACGCGCGCGAGCTCCGCGAAGCCGAAGACGTACGAGGCCCCCGCGCCGATGCTCACCACGTCGTTGATGCGCCAGGTGATCGTCGGCGTGACGAAGGCCGTGACGATGGTCGCTGCCTGGAGCTGCCACCGCTGCGCGCCGTCGGGGTCGAAGGTGAGCAGCGCCGCATAGGGCGAGTACACGCCGACGCTCGCGACGATGCGCGACGACCCGTGCGTGATCGGGATCGCGAGGAAGGCCGTCGGCGCCGCGGCGATGGGGTTCGCCGTGACGGTGGGCGCCGTGCCCGTGCGCGAAGGATCGACGTTCTCGGGCGGAACGGGCAGCGCGAAGCCGAGCGCGTCGGTGCGCTGATAGGTGGCCCTGCGCGTGCGCGTGTACTCGATGTCGCCGACGATGAGGCTCCCGCCGAGGAGCACGGTGGGGCGGTCGATGAAGCCGAGGAGTCCGGGGTTCCACCAGACGGCGGCGGGGTCGACGGTGGCCGCGCCCGAGAGCCCGGTGCCCACGTTGGGCGAGGTGAGGGCTTGCGCAGAAACCGCTTGTGTGAAGGCGATTCCAGCGATGATGACAGAGAATGACAGCGGTGCGCGGAGGCTCACGGTCCGACCCTCGTGACGGTGATGCGACGGCGGTTGAGCGAGGGCTTTGCGCCCACGTCGATGCGGTAGACGCGCCCGTCGTCGTCGCCGCAGTAGAGCACCATCGCGGTTCTCAGCCGCACCTTCTCGTGGTCGACGTCGCCGTCGACGAGGGCCGTCGAGCTCACACGCTGTGTGAGCCTCTGGTCGCGGAAGAAGCCCGGCGCGCGGTAGCGATACATGCGCGAGGGGTTGCCGTTGCGGTCGCGGCCGATGTCGCCCGCGGTGACGAAGTAGAGGTAGTCGTCGTCGGGCGAGGTCGATCCGCGCGGGCGGTAGTAGTAGAAATCCGTCGCGCCCGCGGAGTTGTCGATGAGGCTGGTGGCGAGCTCCGAGAGCGACGCGGGGTCGGCCTCGAGGTTCTGTCGGATGGTGCGCTCCAGCGTGGCGCTGTCGATGCCCGTGCGCACGTCGCGGAGGGCCACCTCGACGCCCGCGGAGCCCTCCGCGATGGCGCCGTCGTGGAGGCGCACCTGGGCCACTTCGAGGAGGATGTCCCAGAGGTACGAGGGCGCGGGCGGCGCGCCGAGTCCGCCCTCGACGAAGAGCTCCTGCCAGCCGTTGACGACGCGCGCGCGAAAGAGCGGATCGGTGCGGCCCGGCGCGCTGTAGGCGATGGTCGCGTTGGCGCCCGCGAAGGCGCGCTGACCCGCGGTCATGAGCACGCGCTCCAGGGTCCACGGGGGGAGCGTCCACGCGGCGCTGTCGCCCTGTCCCGTGGGGATGGGCGAGCGTCCTCCGCGGACGAAGCCGTTCCACTCGACGACGCGGAAGGTCATCTCGTCGATGCGCGCTTCGCCGGGCGCGAGGCCCTCGATCTGGAGCCAGTTGGGATCGGTGAAATCGAAGAGGCTCCCGATCTGGCTCGCGATGGGGTTCACCGCGCCGTCGCTCGCGTCGGTGAGATCGACCCCGCGGTACGGGAGCGCGTTCGCGTTGGCGCGCACCGTCATGCGAAACGCGTCGGTGAGCACACGAGCTCGCACTGTTCCGGTGATGAAGCCCGGGTGCACGACGCCGTCGATGTTGGCGGGCCCGAAGCGCTGCGAGAGCGTCGCGAAATCGCTCGCGGCGTCTTCGAGCGTCACGGGGATCGCGCCGGGCGCCACGGGGTATCTCCCGCTGGGGTTGTCACGCGTCACGGGACCGGGGCGGGTGCGCGCGTTGGGGTGCGTCGCGATGACGTTCTCCAAGATGGACTGCGCGATGACGTCGGGGGTGATGAACTCGCGGTCGACGGCCACGTTCATCATGTCGCCGAGCACCTGACCGGGCGCGATGCCGAGCAGCGGCGCGAGCGAGATGAGCTGCGAGAGAGACGTCCCGTCGAGGTTCGCCGTGTCGGGCGTCATCGCGAGGAGGCGCTGTAGATTGCGCGCGGGCGCCGAGAGCGTCGCGGGGTTGGCCGCGCGAATCGCAGCGAGCGAGTTGTCGAGCAGCCTCGGCGCGCGTGCGTTGTTGCGCAGGTCGAGGTCGAGCAGCCACAGCCGCGCGCGCGTCGCCGCGGGGAGCGCGAGGATGTCCGCGCGGGTGAGCGTCTTCTGGTAGTTCACCACGTCGAAGCGCAGGTAGCGCAGCTCGACGGAGCGGCTCTCGCCCACGGCCATCGGCGCGTGGTTGACCTCGGGTACGGGCGGCAGACCTTCGAGGCAGCTCGCGAGGGTGAGCGCGAAGAGGCCCGCGTAACACGTCGTCTTCATCGGTCGGCGACCCTCGCCACGCGCACGCGCAGCCCTTCGGTGGTGCGGTCGAGCACCGTGATGCGGAACACCGCGCCGCTGTCATCACGCGCGAAGAGCACGCGTCCCATCGTCGCGGCGACCTTCTCGTGCGCGGTGTCTGCGGTGCCCGCGAGCGCGCCCGTGGAGCTCGCGCGGCGGGTGAGCGCCTGGTCTTCGAAGAACCCGACGGTGCGATACGTCGGCCCCGCTCCATCCGCCGCCGTGCGGAAGAACAGAAAGCCCGGCGCGCTCGTGTCGGTCGAGGGCACGAAGTACACGTCGACGGCCGAGGCCGCGAGCGCGCCCGATCCCACGAGCCTGCGTGAGAGCTCGTCGCGCTGCGCCATCAGCGTCGGACGCAGCGAGCGCACGAGGTCGTCGGCCGTGAGCCCGATGGGGACGCGACGCAGCGTGAAGGCCAGGTTGGCCATTCCCTCGGCGACGCCGCCGTCGTGGAGGCGGATCTGCGCGACCTCGCTCAGCACGTCCCACACGTACGTGGGCGCGGGCGGGGAGCCGATGCCGCCCGAGGTTCTGATCGTGACCCACGCCCGGGCCCAGTCGATGACGGCCGCGTCGCGGATCGACCCCGCGTCGTAGCGGAGCGTGCGCGCGTAGCCCATCGACGCGTAGCGCTGCGAGAGCTGTCGGTACGCGGTCTCGGCCACGATGCGCTCGATGAGCCACGGAGAGAGCGACCACACGGCCCCGTCGCCGCGGTAGAAGCCCGCGCGCCTGGGGTCTGCGCCCGCGGTGCGAGAGGTCCCTGCGCGCGCGAAGGAGGGGCTCTCGAGGATGGTGAAGCCGAGGTCGACGACGGGCTGATCGACGATGCCCACGACGGCGAAGCGGTCGGAGGTGAAATCGAAGTCGAGCACCGCGCCGCCCGCGCCGAGGTAGAGGTAGCGCTTGGTGTTCGAAGTGAGGTCGACGCCTTCGAAGGGACGCAGCGTGCTCCGCACCGGGATCGACATGCTGAAGCCCGGCTCGAGCGCGCGCGCCGTGGTGCCCGCGGCGAGGAAGCCCGGGTGCATCCCCGCGGGGCCGTAGCGCGTCGAGAGGGGGCGCAGGTCGTTGAGCACGTCGTACATCGTGAGCCGCAGCACGACCTCGCCGCGCGCGTTTCGCTGCGCGTTGGGGTGCGAGCCCACGAGCTGATCGAGGAGCACGTCGGCCACCGTGTCGAGGTCGACGAAGGGCGTCACCACCGTGCCGTCGAGGAGCTGCGCGAGCACCCTCGCAGGCGGAAGCCCGATGGCGCCTGCGATCTGCAGCAGACCGTCGAGCGACGAGCCGCGCAGGTCGGCCGTGTCGGGGGTCATGTTGAGGAGGCGGTTGAGGTTCCACTCGGCGGCGCGCCACGACGAGGTGTCGACGCCGTGGGTGTAGGGGTCGCGAATGGCCTGGAGCGCGCCGAGGAGCGCGGGGCGGAGCGACACTTCGACGAGGTCCGTCGCGCGCTGATCGGCCTCGGTGAAGAGCCGCTCGATGGCGAAGCGGTCGAGGTCGAGCTGCGTCGTCGAGCCCGCCGCGGGCGGAGGCCGCAGCGTGAAAACCCTGTCGCGCGCGAGGATGAAGCGCACGCGCCGCTCGTTGCCCGCGCGGTCGACGGCCACGAGCGTGAGCGCGTTGTCACCGGGATCGAGCCGCAGCACTGATGTGAACGGCGAGCTCGCGTCGAGCGACACGACGCCTCCGCCCGCGTACTCGACACGCAGCGTCGAGAGCCCGGCAGGGTCTTCTGCCGTGCCGCGCAGCGTGAAGGTCTCGCCGTCGACCCTCACGGTTCCGCCGTCGGTCACAGCCTCGATGCGCACCGTGGGTCCGGTGCCGTCGTGCGTGACGTCGAGGTTGGCGTCGCTCTGTCCTCCGGCGCTGTCTTCGGCGTGAACCACCACGCGCTGCGCCCGATCGGCCATGAGGTCGACGGCGACGGAGAAGCGTCCGTCGGCGCCGGGCGTCGCGGTGGCGCTCCCGACACGCAGCGTTCGAAGCGTGCGTCCGTCGGAGAGCGTGACGAGACCTCGCACGCAGACCCTCGCGGCGCGCGTGAGTTCGACGGTCGGCGCCGCGGGGTCGGCGCAGGGATCGCTCGCGCCGTTTGCTGGCACCACGATGCGCGCGCGCAGCCCCGGCGCCGCGCCCGCGTAGCGGAGGTTGTACCCGAGGTAACGGATGCGGCTCTCGTCGGCCGTCGCGATGCGCACGGTGAGGGGATTCGCGCCGTGCGTGAGCCGAACGTTCGCGCGAAAGGTCTGCGACGGACCGGGAGTTCCCATCGCGACGGCGCGCACGGTCGGAGAGCCCGTCTGCGCGACGGTGACCGTGAGCGGCGTGGGCGCAGTGCGGACGTAGGCTGACACCACGAGGTCGACGGACTGCGTGGGCGAGGGCGTCGAGGCGCTCGGTGACACGATCGACGCGACGATTCCTGCCTGCTCGCTCGCGGCGGGGGGCGTGCTCGGGTCTCCGTAGCGCTGCGGCGGCGCGCTCTCGACGCAGGCCGCCGTGAGGATCAGCGCGGAGAAGACAGCGACCCTCATCGCAGCCTCCGAGAGAGCGCCACGGTGATCTCTGACTCGCCGCCGGGCCTCACCAGGATGCGCAGTCGATACACGGCGCCGCCCTCGTCTTGCGCGTAGACGACGGTCTCTCCCGCGCGCACCGAGAGCTTCTCGTGCGTGGTGTCGCCGGAGCCCGCGATGTCGGTGCGGCTGACCTTCGTCGACGCGTCGAGCGTGGGCGTCGAGTAGAAGCCCGGGCGCGTGTAGCGGTAGCCCGCCGTGGGGCGCGGATCGCCCATCGCGGCGAAGAACACGTAGGGCATCCCGTCGGCGCCGCGTCGGTAGAAGAGGTCGAGCTGACCGTTGTTGCGGGAGTAGTCACCGAGGAGGCGCGACGAGAGCGTCGACGCTTGCGACTGGAGCACGGGCCGCACGCCCGCGCGGATCTGCTCGGCCGTGAGCCCCACGGGGATGCCCGTGAGCGTGAAGGCCACGTTGGCGTTGCCCTCGGCGATGGTGCTCACGCTGCCGCCCGCGACGACGCGGTGGAGGGCGCGCTGCGCGACCTCGTTGACGAGCTCCCACACGTACTGCGACTCGGGCGGAGAGCCGATGCCGAAGAGGGTGAAGAAGTCCGTCCAGCCCGCGGGGTTGCCGTCTTGACCGACGCGGATGCGCGCCGCGCCGAGCACGTACGAGAGCGCGTTGCGGAGGCCGCCGTACTCGACGAAGGCCGCGTTGCCGACGATGTGCTCGAGCTGCCAGCGCTGCGTCGACCACACGTAGGTCGTTCCGCGCGGCGAGGTCGGGAGGTTCGACTGACACGCGCTGCCCGTGCACGCGTTCACGTAGGTCGGGTTCTCGAGCACGCGGAAGCGCATGTCGACCGTGGGCGTCGGCGTGAGGCCCTGCACGTCGAAGCGCGCGGGGTCGGTGAAGTTGAACTCAAGCACGTCGTTGTAGGTCGGGCCCCGCGTGTCGACGACGGTGGCCATGTAGTCCTTGCCGCGCGAGAGCTGGAGGCCGTCGAGCCACTTGAGGTTGCTGTCGGCGACGATGACCATGCGGAAGGCCGACGTGAACACGGCCGAGCGCGTGGGCACCGTGGGGTCGAGCACGCCCGGATGCGGCGCCACGGGGCCGAAGCGCGCGTTGAGCGGCGTGAGGTCGTTCATCGCGTCGTAGAGCGTGATCGGCAGACGCGTGTCCGAGGGCATGTTGGGGTGCGAGGCCATCCAGCGCGTGCGCAGCGACGTGACCACGCTGTCGGTCGAGACGATCTCGCGCGTCCTCGGGATGCGCAGCGTGTCGGCGAGGATCTGGCTGAAGCCTCCGCCGAGGCCGAGCGCGTCGGCGATGCCGCGGAGCTGCGAGATGCTCGTTCCCGTCACGTCGACGTTGGCGGGCGTCATCGTGAGGAGGCGCACGAGCGCGAACTCGGGCGACGACTGCCAGCGACCGTCGGCGCCGCGAAAGGTCTGACCGAGCGGGGTGCGCGAGCAGTCAAAGCCGGGGTCTGCGCTGTCGTTGCGCCAGCCCGTTCCACACGCGGTCTTGATCGCGTTGAGGGAGTTGGTGAGCAGCGCCGCGGGGTCGAGCCGGAGGAGCTCGGTGCCCTGCTGAATCGAGGTGTTGATGACCTCGTTGACGCCCGCGCGATCGAGCGAGAGGGTGACCGTGGGCGTGGGGTCTCCGTCGCGGAGGCGCAGCGGATAGGTGACCTCGTCGCTCCACGTGGCGGCGAAGTCGTTGGTGATGGTGAGCATCGTCGAGGCCGCGAGGCCCGCGGCGTCGATGGCCCGCGCCTGGAGCGTCACGCCGCCGATGGGGATGGGGATGTCCGCGCTCCAGTTTGCGAGGCCGTCGGCGCTGCGCGCGAGGGTCCAGTCTCCCCACGCGAGCGTGGCGCTGCCGCTGGGATAGACGCCGACGCGCACCTTCACCTCGCGCAGCGCGCTGTTGTCGGCGGCGGTGCCCGCGACGGTGATGTGATCGGCGTTGACGCGGTCGCCCTCGCGGTGGCTCGTGATGGCCACCGTGGGCGCGATGCGATCGATCTCGGCGCGGCTCTGGATGCGCACCGTCGCCTCGCCGCGGCCGCCGCCCGCGTCGAACGCGGTGAAGGTGATGGTGTTGACCGCGCCCGGATCGAGGGGGACGAGCCGCGCCCAGTGGGCGAAGAAATCGTCGGTCTGCACAGGGCGTTCGTCGATGAGGGTGCCGTTGCGTCGCACCTCCAAGCGCACCACGCCGCGGTCGTCGGTGGCGGTGCCCTGCACGAGCGCGAGGGAGCTGAGCGACGTGCTGTTGTCCATCGGCGCCACGACGCGGACGACGGGCGAGGCCGAGTCCGTGGGCGCTCCGCTGCGGGTGACGCGGACCCTCGCGGGGGCCGTGCTCCGGCGGCCGGTGTTGTCGATGGCGACGGCCTCGATGGCGAAATCGCCGTAGGGGAGCGCGGCGGCGACGCTCCAGTCGACGAAGCCGTTGGAGGTGACCGCGAGGACGGGGGCGTTGGTGGCGACGCGCACCTCGACGGCGGCGACGCCTGCGCCCGAGGCCGCGCGGCCCGTGATGCGCGTGGAGGGTGTCGTGAGCGTGGCGCCGTTCGCGGGAGCCGTGATCGAGACCGTGGGGGCCATCGGATCGACGGGCGGAAAGGCCGCGTCGGAGGCGTCTCGCGGGGCGGTGGGCGTGTCGGTCGCGGCGTCGCGCGGGGTCCACGTGCCGGTGGGCAGCTCGATCGATTGCGCGCAGGCCGTGAGCGTCACGGCGAGCGCGGTGAGGCGCGCGGTGGGCAAACGCATGGGTGAGCGACGTCCGTCCGTCGGGGAACGCCGCGGAGGTCCGTCACCCTCGCGGCGTGGGCAGTGGTTGCTTGTTTCGCCCGACGGGCGCGATGATAGACACAATCTCTGGTGCGGTCGCGACCCCGCCGCACGACGAAAGAATCACGGTCTGCGCTTGCCACGACGCGTGGGGTTTTCTACGGTTCGTGCGCTGTGAGCAAAGCCGACGATTCAGAAGCCACGCCCCGCGCTGGCGCGATCGAAATCCTTCCCGTACTTCCGCTGCGAAACGCGGTGCTCTTCCCCGCGGCGGTGGTGCCCATCAACGTGGGTCGCGCGCGCTCGGTGAAGCTCATCGAGGAGCTCGCCCACACGGAGGTGCGGCTCATCGCCGTGGTCACACAACGCTCGCCCGAGACCGAAGATCCGGCCGCGGGAGACCTCTACTCCGTCGGCACCGTCGCCCGCATCGTGAAGGTCATCAAGCTCGGGGCGAGCAACTACTCGGTGCTCCTCCAGGGCATCGCGAGGATGAACCTCGTGGGCCTGCTCAACGAGGGCACGTACCTCCGCGCCCGCGT
>JBPOHC010000244.1:0-5338 GCA_052035985.1 Myxococcota bacterium | reverse complement strand
CGTCACACGCCGCGAGCGAGAGGAGGAGGGCCGAGATCACGCGCTTCATCGGGCGCGAGAATGTCTCACGGATGCGCGTCCGATCAGAGCCGTCGTTGTTAGAGGTTTTGGAGCCTTGATGTAGGTGTCGGTCGCACCGCGCCGGGAATGCGTTCCTGCCCGGCAGGGCGCCGCTCGCAGCGGCCGTTGACGCATTCCTGTCGGGTCGGAGAGGCCGCGCAGCCGACGCCGTCGACGGTCGGCCAGAGAGGTCGAAACGTGCAGGTGCCGCGGAGGCTTCCCAGCGCGGTTGGAGACGCTCACCAGCGCGCGCGAGCGCTCCCCTGTCACTTCGATGCGCGGTCGCGCTTCAAGGCCCGACGGAGGCGCGAGACTTCCCCAAGCGAGCGAGATCGTGGTTAGAGAGGGGCACCGTGTTGGCAGCAGGCACCGTCGTCGCTGGTCGCTTTCAGGTCGAATCCCTCGCCGGCGAAGGGGGAATGTCGGTCGTGTACCGCGCCACCGACCGCCTCACCGGCGACCTCGTGGCGCTCAAGCTCCTGCGCGACGTCGACGGCCTCGACCCCGAGCGCTTCGTGCGAGAGGCCCTCGTGCTCGCCGAGCTCAGCCACCCCGCCATCGTGCGCTACATCGCCCACGGCTCCCTCGACGGGCGGCCCTACCTCGTCATGGAGTGGCTCGTCGGCGAAGACCTCGACCAGCGGCTCCAGCGTCAGGGCCTCACGATGACCGAGAGCGTGACCCTCGCACGGCGCACCTGCGAGGCCCTCGCCGCGGCGCATCAGCGCGGGGTCATTCACCGCGACATCAAGCCGCCGAACATCTTTCTCCCCGGCGGAGAGATCGCGCGCGCCAAGGTGCTCGACTTCGGCATCGCGCGGCGACAGCGCGGAACGCACGCCGCCACGCGCACCGGCACCGTGCTCGGTACGCCGGGCTACATGGCCCCCGAGCAGGTGCGCGGCGAGCGCGTCATCGACGCCCGCGCCGACGTGTTCTCCGTCGGCTGCGTGCTCTTCGAAACGCTCACGGGGAGGCCCGCGTTCGACGGCGACACGCCCGTCTCGATCCTCGCGCGCATCCTCATCGAAGACGCGCCGCGGGCCTCGTCCGTGAGGCACGGGATTCCCTCGCAGCTCGACGAGCTCGTGGCCCGCATGGTCTCGCGCAAGAAGGAGGAGCGCCCCCCGGACGCGACCGCCGTGATCGAGGCCCTCGACGCGCTCGGTCCGCTCGCCGACGCGGGCGCCGTGGCGACACCGACGCGCGCCATCGCGCTCACGCACGGAGAGCGACGGCTCGTGTGCGTGATCGCCGCGTCGACCAACGACGACGAGCAGCTCGCGGTCGACAAGCAGGCGGCCACGCTCGAACGCACGCTGGTGTCATCGCCGCCCGAGGTGGCGATCTCGCACTTCGCAGACCTCGCCGCCGCGCACGGAGGCAACCTCGAGGCCCTCGGATCGCTGCTCCTCGTGGTGTTCACGGGCGACGGCGTCGCGAGGGACCTCGTCGCCCGCGCCGCGCGCTGCGCGCTCTCGTTCGCGCGCGAGGGCGCGTCGAGCGTGGCCCTCGTCACGGGGCGCGCGGAGCTGCACGAGGGATGGCCCGTCGGCGAGGCCGTCGACCGCGCGTTCTCGCTCGTCGAGGCCTCGCGAAAGGAGGGATTCGAACGCCCCCGCGTCGCGCTCGATGACACCTCCGCCTCGCTCCTCGCGGGATCGTTTCAGATCGAACAGTCTCCCGCGGGGCCCTGCATCGAGCCCGAGGGCGAGGTCTCCTCCATCGACCGCTCGGAGCTCGAACGCTCGTCGGCGAAGGCCCTCCTCGGCCGCGAGGTCCCGTGCGTCGGCAGGGAGCGCGAGCTCGCCACCCTCGACGCGCTGCTCGGTCAGACCGTGGCCGACGAGACCGCCACCGCGGTGCTCATCACGGGCCCCGCGGGCATCGGCAAGACCCGCGTGCTCACGGAGTTCCTCGCCAGGGCGCGCGCCCGCTACGGCGAAGACGGCGTCTCGGTGTGGGTCGCGCGCGGCGACGCCGTGGGCGCGGGCGCCCCCTTCGGACTCATCGCGCCCATGCTCCGCGCGGCCGCGGGCGTGGTGGGCGTCAACGACCTCGGCGCCGCCCGCGCGCGCGTGCGGTCACGCTTCGGCCCCACGCTCGCCCGCGGCCGAAGCGCGTCCGAAGCGACCGCGCTCCTCGCGTGGGTGTCGGAGCTCGCGGGCGTCCCCTTCGACGATCGCGACGCCCCCGAGCTCGCCGCGGCCCGCGCTGATCCGCAGTGGATGGGCGACGCGATGCTCAACGCCTGGGAGGAGCTCGTCGGCGCCGAGGCGAAGGCGCGCCCGCTCCTCGTGGTGTTCGACAACGCGCACTGGGGCGACCCCGTCTCGATGCGCTTCGTCGAGCGCGCGCTCAAGCGCCACGCCGACGTCGGGTGGATGGCCGTCGCCGTGGGCCGCGAAGAGCTCCGTGAGGCATTTCCGAAGCTCTGGGAGTCCGCGGGCGCGCAGGAGGTCAAGGTCGGCGGCATCGCGCGACGCTCGGCCGAACGGCTCTGCCGCGCCGCCCTCGGAGACGACGCCGACGCCGCGCTCGTGACCAGGCTCGTCGAGCGCGCCAACGGGTCGCCGCTCTTCCTCGAGGAGCTCCTCAGGGCCAGCGCGCGCGGCGACGAGGCGCTGCCCGAGTCCGTGGTCGCGATGGTGCAGTCGCGCGTCGAGGCGATGGAGCCCGAGGCGCGCAGGGTCCTCCGCGCGGCCAGCGTGTTCGGTCAGGTGTTCTGGCGCGGCGGCGTCGCGACGCTCCTCGGCGGACGCGGCGCCACGGCGCTCGCCACGCCCGCGGACCTCGCCTCCCTCGACGAGTGGCTCGACGAGCTCGCGCGCCGTGAGGTCATCGAGCGACACTCGCGCTCGACCTTCGCGGGCGACGTCGAGTGGGCCTTCCGCCACGACCTCCTCCGCCTCGCGGCCTACGCGATGCTCACGGGGAGAGACCTCGCCGCGGGGCACGGCCTCGCGGGCGCGTGGCTCGAAGCCCACGGCGCGCAGAGCCACCTCGCCCTCGCGGATCACTACGCCCGCGCGGGGAGGTCCTTCGACGCAGCGCGCTGCCTCCTCGAAGCGTCGCGCCACTCGCTCGAAGGACACGACCTCGACGCGGCCCTCCTCCGCGCTGACGAGGGCATCTCGCACTGCGACCGCGCGCGCACCGACGTCGACGACGCGGGCGCGCTCGACCGCATCGAGGGCGCCCTGCGACTCGTGCAGGCCGAGGCGCGGCTCTGGCGCGGAGAGCCCTCGCAGGCCATCGGTTCGGCCGACGAGGCCATGCGCCTCCTCCCCGAAGGAACCTCCGACTGGTTCCGCGCCGCGGGCGAGGCGGGCACCGCGCGCGGACGCGTCGGACGCACCCGCGACCTCGCGGCGTGGATCGAGCGCGCGGCCGCCGTCACGCCCACCCCCGGCGCCCTCGCGGCCTGGGCCATCGCCTTCGCGCGCGTCGCCGTTCACCTCTACTACGCGGGTGATTTCGCAACGCCCGACCGCGTGCTCGCCGCCGTCGAGCGCGGCATCGCGGGCCTCGACCTCGGCCCCCTCGTCGAGGCGCGCCTCGCGGGCGCCCTCGCCGCGCGCGCCGTCGAAGCCTCGGACCTCGACGGCGTCGAGCGAGAGACCCTGCGCTCCCTGCGCGCCTATGAGCGCGCGGGCGACCCTCGCAACGCGGCGACGCAGCTCGCCGTGCTCGGCATCGCCGCGACGCGCGCCGGACGCTACGAAGAGGCCGAGCGCTGGCTCGACGCCTCCCTCGCCCACGTACGCCGGATGCGCCTGCCCACGGGCATCGGGATGACGCTCCGACCGCTCGCGCAGGTCTACCTCCGCCGCGGCGAGGTCGCGCGCGCCATCGAGACGATCCTCGAGGCCGTGACCTGGCTCGGCGCCACCGAGCACGATCGGCTGAAGCACGTCGCGCAGATCGAGCTCGCGTACATCCTCTTCGAAACCGGCGACGTCGAGGGCGCCGACGCGCGCGCCGCGGACCTCCTCTCCGCGCACGCCCCCGCGCCCTTCCTCCGGCAGTTCGCGCTCGCGCTGCGGTCGCGCGCGGCCCTGCGCCACGGACGCGTCGACGAGGCCCTCGCCCTCGCGCGCGAGTCGATGCGGGTCACCGAGCGCGACCGCGCCATCATCGACAGCGAGGCCCTCGCCGAGCTCGCCCTCCTCGACGCGCTCGTGGCACACGGTGACACGACCGAGGCCCGCGCGGTCGCGACGGCTTCCACGGCGCGCATCCAGGTGTTCGCGAACGGTCTGCAATCGCCCGAGCGACGCCGCGCAGTGATCGAACGGGTCCCCGTTCACGCCGCGATCTTCGAACACGCGCGTCGGCTCTCCGCGTGACGGGCGGCACGAATCCAGCACAGGAAACCGCCCCGCAATGAAGACCCACGCGAGCCTTTCGACCCTGATCATTTCGGCGCTCCTCGGGTGCGCGAGCGAGGCGCCGCAACAGCCCTCGGGGCCGCCCGTGGTGATCCCCGCGCAGCTCCCCGCGACGCTCACCTCGGATCAGTTCCTCGCCTATCAGACCAGCGTCGAGTGCGCGGCGATGTTCTCGTGCGCGGCGCCGCCCTCGACGGCCGCCCTGCGGATCTACCTCGGCGACTACGCCCGCTGCGTGACGCGCCTCGATCTGCTCCCCGACGCCCCGCAGCGACGGCGCATCGCAGGGCTCCTGTCGGTCGGTAGGCTCCGCTTCGACGAGGCCGCCGCGCGACGGTGCCTCGAAGCCGAGCGGGCCTCGGTGTGCGCAGCCCCCGCGGACTGCACCGCGGCATATGTCGGCGCGACCGCCGCGGGAATGCCCTGCGTCGACGGGCGCGAGTGCGCGGGCGACGCGTATTGCTCCTTCCGCTCGGCGGAGGGCTCCTTCGGCTGCCCCGGACGCTGCGAGGCGCGGCTCCCCGTCGGGGCTCAGTGCTTCGGCAACGACGAGTCCTGCTCCTCCGCGAGCCCCGCGAGTCGCGCCGACTGCACGTACGACCCGAGCCGCAGCGGCAGCCCGTGGCCCTTCGCGTGCCGCGACCGCGGCGCCGTCACGGTCGCGCAGGGCGGCGAGTGCGCCAACGCAGGTGACAGCACCGGGCCGCAGCGGACCTGCGCGTCGGGCCTCGACTGCATGTACGTGTCGGAGACCGCGAGCGTGACCTCGGTCTGCTCGCCGCCCGCCCCGACGGGAGAGCCCTGCTCGCGGTACTGCCAGCCCGGGTCGATCTGCGAGTTCGACGGGACGCGCTTCATGCAGCGATGCCTGCCCTTCACGGTGCGCA
>JBPOHC010000302.1:0-6553 GCA_052035985.1 Myxococcota bacterium | reverse complement strand
TACCTCGACACCGACATCTTCACGATGCTCCGCAAGCGCGCGGGCTGGCTCGCGGTGCTGCTCGTGGGCGAGATGCTCACGGCCACGGCGATGACCTACTACGAGCACGAGATCCAGCGCGCGGTGGTGCTCGCGCTCTTCGTCCCGCTCATCATCTCGTCGGGCGGCAACTCGGGCTCGCAAGCGACGTCGCTCATCATCCGCGCGCTCGCGCTGCGCGAGGTCGAGCTCGTCGACTGGTGGCGCGTGTTCGTCAGGGAGATCCGCACGGGCACGATGCTCGGGCTGATCCTCGGCGTGATCGGCTTCGTGCGCGTGCAGTTCTGGCCGACGGCGGCGACCACGTACGGCCCGCACTACACCCGCGTGGCGCTCACCGTGGCGGGGAGCCTCGTGGGCGTGGTGCTCTTCGGCAGCGTGGTGGGCTCGATGCTTCCGTTTGCGTTGAGGCGCGTGAAGCTCGATCCGGCGACGGCGTCGGCGCCCTTCGTGGCGACGCTCGTCGACGTGACGGGGCTGGTGATCTACTTCACCATCGCGAACATCTTCTTGAAGGGCGTGCTGCTGTAGCGGGCGCGGTCAGCGCGCGGCGGGGTCCGCGACCCACGCGGCGAGGGCGGGTCCGTCGAGGTCGAGCACGACGTCGCCGACGCGCTCGGGTCCCACGACGCCAATGCGCTCGCGGAGCAGCGCGCGCTCCTCCGCGGAGAGCGCGCGACGGAGCCTGCGTTCGAATTGATGCGCCAGCGTGCGCTCGCTGCCCTCTTCGATTCCCTTCTCGATACCCTTCTCGATTCCCTTCTCGATGCCCTTCTCGACGCTCTCCGCGCGAACGGCGTCGAGGTCGCTGTAGCCCTTGCGTTGGAGCAGGTTGGTGAGAGCGACCTCGTGCGCCGCGTTGCGATCGTAGAGGGCCTCGACGGGGACGGGGTTCTGCAGCACGCCGGGCGCCGTGAGCTTCTCGCCGGGAAGCACGATGCGCACGGCCTTGCCCTTCTCGTAGACCTCGACGCGTCGCGGCCCCGTGAGTCGCACGACCCAGAGGTAGCGCACGCCCACGCGCAACAGATCGTCGATCTTCTCGCGGAGCTGCTCCTCGTCCTGTCCGACGCTTGCGTACTCGACCGCGAGCGGAGGCACGCTCTGGATCCAACCGGGCTTCTCAGAGAAATCGCCGACGGCGACGTCGGGCGCGCGCAGCGTGAAGGGACCGAAGGCGAAGCCCGCGTCGACGCCCGCGTTCTTCACCGCGGGGTCGGAGTCGAGCACGAAGCCGCCGCGGAGGTTCGGTCCCGAGCCGTCGCCGCCCGTGGGCGCGCAGCGGATCGCGTGGCCGTTGGAGAGCTCGTAGGGGTCGCCCGAGCGCAACTGATCGGTGCGGAAGGGGCCCGCGCCTCGCATCGGTTGGTACTTCGTGTCGGACATGGGCTGAGATTACCTCATCGCGGTGCGAGCGAGATGCGGAGGAGCGGTCTTACGCGGCGGCGAGATGGGTGTCCGCGCCGGTCAGGGCGATCACGGGGTGTCCCCGCGCGGTGGGCGCGTCGTTGAGAGCGCTTGCATGTGCCCCTCTCACCGCTCGCCGGGTCGTTGCGAGCGCTCGCACGCGCTCCGACACCCGCTCGCTGCACCGTTGCCGGGGGTCGGCGCACTCGCTGGAGGGGCTCGACCGAGGCTCCCTCGGCGCTCGCATTGTGCTTGCGACGCCTCGCGCGGCGCACGTAGCGTGCTGGGGCGTGCGTTGAGACCGCACGCGAGAGGAGTTGCCAGGGGATGAAAGCAGAGAAGCTGAAGAAGTCGAAGGTGAAGCCGAAGGGCGGGGCGCCGCCCGAAGCGCCTGCGGTGGCGCTGAGCGGGTCAGCGAGCGTCGCGCAGATCCGCGCGCTGCGAGAGCGGTTCTCCGTGTTGAGCGCTGCGTACGTGGCGTTCTTCGAACTGCGGCAGCCGACGGAGAAGGCGCTCAAGACCGGCGCTCGCACGGTGGCGGCCGACGTGTTCGACGGCATGGTGCAGCTCGCGGTTCAGTACGAGCGCGCCCGCGCGACGTCGCCCACGGTGGCGCGCTTCATCTCGGTCGAGCAGATGCGCTGGCTCTGCGATCAGACCGTGCTCCTCGGCGACGCCATCGCGCGCAGGGATCACGCGGGCGTGACCACGGTCACGGTGTCGACGCTCGTGCAGGCCGCGTGGGACGCCGCGCGCCCCGTCCGCAACGAGCTCACGGGCGCCATGGAGGAGTACGCGAAGGGCCGCCGCGAGGACGAGGCGGCGCTCTCCGAGGTGCGCGGCGCGGCCGACAAGCCCGAGAGCACAGAGCGCTCGCTGTCTTCGCTGGCGAAGCTCGCCGCGCAGTGGATCGCGAGAACCGATGACGTCTCTCAGATCGCCGCGGCCGAGGCGGCGCTGACGCGCGAGCTCGTGGAGCGAGCGAAGGCCGCCGAGGCGGCGTTGACGAGGGCGTTGGGCGCTGACCGCGCGCACGAGGGCAGCCGCCGCACGAAGCAGGACACGCCCGAGATCAACGCCCTCGAAGGTCGCGTGGTGCTGACCCTGAAGGCCGTGCGCAGCAAGCACAACCGCGCGAGGGAGGTCGATCCCACGGTCGTCGCGGTGCCCGTCCCCGATGCCCTGGCTGCCGTGCTCGGCGTGGTCGCGAAGGCCGCTTCGAAGGCCCCCGCGACGCCCGCCGGAGGCGACCCCGCAACGCCCGCTTCGACCGACACGAAGCCCGCGAAGAAGCGCAAGAAGACGCGCTGACGCGTCGCGCGGGCAGGCGCTGACGACGAAAGTCTGCGCGTGCCTCCCTCGCTACCATCGCCAGAGAATGTCCACGCGCTCGGGGCGCGACGTTGCGCGTCCGAGCGCGATCGCGTAGGGCCCCGCTCATGCCGGGGGCCGCGCACGAGACGCTGGTGGAGCTCATTCGATCGCAGCCGATGTGGTTCGACGCGCTGCTACGCGCGACGGGCAATGGGGCGTTGCCTGCGGGGGCTCGTGCGCTCGATGCGTCGGCGCGCGTGGTCGACCCCGGCACCGTGCAGGTCGACGTGCTGCTCGCGGTCGACGAGGTGGGACCGTGGGCGGTGGTGGAGCTTCAGCGCGACGACGACGCCACGAAAGGTCGCCGCTGGCTCCTCGCCGCAGCGGCGCTCCATGATCGCCGCGGGGTCATGGGCGACGTGTTCGTGGTGACGCACGCGCGCTCGGTGGCGCGATGGGCGAGCGCGGTGGCAACGGCGGTGGGGCCGCACGGGACGACGCTCTCGCTCACGCCGCGCGTGCTGTGCCTGACGCGCGTGGAGGCGGAGGCGCTGCTGGCGACGGGCCGCCCCGAGCTGGCGCTCTTCGCGGCGTGGGCGGTGCACGCGCAGCGGAGCGACGCAGCGGCGCGCGTGGTGAGGCGGGCCATCGCGACGACGGCATCGCTCGCTGACGCGGCGTTGCGAGACGCGCTGGTCCGCGGGATGATCAACATGGTCGGAGAGCAGCTCCGCGCAAAACTACTGGAGATGATGCGCATGGACTTCAGCAAGATCCCCGAGGGGCCGCTCATGCGGGACATCCGAGAGGAGATCGAGCGCCTCAACGCGCCGAAGTGGATGCTCGAAGGGGAGCGCAAGGGCAAGCTCGAAGGCAAGCTCGAAGGCAAGCTCGAAGGCAAACTCGAAGGGGAGGCGAAGGCGCTGCTCCGCGTGCTCAAGCGCCGCGGGATCGCCGTCGACGACGCGACGCAGACCCGCGTGCTCTCGTGCGCAGACGCCGCGACGCTCGACGCGTGGATCGACCGCGCCGCCACCGCGTCGACCGCCGCGGACGTATTCGGCGACGGCTGAGCGCCGCCCGCTGACCCTCAGAGCCTGATCTTCGTGCCCGGCGTCGGGATCGACACGTCGGGGTAGCCGTGCTCGTCGACCAGGAGCTGCTTGAGCACCTGCTGCGCCTTGGGCTCGCCGTGCACGAGCGCCACGCGACGCAGCGGACCGCGCTCGCGGCACGCGTTCGCGTACGTGATGAGGTCGTTCTGATCCGCGTGCGCGCTGAAGCCGTTGAGCACCACGACCTCGGCGCGGCGGTCGCGCTCGACGCCGAAGATGCGCACGCGGGCCCTCCGCTCGACGAGCCTGCGGCCGAGCGTGTGCTGCGCCTGAAAGCCCACGATGAGCACCGTGTTCTTCGGGTCTTCGACGCCCGCGCGGAGGTGGTGCAGCACGCGGCCCGCCTCGCACATTCCGCTCGCGGCGATGATGACCGCGGGTCGATCGCTCATCGAGAGCGCCTTGCTCTCCTCGACGTCGCCGACGTAGCGCAGCCCGGGGAAGTCGAAGGGCGAGTCGTTGCCGCGCATGAGGGCGCGGGCTTCGGAGTCGAAGCACTCGGGGTGCATCTTGAAGATCTCGGTGATCTTCGAAGTGAGCGGCGAGTCGATGTAGACCGGCACCGCGGGGACGTGCCCGTCGCGACGGAGCTGCTTGAGCGCGAAGACGATCTCCTGCGCGCGCTCGAGCGCGACCGCGGGGATGAAGACCTTGCCGCCTCGCTCGTAGGTGCGGCGGATCACCGTGGCGAGGTCCTCGTCCATCTTCTCGATGGGGTCGTGGAGGCGGTCGCCGTAGGTGCTCTCGGTGATGAGGAACTCGGCGCCCGAGACCACCTCGGGGTCTCGCAGGATGGGCATGTGGTTGCGCCCGAGGTCGCCCGTGAAGAGGACCCGCTTCTTGACGCCGCCCTCTTCGAGGTCGATCGCGGTGATGGCGCTGCCGAGCACGTGGCCCGCGTCGTAGAAGGTCACCCGCACGCCCGGCGCGATGGTGAGCCCGCGGCGGTAGGGGATCGACACGAAGCGCTCGAGGGCGGCGAGGGCGTCTTCTTCGGTGTAGAGGGCCTCGACGGGCTCGCTCTCGAGGTCGCCGCGGTCGATCTGCTTGTTGATGTGCCGCGCGTCGGCCTCTTGGATGTACGCCGCGTCGAGGAGCATCGCGGCGCAGAGGTCGCGGGTCGCGTGCGTGGCGTAGATGCTCCCCTCGTAGCCCTGCCGCGTGAGGAGCGGGAGCGCGCCCGAGTGGTCGATGTGAGCGTGGGAGAGCACCACCGCGTCGATCTCACGGACCGGCAGCGGGAGGTGACGGTTACGCTCGAAGGACTCCTGACGGCGGCCCTGGTAGAGCCCGCAGTCGAGGAGCACCGTGGCGTGCTCGGTGCGGACCAGGTGCATCGAGCCGGTGACGGTCTGCGCGGCGCCTACGAATTCGATCTCCATGACGTGTTGGCCTCGTGAGTATCACGGCTCTCCCCGCGCGGCGGAGCATTGCGTTGACACCCCCGTCGCACCGGATAGACTCGCCGCCACTAGCGCCCGCTTAAGGTATTTCCCGCGGACTTTCGAACTGTTTCGCGGCCCCAAAGTATCGACGGGGCGCAGGGGTTGAACGGCCGATGTTGAAGCTCGTGATCGCAGACGACGAGGGCAAGAAGACGGTCGTTCCGCTCGTGCGGGACGAGATCACCATCGGGCGCAAGGAGGGCAACACGATCAGGCTGACGGAGCGCAACGTGTCACGTCGACACGCGCGCATCGTCAAGCGAACCAACGACTACATGCTCGAGGACCTCGCGTCCTACAACGGCATCGTCGTCAACAACACGCGGCTCGTCGAGGCGCGTCCGATCCGTCACGGCGACGAGATCCGCATCGGCGACTACACCCTCCAGATCGTCGACGAGCCCGGGGTTCAGCCCGCGCCGCAGGCCCCCACGCCGAGCGTCCCGTCGGAGCCCATCGTCCCGCTCCTCTCGGCCCCCGCCGCGGCGCCTGGCGCGCCCTCGCCGCTCGCGTCGCACAACGACCCCCTCGCGCTCGCGCCCTCCAACGCGGCCATCGGCGCGACGCCCGTGCCCGAGCACATCCGCGGGCTGCGCCTGGTGTTCCTCGCGCCTGCGGGCGTTCCGCCGCCCGTGATGCTCGACAAGATGCCCGTGGTGATGGGCCGCTCCGAGGCCGCCGACGTGGCCCTCCCCTTCAGCTCGATTTCGCGTGAGCACGCGAAGGTCTTCCTCGAAGACGACAAGCTGATGATCGAGGACATGGGGAGCTCCAACGGCGTCCAGATCAACGGCGAGAAGGTCAAGAAGGGCCAGCTCGGTCCCGGCGACATGGTGCAGCTCGGCGTCGTCGAGTTCCGCGTCGCGCGCCGCGGCGACAGCACCGTGGTCATCCAGAAGGCCGCGCTCGACGAGAAGCAGCGCGCCGCGCGACGTCCCGCCGTGGGCCTCATCGGCGCCATCGTGGGCGGCGGCCTCGCGCTCGGCCTCGCGGTCGTGCTCGCCGTCAACAAGATGAACCCCAACCCCGCGCAGGGGACGGCGAACCCCCCCGCCAACACGCAGACCGCGCAGACCACGCAGCCCCTCGCCGCGCAGCCCGCGGCCGTTCAGCCCGAGGCGCAGCCCGCCGCGGCGCAGCCGACGCCCGCGCAGCCGACCGCGCAGCCCGAGCCCCCGACGCCTGCGCAGCCCGAGCCCCCCGTGGCCGCGCAGCCTGAGCCTCCCGTGGCCG
>JBPOHC010000919.1:0-8880 GCA_052035985.1 Myxococcota bacterium | reverse complement strand
CCCCGCGCGAGCTCTTCGTCAACGGCACCGACGCGTCGAACAACCCGCCGACCTTCGGCACCGCGCTCGCCAACGCGGGTGATTTCTCGGGCTTCGGGCGCTCCTGCGTGGCCGTCGCGTCGAGCGCCGCGCCCGGCTCGCCCGGGGCCGTCGTCCATGTGTTCTGCCTGTCAACCCCGACGGGATCGCGGACCTTCCTCCCGCCCGTCTCGCTCACCATCCCGACCATCACCGGGACCAGCGAGTTCGGCTCCGTGCTCACCGGCCTCGGCGACGTGAACGACGACGGCCTCGGCGACCTCGCCCTCGGGTCGAGGGTCAACGGCGGGTTCGTGGTGCTCTTCGGCCGTCGTCCGGGCGTGATGTCGACGCCCGCCCTGGTGTTGCCCGACGCGGGCGGCGCGGGCGTCGGCTTCGCCATCGCGGGCCTCGGAGACGTCGCGGGCGACAGCGACGATGACATGGTCATCGGTCGTATCAACACCGCCACCGGGTTCACCCCCGAGACGCTGATCGTCTACCCCGGCGGCGGTCGCTTCGTGACCTCGCTCACCGACGCGACGCCGCCCATCCTCGTGCCCGCGCCGTCGCGGTCCGACGGCTTCGGGCGTTTCCTCGCGACGGGTCGTTGAGCGTTCGCTGGTGACGGTGCGCCCCGCGGTCTGATAGACCTTCGCGCCAGATGAGGAAAGTGCCCCGCGCGATCGTCCTGCTCGGCGCGCAGCGCTTCGACCCCACGCTCGGCGAGGTGGTCTCGGCGCTCGAAATCGACGGTCCCATCGCCACGATCACCGCGGGCTGGCAGGAGCGCGAGAGCGACGACCAGGACCTCCACGAGCACCTGGGGCGACGCACCGTCAACCTCAGGCTCCACGAGCGCGCCGAGGACGTCTTCCGCTCCGACCCCGAGCTCCACGCCGCGCACCGCAAGCGGCAAGACGTCCTCCGTCACAAGCAGGACTTCTACCGCATCCGACTGGAGCACGAGCTCGACGCCGCCGACGTGATCCGCGCGCGAAGAGCACCGCCCGAGATCCTCACCGAGGAGCTCGCGGCCTCCATCGAGTCGATCCGCGAGCTCGATCAGTGGCACCTCGCGCAGTGCGCCCGCGTGCGCGACGAGTTCGACCACCAGTGGCGGCCCTTCGAACGCCGCGCCGTGGCCCGTCACCGCCGCGAGATCGAGCAGGTGCTCGCGGGCTGCGCGGCCATCGGCATCGCGGGCGGACACGTCGCGTCGCTCCTCAACCGCATGCTCCTCTTCGGGGTCGGCGGGCTCCTCGACGGGCACTACGTCTTCGCGTGGACGGCGGGCGCCATGGCCCTCTCCGAGCGCGTGGTGCTCTTTCACGACTCGCCGCCGCAGGGCCCCGGCGCCGCCGAGGTGCTCGACCGCGGACTCGGGCTCGTGCGCAACATCGTCCCCCTGCCGCACTCCGAGACGCGGCTGCGCCTCGACGACCACGAGCGCGTGTCGCTCATGGCCCGCCGCTTCGCCCCGAGCGCGTGCCTCTCGCTGCCCGCGCGCTCCTACGTGAGCCTCCGCGACGGGCGCTTCGACGCCCCGAGCGCGGTGAGCGTGCTGCGCCCCGAGGGGACCGTCGAAGCCCTCGCGCCCGACACGGTGTACGACCCATGACGCAGCGACTCGCGATCGACGAGCTCATCGCCTCGAACCCCACGCGCGAGAAGGTCGACGCGTTCCTCACGAGCCGGAGGTTCCCGCTCATCGAGGGGCAGAGCGCGACGATCGTGTGGCGCGGCGAGGCCGAGTCCGTGGTGCTCCGCCACTGGATCTTCGCCCTCGAAAGCTCCAACGACCTCGCGCGCATCGCGGGCACCGACCTCTGGTACATCACCCTCGAGGTCCCGCCGCGCTCGCGCGTCGAGTACAAGCTCGAGATCCGCAACAACGGCGTCGGCCGCTGGATCGAAGATCCCCTCAACCCCAACCGCGCGCGCGACCCCTTCGGCGCCAACTCCGTGCTCCAGGGCGACGGCTACGCGGTGCCCGAGTGGACGCGCCCCGACTCCACCGCCCGCAGCGGTCGCCTCGAGCCCTTCGCGTTCGAGAGCGAGGCCCTCGGCGGGGTTCGCCGCGGGCAGATCTACCTCCCGGCGCGCTTTCGCAAGACGCACCTCTACCCCCTCCTCGTCGTGCACGACGGCAGCGACTACGTGAAGTACGCGGCCATGAAGACCGTGCTCGACAACCTCATCCACCACCTCGAGATCCCCGATCTCATCGCGGTGTTCACCGACTCGCCCGACCGCCTGCGCGAGTACGCCAACAACGACGCGCACGCGAAGTACCTCACCGAGGAGCTCGTCCCCGACCTCGAGCGCCGCCTCCCGCTCCTCGCGCGGCCGCAGTCGCGGTGCTTGATGGGCGCGAGCTTCGGCGGCGTGGCGTCGCTCTCGACGGCGTGGCGCTACCCCGGCTTCTGGGGGCGACTGCTCCTCCAGTCGGGCTCCTTCGCGTTCACCGACATCGGCCGACGGAACCGCCGCGGGCCGCTCTTCGACAAGGTCGTGGAGTTCGTCAACGAGTACCGCGAGAAGCCCACGGCCGTGAGCGAGCGCGTGTTCGTGAGCTGCGGCGTGTACGAGTCGCTGATCTACGAGAACCGCTCGCTGGCGCCGCTCCTCGACGGAACGGGGATGCAGGTGCGCTTCGTCGAGGCCCGCGACGGGCACAACTGGGAGAACTGGCGCGACCGGCTCCGCGAGGGCCTCTCGTGGCTCATGCCCGGTCCGCTTCTCATGGTCTACGAGTGAGGGAGAACGATGGCTGAAATCACCCGCGAGATCGGGCTGTCGCTGGGGGCCGACCTCTGCTGGCCCCTGTGCTTCGAAGGCATCATGAAGCGCCTCGACCTGGCGATCCCCGTGGGGCAAGACACGGTGCGCTTTCACGTCGAGCGGGTCACCATCGAGCCCTTCGACCTGCGCCAGCCGTGCAAGTACGACGTGGTCATCGACCGGCTCACCCACTGGCTCCACACGAGCCGCGAGTGGATCAAGAAGTCGATCGTGATGAACGACCTCTACGTGTTCAACAACCCGTGGAGCGTCCAGGCCAACGAGAAGCACACGAGCTACTGCGCGATGATGGCCCTCGGGATGCCCATCCCCGAGACGTGGATGATCCCGCCCAAGAGCTATGAGCCCTCGCCCGACGTGCGGCCCACGCTCCAGCGGTACGCGAAGCTCTTCGACCTCGGCAAGGTCGGCGAGAAGGTGGGCTGGCCGGCCTTTCTCAAGCCCTACGACGGAGGGGGTTGGAGGGCCGTGACGCGCGTGGCGAACGAGCGCGCGGCGTGGCGGGCCTACGAGGACAGCGGCAAGGCCGTGATGCACCTCCAGGCCGCGGTGAAGGACTACGACCGCTTCGTGCGCTGCATCGGCTTCGGCCCGCAGGCTCACTGCGTGCTCTACAACGCCGACGCGCCGCTCCACGACCGCTACACGATGGAGAAGGACTTCATCTCGCAGGCCGAGTGGGACCACCTCCGCAAGATCACGATGACGATCAACGCGTTCTTCGGGTGGGAGTTCAACTCGTGCGAGTCGCTGCGCGCCAACGGCGTGTGGCACCCCATCGATTTCGCGAACCCGTGCCCCGACTCGCAGGTGACGTCGCTGCACTACCACTTCCCGTGGCTGGTGAAGTCGTACCTGCGCTGGTCGATCTTCTGCGCGGCGACGAAGCGCAAGATGCGCAAGACCCTCGACTGGGAGCCCTTCTACGCCATCGCCGCGAAGGACATCTCGTTCGAAGAGAAGCTCGACGGCTACGCGGCCATCGCCGACGAGCGCTTCGAAACCGCGCGCTTCGAAGAGTTCTGCGACAAGCACCTCGGGCACCTCGACGAGGTGACCCACGAGTTCTTCGCCACGCAGGAGGCCCGCGACGCCGTGCGGGTGAAGGTCGCGGCGCTCTTCCCCGCGCACGAGGTCGATGCATTCACCGAGCTCTTCTGGAAGCGCATCCAGGCATGGCGCGCCGACCAGAAGGCCCCCGCCGCGCAGCCCGTGATCGCAGGGAGGTCCGTATGAACTCGACGTGTGCAGAGTGCGGCTCGACGCGGGTCGAGCAGGCGATCATCGAGGGCGCCTCGCTGCGCCTCGATCGGAGCTCGACGATGAAGAAGGTCTTCAGCGTGGGCGGTCAGATCCACTGCCTCGCGTGCCTCGACTGCGGCGCCATCACGCGGCTGCGCGCAGACCCGAAGGCCATGGCCGACGCGCTCTCCTGAGCGACGCGCTGGGGCGCCACGGCGCGCACGCGATCGACTACGATCGCGCGATGGGAGCCCCCCAGATCATCACGCTCCTCATCCGCGGGCCTCAGGTCTTCGCCGTCGCGGTCGTCGTCGGCGCGCTGATCGGCGCGGCCGTGTACGCATGGCGGAGCGCCGTTCGCCGTCACCGCGCGGCGCTCCGCGGGCTCACCGCAGGGGCCTTCGCGAGCGCGCTGATCCTCTCGCTCGGCGGCTTCGTCGCGCTCACGTATCGCCGTCGAACGCTCGCCTCCGACAGCGGGCTGCTCGGCGACGGACGCTGGCCTTCGGCGTCGCTCGCGATCGCGGCGATGTCTCCGCTCACGCGCGGCGCGGCCCTCTCGCTCCTCCCGTCGGAGGTGCGCGCGTCGGGTCGCTGCGAGGAGCCCGACCTCGATCGCGCAGAGCTGATGTGTGATCTCGGGATGCCCTGCGAGGCCACGGTCAGGCTCCTCCGCAGGTGCGGCCACGGCGAGCAGGCATTCCACCTCGCGGAGCGCTTCGACCTGCGCGGAGAGATCCCCACGCGGGTCTCGGGCGAGGGCTACGAGGGGGTGATCTTTCCCCGCGACGACAGGTCGTGGACGCCGACGCCCGAAGACGTCAGCGCCTTCGAAGCGCGCTTCGAAGCGTTCCTTCGCGCGGAGTCGCAGCGCCCCAGGTCGGGGGTGAGCGAGTCTCTCATCGCAGCCCTCCGCACGCGGAAGCGGCAGTACTCGGGCGTGTTCTCCCGCGAGGGCCGTCGGCTCCTCTGCGCGAACGTGTTCGCGTACTACCGCGAGGACTGGCGGTACGTCCGCCAGGGCTCGCCGAGCGACGGCGGAGACAGCTATGTCACGGCGTGCTTCGACGTGCAGAGCGCGCGCTTCGTCGGCGTGCAGGTCAACGGCGACGCGTGAGGATCGGCTGCGATCAGGCGTCGCCCGCGTTGCCCGGGCGCCCTGGACTCGCACGCCTCGCGGGAGGCTCCGCAACCTTCGCGACGCGCACGCGATCGACTACGATCGCTCGATGAGAGCCACCCCGATCTTCGCGCTGCTCCTCCTCGGTTGCGGCACACGAACGGCCCTTCGCACACCCGCGGAAGACAGCGGCGTCACACCCGACGTCGCCAGTCCCACGGATGTGTTCGACGCGCCCGATGTGTTCGACGCGCCTGATGTGATCGACGCGCCCGATGTGTTCGACGCGCCCGATGTGCTGATCGAGCCCGATGTGCCTGACGGCGCGGTCTGCGTCTCAGGCACGTTCTCGTTGCGCTCTCGCCCCGCGGAGATCCTCTTCGTCGTCGATCGCTCGGGCTCCTTCGCCTCCTCGTGGGGCTTCGTCAGCGGCGCGTTCGCGGCGGCGATTCCTGCGATCGACGGGACGCTCTCGACGGGGTTGCTGCTCTTCCCCGAGCGGGGCTGTGACGTGTCGCCGACGCTGCATGTCGGGCTCGGCGTGGGCAACGGCGCGCGCATCGTCTCGACGATCGCCGACGTGATGCCCTCGGGACGCACGCCCACGCGCGTCGCGGTCACCACGGCGTCACGTACGTTGCGCGCGCGCGGAGGCGATCGATCGGGCTTCATCATGCTGGTGACCGACGGCGTCCCGACGTGTCCCGTCGTGGGCGACGGCGGCGACCGCGACCTCACCGGAACCGTCACCGCCGTGGCCGAGAGCCTCGCGAGCGGAGTCCCCGTCTTCGTGATCGGCGTCGGAGATTCGAGCGGCGAAATGGGCACCTCGCTCGACCAGCTCGCCATCGCGGGAGGGCGTCCGACGATGGGCGCCGACGGGCGGCGGTACTACGCGGTCGACAACGCATCGGCCGGGCTTCTTTCGGCGCTGCGCACGGTGCAGTCGACGGTGACGCGCTGCGAGCTCGCGATCACCACGCCCGCGGCGGGAGCCTCGGTGCGCGTCGAGTTCGGCGGCGCGCGCGTCCCCGAAGACCCGACGGCGCGCGACGGGTGGTGGTGGACCGACGCGAGACGCACGGCCATCACGGTGCACGGCCCGTGGTGCGCGCGGCTGGTTCAAGAGCCCGGCGAGCTCCGCGCGACGGTGAGCTGCGTCGATCGTTGATGCGGGCGCCACCCGCCGCTCCGGCGCTGGAGCTCCAGCGGTCATAGCTCGTCACTCCCGTCGCCCGCCCTTCGCGCGGTCGTGGTAGAGGTCGCTCTCACGGACCGCGAGGAGTTGATGGCCGCCCGAGAACTGCTGGCCGCTGGAGGACCGCTCGCGCAGGTCCTCCCCGGCTACGAAGCCCGCACAGAACAGCTCGCGATGACCGACGCCGTCGAGGCCGCGCTCGAAGAGGGCACCGGCCTCCTCGTCGAAGCTGGAACGGGCACGGGCAAGTCTCTCGCGTACCTCATCCCCGCGGCGCAGAGCTCGCTGCGCGTCGTCATCTCGACCGCCACCAAGGCCCTCGGCGAGCAGATCATCGAGAAGGACATCCCCACGCTCCGACGCCTCGGGCTGCACCCCGACGTCACCCTCGTGAAGGGACTCTCGAACTACGTCTGCCTCCGCCGCCTCGAGGAGTATCGCCAGGGGATCACCACCGGCGCCGTCGCGCCCGAGGTCGGCATCGACCGCGTCCTCGCGTGGGTCGACGACACGCTCACCGGCGACCGCGCCGACCTCGCATCACTCTCGGAAGAAGCCCCCGTGTGGCGCGAGGTCGTGTCGAGCTCCGACACGCGTGTGGGGCCCAAGTGCCGCTTCTACGACCAGTGCTTCGTCACGAAGATGCGCCGCAAGGCCGAGACCTCGCAGATCATCGTGACCAACCACCACATGTTCTGCGCCGACCTCGCGCTCCGCGGCGGGTTCTCGGGCGCGCAGGCGCTCCCCGACTACGACGCCGTGATCTTCGACGAGGCCCACTGCCTCGAAGACGTCGCCACGGAGTTCTTCGGCGTGCGACTCACCCGCGCCCGCGTCGACACGCTCGTGCGCGACGCCGACAGGGCCCTGCGCGCCGCGGGCTTCTTCGTCGATCGAACGCGCGAGGGCTCCGTCATGCGCTCGCTCAACGAGATGAGCGCAGGCGCGCTACGACTCTTCGCGTCGCTCCCTCGCACGGGCGGAATGGGGCGCCTCACGCTCGCGCCAGGGCAGATGGCGGGGGAGTTCATCGAAGGGGCCGAGCAGCTCTTGCGAGGGCTCGAGGAGCTCGACGCGCACACGCGAGACTTCTCGGGAACGAGCGACGCGGTGCTCTCGGTGACGCGCCGCGCGCGCGCCATGACCGAGTCGGTGAACATCGTCACGCGCAAGAACGAGAAGACCCGCGACGCGTACGTGTCGTTCGCAGAAGCCGACGCGCGCGGCGGCGGCGCCGTGGGAGCCTCGCCCGTCGAGATCGGTCCGCTCATGGCCGAGCGCCTCTGGGGGCGACGCGGCGCCGTGGTGATGACCTCCGCCACGCTCTCCGCGGGAGGCGACTTCGGGTTCATCCGTCACCGCCTCGGCGTGCCCTCCGACGCGAGGGAGCTCACGCTGCCGTCGCCCTTTGATTTCCCTTCGCAGGCGGGGCTCTACGTTCCGCGCAAGATGCCCGAGCCGCGTGACGCGCGTTACCTCGACGCGGCCTGCGACGAGATCGAGCGCCTCGTGTCGATCACCCGCGGCGGCGCCTTCGTGCTCTGCACCAGCGTTCGAATGATGCGCGCGCTCCGAGACGCCCTCCGCGGCGCCTGGGCGTGGCCCACCTCGATGCAGGGAGAGGCCCCCAAGCGCGTCCTGCTGGAGCGCTTTCGCGCGGCGGGCGACGCGGTGCTCTTCGCGACGTCGAGCTTCTGGGAGGGTGTGGATGTGCCCGGTCGCGCGCTGCGGCTGGTCATCATCGACAAGCTTCCCTTCGACGCGCCCAACGATCCGGTGACCGCGGCGCGCATCGCGAGGCTCACCGAAGACGGCCTCGACGCCTTCGACGCGTACCAGGTCCCCACGGCGGCCATCGCGCTCAAGCAGGGCTTCGGAAGGCTCATTCGAACGCGCAGCGACACGGGCATCGTCGCCATCCTCGACCGACGGCTCCTCACGCGGAACTACGGACGCACGCTGCTCGAATCGCTCCCGCCCGCGTCGCGGCTCGCCACGCTCGACGAGGCCCGCGTGTTCTGGGAGGTCGTCTCGGGCCCTCCCACGCGCGTCATCGCCGCGCGCTGAGCGAGGGCGTTACGCGAGCTCGACGCGCGCCGTGGGAGGCGTCGCCGATCCGTCGAGCCGCAGCCTCGCGCGCTGCACCTTGCCGTCGACTTCGAAGCTCGCCACGCGCGAGTGTCCCTTCTCGACGAGGTCGCGGAGCTGCGCGTCGGTCACGGGCTTCGCGCCGAGCGTGAAGGGGACCACGAAGCGACAGCCGTCCTTCCAGCGGGCGCATCCCCAGGCGCGGTTGCCGACGAGGATCGCGCCCTGTCCGCACACGGGGCAACGAAGGCCCTCGACCTCGGCGCCGGGCTGACGCGCGGCGGGCTTTGGAGCGCGTGTGCGGGTGGTGCGAGTGGAGGTGGTGGAGGTGCGGGGGGAGGATGTTGGGGTGCGAGCGCGGGTGCGCGTGCGAGCGGGTGCTGATGCGTTCGTGTTGGCGCTCGGCGCT
>JBPOHC010000653.1:0-4201 GCA_052035985.1 Myxococcota bacterium | reverse complement strand
GCTCGCCGCTGGCGCTCGTCAGATTGAAGGTGAAGTTGCCATCACCCGTCGGCCGATGATCGGCAGCCAGCGCCGTCATGAGCTGACCCACCGCACGAGCTCCGCCAGCGGTGTAGTCCGGCTTGAGGTGCGCCGTGTGGTGCGCGAGGTGGAGCAGCATCCCGCCCAGCGTGGCGCGCGCAAGGCCGGTGAGCGCGATGTTGCTGACGCCGTCGGGGTAGAGCTTCCGCGCTTCCTTGGCGAGCGCATGCGCGACCGTGGCGTCCAACGTGAGGCCGGCGAACGCGGCCGCCTTCACAGGGTCCGAGTGAGCCTCGAGCGCGAACGCCATGCGCATGGCGTCGACGACGGGGGTAGCGACCGCCTTGCGCGCCTCAGCCTCGGCCACCGCGTTCGCGCGCGCGTTCGATCGCCGCTGGGTCGCCGCGGGGTCACGGTCCACGCCTCTCGGCTTGCGACACGCTAGACAGTTCACCGCCGGCCGGCCGCGGCCCTTGACCACGGCGAACTGCGTCCCGCACGCGCACGTTCGGGTCTGTTCTGAAGAACCGGAATCCTGAGTCATCACGCGTCCTTAGACTAGGCGCCTAATAAGGCCCCATGATTTAGGCGCGCGCCTTGCTCGCCCCAAATCGCTATGTAGGTGTTGCTCCAAGTGCCTGTTTCCATTGTGGTTTTATCTTTTTCGTGCTTTTACGCGCACTTGCCGCCCATGTGGGGTGTCCACGCCCCCTAGGGTAGCCTGGCCTCTCGCCTCGACGTCTGCCCGCCATCGGTCGGTGGCTTGAGACGTCGCGGTCGGCCTGTGCCTGGCCTCAGGCGCGGCGATGGTCACGGCCCAGGTCTGTACGTCGACGGTGACGCGCTGGCGTCCTGTGCGCGCTGCCAGGGTGGTCATGGTGTCGAGGAGTCGTAGGGCATGAGCCAGCGCCCTCCCCTGGCCTCCGTGGCGTCGTCCGTGCGCTCGGAGGGCGGACTCGACGTCTGGCGCCATCCAGAGCCCCTTAACCCGCCCCTGAGGCACGGGCCGCACCGTGGGGCGTGGGGCACGGGTAGCGACGGCGGCACGAGCTGCGGTGATGTCGATGCCGTAGCGGTCGGCCATGGCCTCGGGCTCCACCTCCTCGGCGTCGATCTGCGCGAGGAGGAGGCGCACACGCTGAAGACGGCCGGCGTCGAGATCTACCACGCTCCCCACCTGTACCGCGGCGCGGGTTACCATGTCCACCATCTCGGCTGCGGTGACCCCTGGTGACTCCGGCAGTTTCCCTAGGGGTCACCGATAACCTCATGATCTAGCGCAGGAATCCGGCGGTGACCCCGGTGACCCCGAAAATTACAATAGCTCCCAGAAATTGTTGCAGTGCACCACACTATGTTGCAGTGCACCATTTCTCTCATGCGTATAGCGTAGATCAGGGGTCACGGGGTCACCTGTGTAAAAAGACTATGTAGATCATGGGCTTATCGGTGACTCCCCTGGGTGAAATCCGGGGGTCACCTGGGGTCACCGTAAGTGTGCGGAAAGATTCAACGTGGGGCCAACCCGTCTAGGGCCAACCCGCGCATAGCCGGTTGTGTGCAGTAGGGCCAACCCGTTTCGTTCAGTAGGGCCAACGTGTGTGTCGTCTTGTAACGTTGGCCCTACTGAACAACGTGTTCAGTAGGGCCAACGAATGGGTGCGCTTGTTGCGTTGGCCCTAACGAGGAAAGACCTAGCTTGGGGCCAACCCGTGTCGCAGGTGGGGCCAACGTTATAGGTGGTTGCGTGAGCTGGGGCCAACCCGTGGAATGGTCTGGCGCTCATGCTCCCGCATTCGGAGGCCCGCGATTGCGGGACCGGCGCCTTGAGCGCCTTGAGCGACTCACCGCTGTGGATGTGCGCGCCGCTTGCACTTCGGGCACCGACCATCCGCCGTGTTGCGGCCTTGGTACGTGCATCCGTGCGCATCCCGCAGGGCCTTGGCCTTGTAGCGCTCGCTCGCGTTGCGCGGGTAGTCGTGCGGCGAGTAGCCCCGCCAGTCGCGTGTGGTGGCGCGCTGGGTCTCGCGGCGTGTGGACTCGGGTAGAGGGAGCGCGCCCCACGGTATCGGCGTGGCGTACTCACGCCCGACCTCGCGGTAGGCCTGTGCACGTCGGGCCGCGTCGGGTTGCATGGGCTTGGGCGCGCGCTTGCGTCGGCGGGTCATCGCGGAGCCTTGGTCACACGGACAAAGCCACCTTTGCCGCCGTGCACGCCGGAGACAAGCGACGCCCCTTGCCCTGGCACGCGCATTGGCACGCCCTTGTCGAGTCGTGGACTCGGCAACTGCGGGATGCGCGCACCCGTACGCATCGCCGCATCCGCTGAGGTCAGCCACTCCGCGTAGTCCTCATGCACACGCACAGTGACCCATGTTGTGCATCCTGCTGTGTGTAATGTTCTGAGGTCATCCATGTGGACGAACCCCCGCGCGATCATCCACCGAGGATGCGTAAGCCCTTCGATCTCACATTCCCACCTATGGTCGGGAGCCCACCGCCGCCGAGGATCTTTTTGGGCTCCGGGCTTGCGTACTCTGATCTCTGTCCAACTCATGTCTCGAGCCTCCACTCTTTGCCCGACTTCGTATGGTGCCTGACGTACCCCAGGCGCCTAAGGATGTCCGTGAGCCGCCTCGACACCTGCGGCGTGACCTCGCCCAACTCGCGCATGCCCAGCACAGCGCGCGCGATCGTGCCCACCGTGACGCTGTCGCGCCCCTCGCAATACTCGGCCACGTCGCCCTCCCACGCATCCACGGCCTGGTGTGGCGCCGACGCTTGGGCGCGCGCCTCATCCTGCGCAGGCGTCAGCCACCACCACCGGGACGGGTCAGTCGCGTCCGCGTCGCCGTTCGCGGCCTTGAGGTCGATCATGTGCTGCGTGTAGATCTCGATGGCCTCGGCCCAGAGCTGGTCACGCCACGCACGCACCTCCGCGGGGCTGATGCGCTTGCCCACGATGACCGTCAGGAAGCGGCTCGATCCCGTGGAATCGACCAGGAACTCGCTTGGGTTCGACGACCCAACCATGGCGCCTGAGCGGTCATGCGGCGTCGTCGAGCGCATGAACGGCGCCCGGAACGTGTCGGTGCGCGACGAGCAAAACGCCTTCACGCGCTCGGCCTGTTGCGTCGACGTGATGGCGCCGATCTCGGCCCACTCGTAGATCCAGGCCGAGTGAATCTGTTGGATCGCGTCCTTGTTGCGCAGGTCAATCATCGTGTCCGCAAACCACTGATGGCCGGCCAACGCGTCGAAGAAGCTGGACTTGCGGAAGCGCTGCGGGCCGACCAGCACGAGCACCGTGTCGTGCTTGCACCCGGGGGACAGCACGCGCGCGACCGCACCGACAAAGAAACACCGCAACATCACGCGGTGAATCTCGGTGTCCGCGGCGCCCAGCAGTTCGGCCGCCACGCGTTCGATCCGCGGCGTACCATCCCACCGCAGCGTCCGGAGGTACTCACGCACGGGGTGGTAGCGGTCCTCATGCGCGACCGTGCAGAGCGCATCGATGACGTCGCCTTTGGCCGGCACGAACGCGTTGCTCGGGCGCGACGGGTCTGCGCCGCGCTCAATGGCCTCCCGAATCTGGCCGATCATGGCGTCGTCCACGATCTCACCGTCGAGTTCGGGCGCAAGCCGCATCTCGTTCCAGCGCAGTCGCCGGAACATGGGCGAGGTGCGCAACATGATGCACACGTTTCGAAAGGTCCCCTTCGGCTTGCCCGTCGCGTCGCACTCGAGGTCCGGGTCTAGCCGCGCGGCGCGGGTCATGGCTTGCGCTGCCGTCATGGGCGGGGGCTCGACACGCGCCATCACCTCGGCCTCGGTCATCGGTGCACGCATGTCCTCGCCTCGAGCCTCGCGCAACACGTCAACGGCCGCCATCCCTGACGTGTCCCGTGGTCGCTCCCGAGCTCGGGGCGGGTCCCCGATCGGCGCCTGGCTCTCGGCGTACTTGCGGCGTAGCCCCTGGGGCCCGTCGTGTTCCCACGGCGGCTGGCATCGCGCGTTCCAGCCGCTGGTCTCGCACAGCTCGACGGCGGCCTGGGCGGAGGCGCCGCCCATGGTCCTCAGGGCTGCCATCACGGTCAGGCACGCGCTTGACCCCGCCTCCCCCTCGACGGCGACGGGGGCGCGGTCCCGGAGCCACGCCAACGCTTGGCGACGCGAG
>JBPOHC010000762.1:0-3503 GCA_052035985.1 Myxococcota bacterium | reverse complement strand
CGCGAGGTGCGGGTTCTTCTGCAGGAACTCCCCGCCGAGGTCGATCCACGGCTGCATCCACCCCTGGTTGCGCTGCGCGATCAGCATCGCGAGCAGGCCCGGCGTCAGCCTGTTGCCGAGGATCGCCGGGTCGCGCTCCGTCGACGGCGGCGGCTGCGCCAGCACGCGCAAGAGCTCGTTGCGCCCGTGCGTCGCCCCCGCGTCGAAGGTGCTCGCGCTGGCACTCGCGGCGCCGCTCGCCGCGGTGCCGCTCACATCGCGCGCGGGTCCGCTCGACCACGCGCCGAGGGCGGCGTCGAGGCCCGCCGACGCCGCGCTGGCGATGCGTGTGAGGAGCGTCATCGGGTGGTCTCGCGGTGCTCAGCGTCGGGAGGCGAAGCCCGAGAGGTCGCGCTCGACCTCGGGCGACTCGGGCGGTGACGGCGGAGGCGTCGGCGCGTCGTCGGCGTCGAGCGAGGCGAGCGCGGCGTTCCACGCGTGGGCGGTGGCGTCGGCGTCGTCGTCTTCGAGGTCGCCGAGGCCCGTGAAGCGCTCCATCACGCGGAGGTAGTTGGCGAGCTCCTCGCGCGTGCAACCGATGAGCGCCGCGTCCGCGGGGACGAAGAACCTCGGCCCCTCTCCGCGCGCCGCGTCGCCGTTCCAGGCCGACGAGAGGGCCTGCGCGCGCACGTACTTGTCCCCCACCGCGGCGATGAGCTCGATGGAGAGCTCGGGCACCAGCGTCGCGAGCGACTGCGCCTGCGCGACGCCGTCCCGCGACGCCTCGATGTGCAGCGTCTCGCCGAAGCGTCGTTGAAACGCGAGCAGCTCGACCGCGGCCTCGGGCGGCGCGAGCTGAAGCCGCACGAGCCCCACGAGCCAGCCGTGGAGCACGCCCTCGATGCGCTTCACCCCGATCGCGACGGCGACCGTGTGATTCGACTTGGTGCGCGCCGAGCCCGCGGGGTCGACCGCGAGCACGAAGCGCAGCCCCTCGGGCAGCGCGGTCCACCGCGCAGGCGCCTTGAAGACCTTCCCATCGCGAGGCCGCGGACGCTGCTGATACAGCGACCACCACCCGTACGGACCGAGCTTTCGCCGGATGCGCGCGAGCACCTCGATCGGAAAACGCTCGGGCCAGAGTGCGATCCCCTCGTCCGACGCCTCGCCCGTCGCTGGGTTTCGAATCGCCGGGAGGTTGAGCACCTCCCAGGTCGGGCGCCCGTCATCGTCGGTCTCGCGTTCGAGCGTTCCGGCGAGGTCCTCCTCGTGCCAGCGGGTGCAGACGACGACGATCGAACCACCCGGCTCGATGCGCGTGAACACGTCGTCGTTGAACGACTCGAGGATGCGCGACCGGATGAGCGGCGACTCGGCGTCGCGTCGGTTCTTGATCGGGTCGTCGACGACGGCGAGTCCGCCGAAGCCCTTGCCCGTGAGCTGTCCGCCGATGCCCGTCGCCGAGAGCCCGCCCTCCTCGGGTGTGCGCCAGTCCTTGACGTTGGCGGCATCGTCGGCGAGGCGCCCGCCGTGTGCGCGCACCAGCTTTCGAATGGCCCGTGAGTGCGTGTACGCGTAGTCCGCCGCGTAGGTGATGAACGCGTTGAGCCGGTGCGGCTCGTGGATCGTCGCGTACGCGAGGGCGCGTCGAACGGTCGTCGACTTCGCGTGCCGCGGAGGCAGGTTGACGATCGCGCGGATGGGCTCGCGCAGCGCACGCTCGAAGAGCGCGATGAGCTGCGCGAGGTGCCACGGGATCGGCGTGTGCTCGGGCGCTACGTGCTCGATCCACGCGTGCAGCGCAGGGGGCGCGTCACGGCGCGTGAGCTCCGCGCGAAAGAGCTCGGCGAGCAGGTCGTCGTCGTCGAGGCGCACACGTCACGTCGCTCCGTCGGAGGGGGGCTTCGTTGCGGTCACTGCGGGCGCCGCGGTCGCGGTCGACTCACGCTGTGCGCGGAGCGTCGCGATGAGCTTGAGGAGCTCCTCGCGAGGGAGCGCCGCGAGGTACGCGAGGAGCTGCTCGGTCGTGAGCGCGGTGCCCTTCTTGAGCGCGTCGACCTCGGCGCGGGTCTTCGCGCGGGTGATGCTCGACTGTCGCTTCTTCAGCTCGAGCTCCGCGAGTCCTTCGAGGCGCGCGGTGGTGAGCGAGAGGCCCTTCGCGATGGCGACCAGCTCCGCGGTGTCGGTCGCGGCGTCGACGCGGGTCGCGAGCTTCGAGGTCGTGTTGTTGAGCGCGCGCCGCGCCTGGCGAATGCCCGAGTCCACCGCGCGCGCATGGAGACCGGATAAGTCCGGATATCCAACGCGTCGGAGCGCCTTGCGCACGCCGCTCTCGTCGGTGCGGCCAATGGCGCGCGCCGCGTCGGCGAAGCTGCCCGTGCGCGCGAACGCAGCCGCTGCGACGCCGAGCTCGTCGGGCGTGAGAATGGGTCCGCGCGCCACGTTGCACCTCAGCGTTGCGGGAGATGTTGCAACAGATTGTTCGGCTACGAACGATCAGCGAGTGTGGGAAACATCCGCGCGACCCACGTCGGATCGATGCGGCGATGTCCGCCCGCCGTCGTGACGCAGGGGATGGAGCCGTCCGCACATCCCCGCCGGATCGTTCGCGCGGACCCGCCGAGACGCGCTGACTTCAGAGCCTCCGCGAGACGTTCGGGCGTCCATCCCCGATCCTGTCGCGGGGCTTGCAGACACACCTCTCCCATTGGTGTTGGGACGAAAGGTGGCCGGATTCTGAACGGATGTCAAGTGACGCCGCACCCCCGACGAGGGATGGAGGCTTCACGGCGCCCGTCGCCGTGGAGATCGCCGCAGGTCCATGAGACACCTGAAGACCATGCCGAACCACACCTCGCTCGACCCCCTCGACGCGCTCAAGTCGCTTACGCCCTCGCAGTTTGAGGAGCTCATCGAGCGCCTTGGCGTTGACCGCGCCCACCTCAGCACCGCGCCAGCGCCGCTCGCCCAGCGGGCCACGGAACTGCTCCAACTACTCCGCCAGCAAGGCGATGATCTGTTTGCGCTTCAAAAGGCCATCGATGACGTTCGCGTGAGCACCGACAGCCACCGGGCTCCGCTCGAGCAGATCCCCGCAGCAAACACCTTGACGTCGACGGACGGGGCCCACGTCGCACTCCGCCCGGAGCTACTCGCGCTCGCAGTCGCGTTTCAGTGGGTGATCGGCCGCGCGCACATGGAGCTGGTCGAGCACCACGACACCCTCCAAGACCCGAAGCGCCTCGATTATCGCGCGCTTTTCAGCCTCTTCGTGATGTGCCTGGCGGTGGTGCATCCGGGGTCAACGCGTTGGCCGCGAACGTTTCAATTCGCGCGACACGCATCGCTCATCGGCGGCGCGTGGATGGTGTTGTTCACCTATCTCGAACTCCACTGGTTCCGTGCGCACCCGACTCCGGGCCCTTTCGTCTGGGTCTTCCTGCGTGTCGGATTGCCCGCACTCTACGGGGCTTTCACGACGACCTGGGCGTCGCTGGTGCTCATGCTCGGCGACCTTCTCAGGC
>JBPOHC010000949.1:0-8998 GCA_052035985.1 Myxococcota bacterium | reverse complement strand
GTGTGATCGGCAACGACGCCGCGTGGACGCAGATCCGCCGCGGTCAGGTGGAGTTCTTCGGCGCCGAGCGCGCCGTCGCCACGGGCCTCGCCTACACGCGCTACGACGAGGTCGCGAAGGCCCTCGGATGCCACGGCGAGTGGGTCGAGACCACGGCCGGGATCGCCCCCGCGCTGACCCGCGCGTTCGAAGCGAGCGAGCGCGATCAGGTGCCCGCCGTGGTCAACGTGAAGATCGCGTCGAGCGAGTTCCGCAAGGGCGCGCTCTCGGTCTGAGCGTCTCCGCGGGGCGTCGGCTCCGCGTCATTCAAAGCGTCCCCGCGAACGGAGCGATGAGAGATGCCTCGTGTCAATCGTCGCGGCTTCGTCACGTCGCTCCCGCTCGGCGCGTGGGGCCTCGCGTCGTGCCTCCACAGGTCTCGCGGGGCGCGCGTCGCGCCGCGAACGGACCGCGTCGAGGTGAGGCTCGACGCGCCCGAGGGCGTCTTCGACAGGCTCTCGGGCGTGCAGGGCTCGCCGCACCCGCTCATCGACGGCGAGCCTTCATACGTGGCGCAGTACCGCGCCGTCGGCATCGAGCGCGCTCGCATCGATCAGGACTGTCCGCCCAACACGCTCACCCTCGGAGGGATCTTTCCCGATGAGGCGGCGGACCCGTCGCGCGCTGAGAGCTACCGCTTCGAGGCTGTCGACGCGCACCTCCGCGCGGCGCGTGAGGCGGGCTGCGACGTGCTCTGGCAGGCGTCGTACGACGTCGGTCGCTCGGACCGCTGGAACGGGTTGAACCTCGGCGGACGCCCGCCCGCGGACCTTGATCGCTGGTGTCGCGTCGTCGAGCGCTGCCTGTCGCACTTCGTCGAGGGATGGGCCGACGGGCTCGACGGCGCCGTGCGCCAGGTCGAGTTCATCAACGAGCCCGACGGCCTCGGGGGCTTCAACGGTGAGAGCGCTGCGAGGCTGCTGCCGGCGTTCCTGCGCTTCCTCGCGACGGTGAAGGGCTTCAACGATCGGCGCTCCGGGCGCAGGCTGCTCGCGGTGGGACCAGGAGTGCCCTTCAGCCTCGCCGAGTGGCCGCGCTTTCGCGGGGCCGCCGAGCGCCTGTGCGACACGCTCCGTCCGCTCGGCGACGCGCTCCCGGTGTTCAGCTTCCACACCTACGGCGACGACCTCTCGCCCGCGTCGAATGCCCGCCTCGCGCGAGAGATCCGCGCGCTCCTCGACGCCCGCGGCCTTCGCGACGTCGCGCTCTGGAACACCGAGTGGCAGGGCGGCGAGTTCCTCTCGCGACACTTCGGGGTGAGCCGCGAGCGCGCGAGCCTCGCGACGCCGGGCGAGCGCCGCGCCTTCGCCAGCGGACTCGCAGCGTACGCCATCGCGTGCAAGCTTCGGTGGCAGTCGGTGGTCACCGGGTCGTTCTATTACCGCGCGAATCACAGGGCCTTTCCCCCCGGTCAGGCGCTCCCCTTCGGCGAGCTCGGCCCGGGGCACTTCTTCACGCGAGAGGGGCACGTCGGCGCGCTCGCGATGCACGAGGCCCTCCTCCGTGACGCCTCGCACATCGCGCCCGAACGCTGCCACACCGCGTGGAACGACGACGGTCTCCTCTCATGCGTCGGGCTTCGTTCGCATGACGGGACCCGCGCGGCGCTCCTCGCGTCGAACCTCTCGACGGAGGAGCGGGTGGTCACCGCGCGCTTCGCGGGCGCCTCTGTCAACGGAGACATCTCCGTGAGCGAGACCGCACTCGCGGCGCAGACCCGCGCGCTCGCCGTCGAGGCGCGACCCGGCACGCGGGCGCTCGGTGGGGTCTTCGAAGTAACGGCGACGCTCGCTCCGCTGAGTTCGAAGCTCATCGTCGCGGGCGCGTGATCGCGCGCTCCGTCTGACCACACGCCCCGAACGGCCTCACAGGAGGAACCCCATGCAGAGATGGAGACTCGATCCCGACCGGCGCGCGACGACGCTCGACGCGCTCTCGACGCTCGCGGACGCTCGCGGCGGCGTCGCGCTCGTGGGCGCGTCGGCGGACGGCCGCGAGCACCCGATCGTCACCGTCGAAGGGGCGCAGGTGACGGAGGGCGAACACGCGGGACCGCTTGAGCGCATCTCGCTTCGATGCTTCGTGCGGACGACGCACAACACGTCGAAGCTTGAGCCCTGCGCGCTCTCGGCCGAGATCGCCGGGGGGTGGCTCCTCGTGCGCTTCGCGGGCGTTCCCCGCCTCGCCGTGTCGGTCGACGCGACGAAGCCCTCGAGGCTCCCCGCGGGCGTCGAGCACGTCGTCGTGGCTCACGCGAAGACGCTCGCGACGCGCATTCGCACGCTCCCCAAGACGCGCATCGAGCGCGTCGACATCGACCTCTCGGGCGATCCCGCGGCCGCGAGCGCGCTGGGAGAGCACGGCTGGCTCACCGTCGAGCACGGGGCGATGAAGGCCCTCTCCGTGACGGCCGTCCCGACGCTTCGGAGGCTCGAGCTCAGGCGCTGCCGCAGCCTCGCAGCGCTCGACCTCCGGCGCCTCGAAGCGCTGGAACGGCTCGACATCACCGGGTGCGACGCGTTCACCGAGCAGCCCGACCTCTCGGCGCTCAAGAGCCTGACCGCGCTGACCCTCGGCCCGGGCTCGCTCGGTGAGGTGCGCGTGGCTGACCTGCCGGCGCTGCGCTCGCTCACCCTCACGGAAGGGGTCGTCTCCTCCGTCGAGCTGCGCGCGCTCCCTTCGCTCGCCGAGCTCTGGCTCACCCGCACCGAGCGCGTGCGACGGATCTCGCTCGACGACAGCCTCGCTGCGCTCCGCGTGGTCAACCTGCTCTGCACGCGCGAGTTCACCGACCTGCGACAGCTCGACGCGCTGCCCGCGCTTGAAAGGCTCGCGCTCTACGACTGCGAGGCGCTCGAAGACCTCTCGCCGCTTCGGGCGCATCCGTCGCTCTCCGACCTGACGTTGCACGGGTGCAGGCGCGCGAACGACCTCTCTCCGCTCGTCGACCTTCGCTCGCTCAAACGCCTCACGGTGCAGCTGAATCCCTCGATCGAGGGCCTCGGCGACATCGCCCGCTTCACCTCGCTCGAAGCGCTCGGTCTCGGCGCGTGCGAGAACCTCCGCGACCTCTCGGGCATCGAGGCGCTCACGTCGCTGCGCGAGATCAACCTCAGCCAGTGCGTCGCGCTCCGTGACGCCTCGGCGCTCTCGTCGCTCCCTTCGCTGGCGCGCGTGCTGTTGCCCAGGCATCTGCAATAGCGCCCGGCCGCCTCGATGGCGGGGGTTCAGCCCGCGACGGCGATGTGCTGCTCCCACCAGAGGCGTTCGAGCCGGTCGACGACCCTCCGCACCAGCGTGCGCGGGGGAATGTCTTCCTTCACGAGCGCCTCGACCCACTTCACCCACGAGGGGTCGGTGACCTTGCCGCGCACCTCGGCGTGTGTGGCCTGAACCCTGAACGCGAGGATGATTCGAGACTCGCTCGTGAGCGCGGGCACCGCGATGGGCTTGAGCGCCGTGAGCCTGCGCCGCAGCATCGCGGCGTCTTCCCACGAGAGCACCGTGCGCTGCTCGGCGACGTCTTCGAGGAGTTCCTTCGCCTCCGCGCGGAGCGCGCCCAGCGAGTCGGGCGTGATCGCCATGACCACGCACGCGCCGGGGAGCGTTCCACCGCAGTAGAACGACAGCGAGCGGAGTGCCGTGCGGCGCTCGACGCGCGAAGTGCCGCCCCGGTAGAGGTTCTCGGCCTCGTCGATGAGGAGCACCGGGCCGCCGCAGCCTTCGAGCTTCGCGAGCAGCGCGAGCCAGAGGATGAGCCGCTGGTAGGCGTCCTGTCGGTAGTTCGCGTTGGAGTTCTTCGTGATGAGCTCGGTCGCGCCGAGCCACGACTCGAGGGCCACGCCCGCGCTCTTCGCCTTCGCCGCGAACGAGAGCGCCTTGCGGGCGGGCGTCGCCGCTTCACCTCCCGCCGCATCGAGCTCTCGCAGCGCCTCCACGAGCCGTTTGAGCTGCTTCGGAGAGCGCGTCCACGCGACGAGTCGATCGAGTGGACCGGGCCTTCCTGGGAGCGGTAGCGCGCCGTGTTCGAGCAGTCGACGGAGGTGCCGCTGGGGGTTGCCGAGGTCCATGTCGAGGCGTTCGAGCGAGAGGCGAAACACGGGGCGCTTGTCGGCGAGCGCGCGCGCCGTGAGGTGCATGAGGAGGTGCGACTTGCCAGTTCCGTAGTCGCCCGTGAGGAGCGCGAAGACCGAGCTCTCCATCGCGGCGTAGGCGAAGAGCGAGGTGATCGTCGCGTCGATCTTCTCGTGGCCGACGCTCATCGTGACCACGGGCTCCGCCGACGGCAACCCCCTGGCCGCGCGGATCAACGTACGCAACGCTGGGAGCGACTCGTACGCGCAGGGCTGCACGAGGCTCGGCGCCGGGGCAGGGGGCGCCCATCCTGCGGGGGGAGCTGCATCGAGGATGGGCCTGTGCGGCGGAGGCAGCGTCGAAGCTCCCTCGTTCGCCGCCGCGATGCGCATGGCGAGGGGCGCGAGCGTGTTGAGGCCGCGTTGTCCGTCGAAGAGCGTCGGCGCACCGGAGATCACCGACTGCATCGAGACGAGTCCGCGTCCGCCGTCGGCGTTGTCGATGAGCTCTCGCAGCACCGTGTACGCGTCCTCGCGTCGACCGGGAGGGAGCTTCGTGAGCACCTCGGCGCCCGCGAAGATCGCGAGGGTCCCGCGCCATCCGAGCACGCGCACGAGGCGGGTGAGCTCGCCGAGCGCGCGTCGCGCCGTACGCGGAGAGAGGGCCGCGAAGGCCGAGGCTTCGTCTTCGGCGCGCGAGAGCTCCGTGCCCGAGAGCCACGCTTCGATGCGTCGGGCCTCGTGCGTGGGCTTGCGCTTCGCGTCGAGGTACGAGCGCGCGAGCTCCATGAGGTCGCCGCTCGCGTGGAGCGCGAGGGCGCCCTTGTCGAACGCGGCGAGCGCGCTCTGCGGCGTGTCGTGCTTCGAAGCGAAGCGGTCGAGGAGCGCGATGAGCCCGCGCTTCTTGCCCGTGGTGTCGGGCGCCGTGAGGTTGCGCGCGAGGGCGCGCACGAGGCCGTCGAAGGAGTCGAAGGCCTGGTCGGCGAGAACGGTGACGCGCGCGGTGACGAAGCCCTCGGCGAGGCCGCGCTCTTCGAGCGGATCGAGGAGCTCCCACGCGCCCGTGGCCTTCGGCTGACGGATGAAGAGCACCTCGGAGGAGCCCGTGCGGGCGAGGTCGTCGAGGGACTGTGACTCCACCGCGAGGAGGTGCTCCCGCCACGCGTCGGCGAGGGCCTTCGCGTCGAGCGGCAGCGGTTCCGGCGTGACCGAGGGCATCGCGAGGACGGAGGGTAACGCACGATCAGGTGCGCGGGCGAGTTCGCGATGGCGCGCGCCGGACGGCGGAGGGCGCAGAGGAGGCGCGGGCGTGGAGGCGAGGTGAGGATTTCAATCGCGGATTGCTGCGGCGATGGGGCGGGGATGGGTTCGGCAATGCGGGATTGGATTTTCGATGGGGCGGGGATGGGTTCGGCAATGCGGGATTGGATTTTCGATGGCGCGGGGATGGGTTCGGCAATGCGGGATTGGATTTGCGCAGACCCCGATCTGAACGGACGTGATCAGCGGTCGAGGGGGCTGACGACGCCGAGCGGACCGCGGTCGATGACGTGCGTGTAGATCATGGTGGTTCGCACGTCGCGGTGACCGAGGAGCGTCTGGATCGTTCGGATGTCGGTCCCCCCTTCGAGGAGGTGCGTGGCGAAGCTGTGCCGGAGCGCGTGGCAGCTCGCGCGGCGGTCGATCTTCGCGGCGAGTGCCGCGGCCTGTACGGCCTTCTGCACGGCGGTTTCGTGGATGTGGTGGAGCACCCGTCGGCCCGTCGCGGGGTCGAAGCAGGGGCGTGTCGCGGGGAAGACGTACTGCCACGCGAGGCTGGTGGCGGCGCCCGGCATCTTCGTGCGGAGCGCGAAGGGGAGGTCGACCTCTCCCGCACCAGCGTCGAGGTCGGCGCGGTGACGTCGCCCGACGGCGTCGAGCCAGAGGCGCAGGGGCTCCCGCACGCGCGTTGGCAGGAGCGCCGGGCGATCGCGCGCTCCCTTTCCGCCGCGTACGGTGATCTGGTGGCGTTCGAAGTCGATGTCCTTCACGCGGAGCGCGATGGACTCGCCGAGGCGGAGGCCCGAGCCGTAGAGGATCTCGCCGATGAGACGGAAGGGCGGTTCCAGGCGGTCGAGCAGCGCTCGCACGTCGGCGCGAGAGAGGACGGTCGGCAGGCGTTCGGGGCGACGGGCCCGGTCGAATCCGTCGAGGGCCGGAGCTTCGAGCTCGAGCACCTTTCGGTAGAGGAAGACCAGCGCGCAGAGCGCCTGGTTCTGCGTGGCGGCGGCGACGCGCCGACGCACGGCGAGGTCGTTGAGAAAGTCCGTCACCTCGGCGGACCCCAGCTCGCGCGGGTGTCGGCGATGAAAGCGGAGGAACTCCCGCGTCCAGTGCACGTACGCCTCCTCGGTGCGCGGGGAGTAGTGCAGTCGGCGGAGCGTGTTCCGAAGGGCTTCGATCAGGGTCATGACGGGTCTCCCGGGCCGCGGCGGGGGCTTTCGCGGCGAGGGGCGTTCTCGACACGACGTGGAGCGCGGTTGCGCGAGACCGGGCGAAATCGATCTGAGGCGCTGCGGGGGGCGGATCGGAGCTTGCGGAATCGCCCGTTATCGGGTTACGTAGAAGCGGGCCAACCACGGCGATCCGCGGATAAGGTGTAGGAGGGACGTTCGGGTGTTACGTAGGAGCGGGCTAAAAGGCGAGTGGGGGGTGGATCGGCCGCGACGGCTCACTACAGAGTTGGGCAGCGCCAGAGATGCGAGTGTGGCGTCGTGCCGAGGAGCACATAGCCAGCATCTACGACGCCTTGCGAGATTACTTGCAAGGCTCCTGACGCCCGCTCTCTGCAAGTTGGCGGCAAGTACTTTCTCTTGACAGTTGTGGGTCGCTCAAATCAAAGCTCTCGACGGAGATCTGATCATGAACACGTTCACAATCCCTGCTGCTAGCGTGAAACAGGGCGACCTTACGCTGTACACGACGTCGATCAGGGTCCGCGACCTGATTGCTCCAGGCTTCTACAGTGTCGAGACGCTCGATCCCGACGGCGTCGACGACAAGGGATTCCAGCGGCTGTTGAACACGGCGCGCGCGAAGAAGCTCGCAGACTACATCGTGAAGGGGCAGGATTCTCGGGACGCCTTCCTTCCGACCTCGGTTTTCCTCGCGACCGACAAGTCGATCCAGTTCGATCCCAAGAATCATACGATCACGTTCGATATCAAGGCCGTTGGGCCCTTCAGCGTCGTCGACGGTCAACACCGGCTTGAGGGCCTGCGGATGGCGTCGGAGAAGGACGCTCGGGTGCTGGATTTCGAGGTCCCGGTCAACATCGCAATCGGGCTCACGAATATCGCCCAGATGTGCCACTTCCTCATCGTCAACACCACGCAGAAGAGTGTCGATAAGTCGGTTGAGCAGCGCATCATCTCTCGTCTTAGCGACGCGATCGAACTTGAGGACATGCCGAGCCTGCCCAAGTGGATTTTGAATTCGGTGCAGAAAGGGGAAGTGCAACGCGCGATGGGCTACGTCGACTTCCTCAATACACACGCTGACTCCCCGTGGCTCGGAAAGATCAGGATGGCTAACGATGATTCGGACACCGCGTCCATGAATCAGAAGACCTTCGTCAAGGCCATCGTGAAGTACGTGCTCACCGCGAACAATCCTCTGACGGCCATTGGCGACTACGAGAAAGAGCGGAGGATCTTTCTCAATTACTGGAAGGCCATCGCCGCGTGCCTTGACGACGATAGGGCAACGGTCCTTTACAAGTATAACGGGGTGGAGCTTTTCTGTAAGTTCTCGATTCCATTCTTCATGAAACTGCAGGAGAAAGGTAGCTACACTGTCACGACAATGACTTCCATGCTCACCGCCTGCTTCGAGAACGTCGAGGGCGAGTACGCAGGCCTCGGGCACCCTGACTGGTGGGCCAAGGGATCGAAGGCGAGTTTCCTTAACGGAGGAGCCATTAACGTCGTATCGCAGGATCTGTCGAAGGCGCTGCACAGGGCATCAATGAACACTTCGATCGAGATGTAATGAACGCCGCAGATCTGGTCCCGACGCCTATCGACAGGAGGCCGTTCCGCCGTAGGCACCAGAAGTTCGTACCTGACCGTTCCGGGTGCTACGCCCTTTCAACGTTCAACGGGGTCGTCCTGTATGTAGGCTTGGCCGAAAACCTGCGTCGTCGGATGGGTGAGCACCTCGACACCCCAGAAAAAATCTCCGAGACGCGCCTCGGACGTGCGGTATGGTTCCACTGGGTTGAGACCATTGAGACCAATAAGGTGGAGCGTACATGGATGAATATCCATATCCAGTTCGAGGGGCATCTGCCCGAACTTAACAAAGTGTACTCGCCGACACCAACATAGCTTCTGTGAGAGTCGATGAGCGCATGCTCCCCAACAAGCCGATGGTGCCGACCGCCCCCACTTCACTCAACAACTACCCACCTAGCCCGCTGCGGCGGCAGACCGGCCAACCATTGGGCCTCCCGGGCGACGGCCGCGCACGAAGGCCAAGATGTGCATTCAACAGGTAGCCAAGCGATAGGTAGCAAAATTCAAAAGGTGAACTATGGTTTCTGACCCGGATATCTCGCCTTTGCTGCGCTCCTCAACGGATGAGGATTTGGCTCCGCTTGTAGACTATATCTTGTCTGCGAAGACCAACGAGTTCGAGAAGAACGTGCGCCTAGTGGGCTCGCGGCCTAGCCGCGACTTCTACATTGACCTGCTTGTTCAAGAGATCCAGACGTTCGGAGGAAACTCGCTCGCCAACATCGGGCGAGGTGGGAAAGGGGTTCCCTACGCGGAGATTGTCCGCGACGTCGCCAAGCATCTCAAGATTCCCTGTCGCGATGGACAGACGCCCGCTGAGATCGAGCAAGC
>JBPOHC010000807.1:0-48741 GCA_052035985.1 Myxococcota bacterium | reverse complement strand
GGGGAGCGCGCACTGCCAGCCGCGAGGGCCCCACGTGACCGCGAGCGCGGCGGTGGAACCGAACGCGTGCACCTCGGGCCGGGGAGCGCCTCGCAGCGACTCGGGGAGGAGCGCCGTCGAGCCCTCTCGGCGTTGGTAGAGCGCGCGCACGGTCACCACCTCGACGAGCGGCGCGGAGGGCGAGAGCGACCACTCTTCGAAGACCTCCGTCGGGGTCGAGAGCAGCAGCGCGAGTCCGTGCGCGAGGAACACGTCAGCGACCCTCGCGGCCCTTCGATTCAAGGGTTTCGCGCGACGCGTACGGCGCGCGCATCGCGATGGATCGGTCGGCGCAGAAAGCGAGCGCGGGCGCGTCAGTTCTCACTCAGGCACTCCGTTGGGGAGCGCAACGTGTACACCGCCGGGGCCAACCGCGGCGAGCCCCGCGCGCGCCCTCCTCACACGCGGAGGTCGTGCGCCAGGTCGCCGAAGCGCAGATCGAGCCCCAGGGCCCGACCCGCGTCGTCGCAGAGCGTGAGCCGCTCGTCGGCGAATCGCATCGAGACGGTCGTCGCGCCCGCGAGGGTCGCGCGCCATCGAAGCGCGAGCTTCGCCCGGTCGAAGAGCGTCACCTCGACGCCCCGCAGGGCCTTCGAAGCGACCGCGATCCAGACGGGCGTCATCGACGCGCCGAGGAGGGCGCTCGGCCCCGTGGCGTTGCCGAGATCGATCGCGAGCGCTCGGGGCGCCGGGTCGTGGAGGGCGAGCGCCCAACGGCCGCTCCTCGTGGGGAAGAGCCGCGTCCCCGCCGCATCGAAGGTCGCCGCGACGAGGCCGGCCTCCTTCATCGACTCGTGGCGCACCCGCAAGATCCAGGAGTTCGCGGTGTCCCAGGCCCACACCTCGGGTCGCTCCCCCGCCGTTCGAATCGCGAGCTGCGTGGGCGTCCGCGCGATCTCGACGACCTTCACGCCGTGCTCGATGCGCACCGCGGGGCGGAGCACCTCGACGCGCGGCGCGAGCGCGTCGACGACGGCGACGTCGCGCTCGGTAGCGACCACCCAGCCGTCTCCGTCATAGGTCGTCGCGAAGGCGTCGAGCTCGACCTCGCCCCAGGGCCGCGCGGTCCGCCGCGCGAGGTCGACGTGCGAGACGCGAAAGCCCCTTCCCCGCCGGGCGAGCGCGAGGCAGCGGTCGCCGTGATCCGAGAGCACGAGCGCGTGCGCGGGGGCGTCGAGGCGCACGACGACGCGGCCCTCGCGAGAGACGATCCACACGCCCGCCTCGCCCATCGCGAGCAACACGCGCCCGTCGGGCAGCGACGCGGAGTCATGGAGCGCGCGCGTCCCGACGTCGGCGACGTCGACCGCGAAGGTCCTCGGCGACGCAGCCGCGGAGAGCGGCAGCCGCGTCGCCTCGGGCCACACCGGGATGTCCGTCCTGAGCGCGCTGTCTTGCGCGTGCTCGATGAGCTTGACCGCCACCACGCGGGCGTCCGCGAGCGCGCCCCGCGCGCCGTCTGCGATGATGGACCGCGCGACCGCCCTCGACGCGACCTGCGACGCAGGCGACATCGGGGCCTGGAGGGTGCCCTGCGCGAACGCTGCCCTCGCGCGCGCCCCATCGTGGGAGCGATCCTCCGCCTGCGACGAGAGCGCGGCGAGCACCTCCGCGAGGCGCTCGGGGCGCAGCGTGAGCTTCCGCGCGAGCATGCGCGCGCCCCCGACGCCGCCCAGCGCGACGGCGTCCTCGATCCACGCGGCCGTCATCTCTCGGAGCTCGGGCTTCGCCCAAGCGATCTCGACGGCGAGCGCGAGGTCGCCCGCAGCCGCGGCGCACCGGGCCCACTCGCGACGCAGCGGGAGCGCGAGCGCGGCGTCGGAGCCTTCGAGCTTCGTGACGGCGACCTGAAAGCTCTTCGTGCGCCGCGCGTGGAGCGCCGCGCGGTCGACGTCGCCCGCGACGATCCACTGCCGGATGACGAGCTCGGGCAGGAGCTTCGCGGCCTCGGCGAGCTCCGCGGCGCGAACGAGCCTCCCGTGCCGTTCGAGGAGCGACACCGCGCCCGCGAGGTCACCGAGGAGCTCCGCGTGCACGAAGGCCGCCTCCTCGACGCGCCCCTCGGCCTCGAGGCGCTCCGCCGTCGCGCGGTAGAGCGCGCGAATCCGTTCGTAGAGCGACGTCCCGAAGCCCGGACCCGCGGGCTTCGCGCCGACGCGAATGTCGAGCCCCGCGCGCGGCGACGGCAGCGTCCACGACGTCGACGGCGCCTGCGAAGACGGCGCCCCGTCGCCGAGCGGAACGGCCATCTTCAGCGCCTCGTCGAGGTCACCGCGTTCGAACGCGTCGACCATGTTCGTGAGGTACTTCGCGTAGCGCGCGCCGAACGCCTCCGCGATGCGGCTCCGCTGGATCGCCCCCGCGAGCCACGCATCGAGCTTCGCCATCCAGCGCGCGAACGCGCCCGGCGGAGGCGCCGCGGAGCTCGTCGGGAGCGCCCCGTCCTCGCGTTGCGTGGCCGACCTCGCGCGCCCCGCGCCGAACCACCGCGCCGCCGTGAGGATCGCGCGCATCAGCCTCGCCTTGAGCCGCTCCGCGAGCGGCTGCGCAGCGGCCCCTTCAGCGCCCCCGACGCCCTGCGCGAGGGCGTCGGCGCGTCCTGTCGCCATCGCGTCGAGGGCGCCCGAGAGAGCCTGCGCGAAGGCCCCTGCGCTGGCCCCGGTCACCCCCTTGAGCACGGCCCTCGGGGTCTCGACGGAGACGATCCGGAGCGACGCGATGGGCGCGCCGAGCGAGCGCACCTCGACGCGCGTGACCGTCCCCAGGTCGAGCCACTGAGATGGGTCGACCGCGTCGGTCGCGCTCACCCGCTCCGCGATCGCCTCGGCGCCGCGCACGCGAACGACGTCGCCCGCGCGCGCCCCAGCGTCGATGACCTGCGCGAGCTCCGAGGCGTCGAGAGGCGCGGTCAGGAGCAGAGAGACGGCGCCGACGGACCGCGCCACGAGCACGTCTCCGGGCGCCTCTTCGGCGCGCAGTCGACGCGGAGAAGACCAGCGCAGGAGCCACGCGCCTCCCACACGAAACGCCGTCGCGCCGGGGCTCCAGAGCGAGAGCACGCGGCGACGCCCGCCGTCGAGCGAAGCGCCCTCCGACACGACGACGCCGACGCTCTCGACGACGCCTCGATGAACGAGCGCGCGGGGTCGCACGGGGCGCGTCATCGCCACGCTCCCGGGGTGTAGCGCAGGAGGAGATCGCTGCGCGCGTGGTCGTACACGCCGAGCGTTCCATCTTCGGTGACGTACACGATGCGCGCTCCGTACGCCTCGACCGCGGCATGAACGATGGGCGCGTGGGCCGTGTGGATCCGAACGACCTCGACGCCCGTGTACTGCACGAGCGACTTCTCGTCGGCGTCGACGCAGATGATGGGCGGCGCGTGGTTCGGCGCGTAGGCCCCCACGCCGACGGGGCGCGCGCCAGGCGGAATCCGCGTCACGTCACCCTTCGAAGCCCCTTTCAAGAGCTCGAGCGTCCACTCGCCCGGCGCCTTCTCGACGGCGTCGCCGGCAAACGCAGCGGCCGGGAGCACGACGTTTCGCGCGCCCTCTTCGTGACGCTCGGAACGTGTCACGAGCATCTCTCCGCTGAGCTGCATCGACACGACCTCGGTGGCCGCGAGCTGAACCCCTTCGGGATCGAGGCGCCACAGCCGCCGCCTTCGATCGAGCAACGAAGCCGTCCGCCGCGACGAGGGCGCGAGCTGATGCACGAAGACCCGCGCGAGGTGCTCGTCGGTGCTGCCCGCATCGAGGATCGCCGCGCGCGCTTCGGCGTCGGCACGCCGCTCGCCTGACGCCCACGGAAAGACGTTTCCGTTCCAGTCGTGGAGGCGCAGCGCGCCGAGGTAGTCGCTCACCATCACGAGGCGCCGATGACCCCATCCCGCGGCGAGGATCTTCTCACCCGGTCGCGGCATCACGATGCGCGGACGCGGGGTCCCACCGCGAGACGAGCCCGGCACGCCGAAGACGAGCAGGGCGCCGTCGCTCGTGCGCGCGATCACCTTCGACCCGTGCGACACGATCAGCGGGTTCGAGAGAATCCCGCGCGTGTAGTTGGGCACCCTCGCGGGCACGCGAACGTCTCTCACGGGCGCCTTCGGCGGATCGACCCTTCGCAGCGGATTTCGAAGGAGCCGCACGCACGTCGCCGCGTCAGGGAGATCGAGCGACACCTCGCGCGTCGTCGATCGCTGGCGGACCTTCACGTCGAGCGACCTCGCGCCGGGCTCGGCGGTCTCACGCACCGCGATGAAGCCTCCCGTGGAGCCGGTCTTGCGGGCGACCCGCTCGCGCCACCGCGACGCGGTCTCATCGGGGCCTACGATCCAGAGGTCGTCCCAGGATCCAGCGCGCCCCTCGAGCTCGGCCCACGCGTCGAGGTCCGCATCGCCCGGTCCGAGCGGCTGTCGCGCGACGCGGAGCCCGTCGATGTTCTCGGGCGTCACGTCGAGCTGCAGGCCCGCCGAAGGCGTCGCCGCGCCCGGCGGGTGCTGAAGCACGCCCCACGCGAAGCGAGCCCTCGCGTCGCGCGCTCGCTGCGACAGCATGAGGAGCGTCGCGAGGTGCGCGATCCTGGGCGCGCCGAGCTCCGTGGGGCCGACGTCGAACAGCACCACCGACGCGCGCGCCTTCGCGGTCTCGCGGTACATCAGCTGATGAAACCCCAGCTCCCTCGTCGCCGCGCGCCGCAGGAACTCGTCGGGGGCCTCCTCTGCGAGGGCCCACTCCGAGAGCAGGAGGCGCTCGTACACGCCGCGCCTCGTGAGCCCGTCGTACCCGTCGGGATCGCCCGTGCCGTAGATGGTTCGCGTGCGAAGCGGACCCACGGCGGCGGCGAGCCTCGCGACGCTCGGGCCGAGCGAGAGCGCCACGTCGGGCGACACGACGGCGAAGGCGTCCGCCCACGGCGCGATGGACTCGGGGAGGTTCACGACGGCCCCGTCTCTCCGACGCGCAGGAGCACCGCGCGCGACACCGGGCGCGCCTCCGCGAGCGAGACGACGGTGATGGCGCCATCGCGCGCGAACACCGCCAGCGGCGCGGCGCCGTGCTCCCCGCGAAGGAGCGCGCGTTCGAAGAGCCCGACGTCCACCGAGGGCCGCTCGCTCGTCGGGAGCAGCAGAGACGGAGCCGCGAGGTCGCGCCCGAGCCACCGCGCGCCGTCGACCCACGGGAGCGACGCGGACTCGCCCGTCACGACCATCACACCCTCGCCCTCGACGCCGCGGAGCGCCGCGAGAGACGCATCGCTCGCGCGGAGGAGCCTCTCCCGAAGGGCCGCCACGACGGGCCCGAAAGCGGCGACGCCTACGGGCGCGAGCGGTGGTTCACGCGCGATCCAGCGAACGGCCACGCGAGGCTCCGACGCGCTCGGAGGCTGCGCGCCACGATACGGCGCGGTCATGCGCGGACCTCTTCGCTCGCGCGGAGCACCTCTCGCACGCGGTCACGCACGGCCACGAGCTCGGGGGGCACCGAGCCCGGCGCGAAGCCCGCGTCGATCTCACGCAGCACGCCTTCGAGCCTGAGCCTCCGGGCCTCTCGCTCGTCGGGTCCCGGCGGCGTGTGGCCCTCGGCGCGAGGGGCCTCGGCGGTCAACTCCGAGAGCATCTTCTCGGCCTGTCGCGCGATGCGGCGAGCGCGCGCGAGGGGCCCCGCGGCGGCGGCCTCGGCGGCGGCTTGGAGGCCCGCGTTGTCGCTCCGCGCGAGGATGTCTCGGAGGCAGTTGCGCGCCGTGGCCTGCTCATCGCGCGTCGACACCGCGGCGACGAGAGGCCAGAGGTCGGCCTCCGTCGGGACCTCGCGACCTGCCATCACGGCCGCGGCGGCGATGAGCCGCTGCACGCGCACCGCGCGACGATCGCTGAGCTGCACGCCGTTCTTTCGCAGGAGCCTGATCGCGTGCGCGAGGTGCGGACGCACGGGCGCCAGATCGAGCGAGCGCGAGGCGCGCGCCAGCGTGTCGAGGTCTTCGAGCGACGCGTGTTCGGCGTCGGCGTCCGCGAGCCCCCAACCGCCGGCGAGCAGGTCTTCGAGGCGCGCGTCGGGCACGGGCTCGAGGAAGGACCGGAGCAGAAAGCGATCGGCGAAGGCGGCGAGGGCCTCGTCGTCGGGCAGCGCGTTCGAAGCGCCCACGCACACGCGCAGGGGGCACTTGAGCGCGGTGTGCCCTCGACGAAACGTCCGCTCGTTGAGAATGCCGAGGAGCGTGTTGAGGATCGCCGTCGACCCGAGGAACACCTCGTCGAGAAAGGCCACGTCGGCCTCGGGGAGCATCCCTGCGGTCTCGACCTCGACGAGGCCCTCTCGGAGCTTTCGAAGATCGACGGGTCCGAAGATCTCGCCGGGCTCCGTGAAGCGCCCGAGGAGGTACTCGAAATAGCGCCCTCCCACGGCCCTCGCGGCGCGCCGCGCGACCTCGCTCTTCGCGGTCCCGGGAGGCCCGATGAGGAGCACGTGCTCCCCCGCGACGGCCGCGAGCGCGACGAGCTCTACGAGGGCCTCGCGTTCGATGAGGCCCCGTCCTGCGACCTCGAGGGCCGCGCGCAGCGACGACGATGCATCCGAGAGCGATTTCATGGGCCCCATCGAGTAGCACCGAGCGCAGAGGTCTTCACGCCGCGAAATACCCGATCGTGCGGGGCGACCTCGGCCTGGCTCCCGACCGACGGTCCCACCCGATACAGACAGACCCCGTCTCGAGACGCCACGCGCTCGGCGCCGGAGAGCGACCGCGCGGCCCTCGAAGCGCAGCGAACGAGCGCGTGCGTCGTCCCCCTCGCGCGAAGCACCCGCAGCGCTTCCGAAGGAGCGAGCCGTCCGTCGTTCACGTCGAGCGCCTCTCGCAGCACGTCCGCGGGGTAGCAGTCGTTGCGGGCGTCGAAGAACATCGACACCCTCGGCGCGCCCACCAGCACCGCGAACCCCGTGAACGGAAGCTCCACGAAGGCCCGCGCCCCCTCGGGCATCGCCTCGATGAGCGCCCTCGCGGCCTCATCCTGTCGGCTCGCGTCGACCCAGTCGCCCTCCGCCCGCGAGCGCGCCGCGACGCCCCACAGCGCGACCCCGAGCGCGGCGGGCGCGACCACGCACGCCAGCAGCGCCGCGCGCGAGACGTACCGCGTTCGCCACGCCCCTCGCGCGATCATCGACTCGACGGGGCCCGCGAGGAGCGGGGCGCAGGTGATGCCCGCGAGTCCGAGGTGGCGGTTGTGACGGAGCGCCATCATCAAGAGAGCGAGCGTGAGCGCTCCCCTCGCCCTCCAGCGCGGGTCCTTCAGCGACGCGAGCGCGACGACGGACATCGCGAGCGCGGCCACGAGTTGCGGACCCGTCGCGACACGCCACGGATCGCGCCACAGCGGCCACCATTCGAGGATCCGCGCGTGCACCACGGAGACGGAGTCGCCGCCGAGCCCGAGCGCATAGCGCAGCGCGAGGCCGTGCAGCGCGAGCCCATACGGATTCACCGCGGTCACCGCGAGTCCGCACACGAGCGACGCGATGCGCGCCCTTCGATCGCCGCCCGGCGTCGCGAGGCCGAGCGCGAGCACGAGGAACCCGAGAGGAAAGCTCCCATGCGCGTTCGCCCACGCGAGCATCATCGCCGTGGTGAGCGCCGCGTGGCGCGCGGAGAAGTTCCCTTCGAAGCACACCGCGGCGAGCGCGCACACGAGCGCGTAGGTGATCCCGACGGGGCGAGGCGATTCGAAGCGTCCGCCGAACACCGCGAGCGCCACCGCGACACACGCCGCGGCCACGAGCGGACGCGCGTCGCGCATCGACCTCCACGTCGCGGCCCACGCCGTCACCACCACGGCCGCGACGCGAGGGAGCGCGAGCCAGGCCAGACCGCAGCGCGAGAGGAGCGCGTACGCGACGCCGAAGCCCCACTCGTGCATCACCCACGCGGCGTCGGGCGCCGTGAAGCCGTAGCGGTTTCGGTGGGGGACGTGACCGTCGACGACGAGGTCCCTCCCGGCTCGCAGAATCCACCACACGTCGGCGTCCCAGAGCGGCGAGAGCGCGGCGGGCGCGACGGCGACGCACGCGACCGCGACGCAGGCCATCACGGCGACGCGATCGAGGGCGCGCGAGTCGTTCACCCCGGCGACGCTACCACCCGCCCCGCGCAGAAGGACCGTTCACCTCGCGCGCACCACCACACACCGCCGCGACCGTTGCTCGTCGCGCGCGGCTCTGCACATGATGGGCGCATCTCCGATGGTGCACCTCTCGCGAATCGTGATCTTCGTGACCTTCCTCGCGGTGAACGTGGGCCTCGGGCTCTACGTGACGCTGCGCTCGGTCGCGCCTCGACGCTTCGCGACGGCGCGCGCGCAACGGCGCCTCGCGGCGGTCTCCGCTGCGCTCGTGGCCGTCGTCGCGACGCTCGAGATCCTCGCCCGCCGAAACGCTCCCTTCGGCGGCGGAGCGTGGCGCCCCTTCGTCTGGGTCGAGCGCGTCGCGGGCTTCTCGCTGATGGTCTCGCTGCTGCTCATCGTCGCGATGCACATCCTCGCGCCCATCGTGTTCGGCCTTCAGCCGAAGAGTCCGCGTAAGGAGTCCCCCAGCGATGACGCCCCGCGCGACGCGGCTGATGCCCCTGCGTCGCCCCCCGTCGAGCCGCCCGTCGAGCCCGTCACGCGTCGTGAGGCCGTGACCCGCGCGCTCTCCATCGGCCTCGCGAGCGCCAGCTCGGTGACGGTGCTCCACGGCGCGCTCCTCGGGCGCTACGACCTCGAAGTGACCGAGGTGCCCGTCACGATCCCGGGCCTCGCGCCCTCGCTCGACGGCGTCACCGTCGTGCAGATCACCGACCTCCACGCGGGGATCTTCACGGGCCTCGCGGAGCTCGAGCACGTGGTCGAGCGGGTCAACCGGCTCCGCGCGGACATCGTGGTGATCACCGGCGATGTGATCGACAACAACCCCGGGCACATCCCCGACGCGATGCGCTGCCTCGGTCGTCTGCGCGCGCGCCTCGGGGTCTACGCAATCCTTGGCAACCACGACCTCTACACGGGCTCCGAGCGCGTCCGTCGCGGCCTCGCCGCGGTTGGAATCCCCTGCCTCGTCGACCGCTCGGTGAGCATTCACACAGGCGACGCGCGGCGCGGCGCGATCACGCTCGCGGGCGTCAACGACGTGATGGCGCGCGGGGCCGACGGACTCGACGGCCCCGACCTCGTGCGAGCCCTCGAGCGGAGCGATCGAGAGGCGCCCGTGATCCTCCTCGCGCACAACCCTGTCTTCTTCGAAGAAGCGGCGGGCCTCGTGGCGTTGCAGCTCTCAGGGCACACGCATGGCGGACAGGTGAACCTCGGCGGCGTCGCGGGCGCGCTCCTCCCCTATGTTGCAGGCCGTTACCAGCGAAGCGGTTCGACGCTCTACGTCTCGCGCGGCATCGGAATCACGGGCGCCCCCGTGCGGCTCTCGGCGGCGCCCGAGATCACGCGGCTGGTGCTCACCGGGCGGCGTGTCTGAGAGCGCGCGCAGTTGCCTACATCTCGGACGAAGGATGCGCGATGAGGGCGCATTGTTGTGGCGCGTGCGCGAGCGGCCTTGGGTTATGCTCGCCGCGGTCGTGAAACTCCCGCGGGAGAACTTGAGACCGAGGTGGACCCGGTGACGAACAAGCAGAGCGCTGCGCATCCGGCAGCAGGCAAGGGCGCTGACCCCTACATCGGCCGAGTGGTCGCGGGGCGCTATCGACTGGAGAACCGCCTGGGCGAGGGCGGCATGGGCGTGGTGTATCGCGCGCGGCACGTGCTCATCGATCGCGTCGTCGCGCTGAAGCTCATTCGGCCTGACCTCCGCACGGAGACGCACCTCCGCGCGTGGATGCTCCGCGAGGCGCGCGCGGCCAATCGCGTCGATCACGCGCACATCATCGACATCCACGACATCGGCGAGACCGAGGAGGGCGAGCTCTACCTCGTGATGGAGTACCTCGTCGGCACGCCGCTCTCGGCGGAGATCGCCAAGGGGCCCTTCGCGGTGACGCGCGCGGTCGACGTGCTCGAGCAGATGGCCGCGGCGCTCGGTCGCGCGCACGACCTCGGCGTGGTGCATCGCGACCTCAAGAGCGACAACATCCTCCTCACGAACCGCGTGGGGCGGAAGGACTTCGTGAAGATCCTCGACTTCGGCCTCGCGCACCTCGCGCGAGACCCGAGGCTCGCTCCGAAGGGCGCCGTGTTCGGCACGCCCGAGTACATGTCGCCCGAGCAGGCGCGCGGCGAGGAGGCCAACGCGTCGAGCGACCTCTACGCCCTCGGAATTCTTCTCTACGAGATGAGCACCGGGAAGCTGCCCTTCCACTCGCACGACCGCGAGCAGCTCCTCGAGATGCAGCGCACGGCGCCGCCGCCGAACCCGCGCAACCTCAGGGCCGACCTGCACCCCGAGGCCGAGAAGATCATCATGAGGCTCCTCCAGAAGGACGCCTCGCGTCGCTACAAGGACGCCCACCATCTCTCGGAGGACCTCAAGGCCCTCCAGCGCTCGCTCCCCTCGGCGCCGTGGGACGTGCAGCAGATCGCGGATCAGGGCAACGCGGCCCCGCAGCCTCCTCCCCCTGCGCCCTCTGCGGGCGTGGCCGAGTGGGCGACGCGCGCCGCGCAGTTCGGACGCATGGTGTCTCGCGCCTACCCCGCGGGAGACGCCCCGGCGGACATCCAGACCTCGCTCGAAGACGCGTGGCGCCTCGCGAATCGCGCGTCGCGCCTCGAGGGCGAGGTCGCGTCGCACATGCGCAAGCTCGAGGCGCTCGAGCGACGCGGTCGCGCGCTCCGCGCCGAGATCGGCCGCAAGGTCGAGGAGCTCGCCCACGAGGAGAGCCGCGTGCTCCGCGAGGCCGCGACGGAGAACGAGACCGTCTCGCAGCTCCGAGAGAAGCTCGCGTCGGGCGAGCGCAACCACGCGCAAGCGCGCATGCAGGCCGACGCGGCCGAGCGGCAGAACCTCGCCCCCACCGCGGCGCGCGCGATCTTCGAGCGCACCGGGCAGATGCAGGCCCTCGTCGACTCGCGTCGCGAATCTCTCGCCGAACACGAGCTCCGCGCCGCCAAGAAGGACGCGCAGGCCCGCGACCTCCGTCGTCAGATCGAAGAGCTCCGCGCGCAGCTCACGCGCTACGCCGACGCGATGGAAGAGGACCTCGCCCAGGGCCGCGAGCGCGTCGCGCAGCGCACCCGCGAGGGCATCGGGTACGAGCGCGCGTTCGCCGAGGCGAGCGACGTGATCGTGCGCCACCTCCGCGGCCGCCCCGAGTGCCGCGACCTGCTCGAAGAGTTCCTCCGAGACGCAGGCCGCCCCGTCGCCCCGCCGCAGCCCGCGGCCGCGTCGACCGTCGCGCAGGGCCCCAACGTCCCCACCGCCTGAAGCCTCTCCCCCGCTCCCCCCTTCGCCCTCCTCCGCCTCGACGGCGCCGGGTGCGCGCCCGCCGACGCATTGACGCCCCGTCGACGCGCATGGTAGCGCCCGTCTCGCTGTGACTGAACCGCGATTCAGCGCGCGTCGACGCGACGACGGCAAGGCCCGCGACAAGCGCGAGAGGATCCTCCGCGCCGCGGTGAAGGTCTTCGCCCGCAAGGGCTTCTACGCCTCGCGCGTCTCTGAGATCGCGAAGGCGGCGGGCGTCGCCGACGGCACGATCTACCTCTATTTCAAGAGCAAGGACGAGCTCCTCACCTCGCTCTTCGAAGACCGCATCACGCGCCTGCTCGACGTGCTTCGGCGCGAGGTCGCGGCGGTTCCTTCGGGCCCGGGGCGCGTGCGGCGGGTGATCGAGTTTCAGCTCGGGCTGCTCGAAGGCGAGCGCGACCTCGCCGAGGTGATCACGGTCAACCTCCGCCAGTCGACGCGGCTCTTGAAGCAGTACGCGACGAAGCGCTTCACCGAGTATCTCGAGCTCATGGCCTCGGTCATCGCCGAGGCGCAGCACGCCGGCGAGCTCCGCGCCGACGTGTCGCCGCGCATCGTCGCGCGCGCGATCTTCGGCGCCCTCGACGGCATCGCGCTCACGTGGGCCCTCGGCAACGCCGAGGCGGGCGGCCTCACGCGCGCGGGGACGCAGCTCGCCGACGTGCTCCTCCAGGGCCTCGAGCCGCGCCCGACGGCGGCTTGACACGAGCCCGGCGCGCCCGTACCCACGAACCGTCGTGACTCGCTCCGCGTCGCTCGCGCTGGTGTTCGTCGTAGGCTGCGCGCCGTTTCGCTCCGTCGCCGTTCCCACGGGCGGAGAGCGTCACGCGCCCTACCGCGGTCACGTCACGGTGAGCGCCACGCGCGACCCTCCAGGCGGAACGGAGGTCGGCGTCGTCGAGGTCACCGGCGGCGCGACCATCGACGAGGTCATCCCCGAGGTGGTCGCGCGCGTCGCGCAGCTCGGGGGAAACTACGCGCGCATCGACCACATCGCGACGCGCTATCAGTGGGTCAGCCAGCCCGTGACGCAGAGCTATCAGTGCGGCTCGTTCCGATTCCCCACGTACTGCCAGCGCACGTACATGCAGACCCAGGAGGTCGCCACGATGCGCGCCACGGGGAGAGCCTTCCGCGTGGGGCTCCCGTGAGGTCCGCGGGCGTCGTCTTCGCGCTCGCGCTCGTCGCCTCGGGGTGCGGCAGCAGGTCGACGCACCACTTCGTCACGGGCGTCGTGGGGCGCCCCACGCGCAACGACCCGAGGGTGTTCCTCGCGGGCGCGACGCTGCCTTCGAACTACGCCGAGGTGGCCATCGTGCAGGCCATCGGGCGGGGCAACCACGCCGACCTCGGGCACGTCGTCGAGGGCCTCCGCGCCGAAGCCGCCACGCTCGGGTGCGACGCCGTCATCGCGACGCGCTCCGACCGCGGCGAGACGCAGATGTCGGGCACCGGCGTCGCCGTGCGATGGACCGAAGGACCCGCGCCCGCGCCGACACTGCCACGCGGCGCCGCGTCGACGCCGTGGTCACCGCAGGGGGTCAACGTCGTCGCGCCCTGGGCTGCGCCCGCACCGGCACCCGCACCGGCGCCCGCACCCGCACCGGCGACCGCGCCCCAACCCTGAGCGCGGCCACGACGGTTGTGATCCTCCTCGGCGCGAGCGCGCGGCGTGTACTACGATCGCGGCGCCAATGACGCCGAGCAAGGGCCTCGCGCCCCAGTCGATCTTCGCCGGTCAGTTTCGGGTGATCCAGCTCCTCGCGCAGGGAGGCATGGGCACGATCTATCAGGTCGAGCAGCTCCCGACGGGGCACCCCCGCGCGCTCAAGGTGATCCTGCCGGAGTACGCGCAGGACCCTCGCGCCCGCGCTCGCTTCGAGCAGGAGGCGCGCATCGCCGCGCGCATCGAGTCCGAGCACGTCGCGCAGGTGATCGCCGCGGGCGTCGACGCCGAGAGCAACACCCCGTGGCTCGCCATGGAGCTCCTCCACGGCAAGGACCTCGGCTCCCTGCTCACGGAGCGCGGTCGCTTGCCGCTGCCCGAGACGCTCGAGATGCTCAAGCAGCTCGCGCACGCGCTCTCGGCCGCGCACCGCATCGGGGTCATTCACCGCGACCTCAAGCCCGCGAACGTCTTCGTCGCGTCGTCGCGCCGGAGCGACACGGCCTTCACCGTGAAGGTGCTCGATTTCGGCGTCGCGAAGTGGCTGCAAGAGAGCCGCCCCGGGCAGGCCACCGCGGTCGTCGGATCGCCCCTCTGGATGGCCCCCGAACAGCTCGACGCGCGCGGCATCCTCGGGCCCCACACCGACATCTGGGCGCTCGGGCTCCTCGCCTTCGCGATGCTCGTGGGCAAGGCCTACTGGCGCGGCGCGTCGCCCGATCGCTTCTCGCTCCCCGAGGTGGTGGGCGAGATCATGGCCGCACCGATGGTCCCCGCGTCGCAGCGGGCCGCGGAGCTCGGCGCCGCGAACGTGCTCCCGCAGGGCTTCGACGGGTGGTTCGCGCGCTGCGTCGAGCGCGACGGCGCGCTGCGCTTCCGCGACGTGAACGAGGCGCTCAACGCGCTCACGTCGGCGGTGGGTGGGCAGCCGATCCCGTTGACACACGCCCCGCCGCAGTCGCCGACGCCGGGCATCGCGCCGACGATGGCAGTGCCGATGGTCGCGACCCCAATGCCCATCGGCCTCGGACCGACGCCCAACCCCACTCCTCCCCCGAGCGGAACGATGGCGTGGACGCCGGGAACACCGCCGTTCCCGACAGGTCCCTCGCCGTTCCCGACGGGTCCCTCACCGTTTCAGGGAGCCGGGAGCGCCTCGCAGAGCGGTCCGTTTCAGCCCACGCCGATGCCGCCGCAGCAGGGCTTTCAACCCGCGCCGATGCCGCCGCAGCAGCAGGGCTTCCAACCCCAGCAGATGCCTCCGCAGACGGCGTTTCAGTCGTCGAACGGGCCGCGGGTGTATGGCGCCGCGCCCTCCTATGCGAGCGGTCCCGCGCCGCAGTGGCAGTCGTCGCCCGCGCAGACCCAGAACGGATCGAGCACCGGCGTCATCGCGATCGTCGTCGCGATCGTGGGGCTGCTCTTCGTGGTGGGCGGGGTCGCGGGCGCGTGGGTGCTCCTCAAGCCCGCGTCGTGCGCTTCGAACGAGCACCGGAGCAACGGACACTGCTGCACCGCAGGCGCCGAGTGGGACGACGGTCGCCGCGCGTGCGTGTGCCAGAACCTCGCCCTCTGCGGCACCAACGTCGCCGGCGGACCCACCGCCCCGTACCCGCAGCCGCCGCAGTACCCGCAGCCCTATCCGCAGAACCCTCCGCTCCCGCAGCCACCCACGCTCACGCCGATCCCCACGCCCACGCCCACGCCGCGACTCCCAACGCCGCGCCCCACGCCCTCGATCATCCACACGTGCGACGGCCTCTGGGGAGGGACCCTCGTCGAGAACACCGGCAGCCGCGGCACCATGAACCTCATGGTCAACGCGCAGTCGGGGGTCTGCGCGCGATGGACCGAGCGCTGGGGCTCCGGCGCCACGTGCAACTACATCCTCACGGGCTGCACCGTCAGCGCCTACGGCGTTCGCGGCACCGGACGCACCTCGTCGCGGGGGTGCACCGGGCCCGTGCAGGCGTCGATCACCTGCTCCCCCACGGGCGCGTCGTTCCGCGAGCAGGTCGGCAGCGTCGTCGACTCCGCCGCGCTCTCTCGCCGCTGAGTCCATCGCGTCATCGCGGAGGGCAGTTCCACGTCACGGCGAGCGCGCCGACGCCGTCGCTCGTCGGCGCCGCAAGCACGCGCCACGGCCTCGCGAGCGCGGTGATCACGGGCGCGCCTCGAACCCGCGTCGCCATCGCCCTCGCCGCGTCGAAGGCCAGCAGCGCGAGCTCGCTCGGCGGTCGCCCCGTGAGCTCGCAGGTGCGCTCTCGAAACACCTGAAGCGCGATGCGATCCTCGGCGCGCTCGCTCGGCGCGACGCCCACCCAGACGCCAGGCGAGCCCTGCGGCCCCGAGCGCGCGTCGAAGACCCAGCGCGTCGGAGCCGCGAGCGCCGAGGTCGCGATCTGCGAGCGCGCTTCGAAGCCCCACGGGCCCAGCGTGAGGTGCAGGTCGCGCGACGCGAGCGCGGCGCCTTCGACGGGCGTCACGCCCGCGATCGAGAGCGACGCGCGGACCCTCGTCGCGAAGATCCCACGCTCTGATCCCGGCGCCACGGTCCAGCGCGCGTGCGTGCCTCGCGCGCGCACCGCGGCGGCGAGCGCGGCGGCGCGCATCGAGGGCGGAGGCCCCGCGGCGACCACGCGCGCGCCGAGCGGCGACGTGTCGTCGACGTGCGGCGAGAGGAGGTACACGTCGACGCCCGCCGACGTCGCGCGCGCCGCCACCGCCGCGGACTGATCCTCGAGCGCGGGCCCGATGATCGCGTGCGGGCGACGCCTGAGCAGGTGCGCGACCGCCGCGTCGAGGTCGGCCGTGAGCTCCGCGCGCCGCGCCGCGGAGTCCCTCGGCGACGGGGCCTCGGGCTCGTCTTCGACCTCGATCTCGACGGCGCGCTGGTCTTCGAGCGCGACCTGCACCGCGCGCAGAAGCTCCGCGCCCAGCACCGCGCGAGGCCCCGACGTGGGCGCCAGGATCGCCACGCGGAGAGACTCCGGGCCCTGCGCGTCTTCGACCACGCGGAGCGTCGCCTCGGTGTCGGGCAGGTCCGCGAGCCAGTGGAGCCACTGCGGGATCTCGTTGCGGGCCTCTGCCAGCGCGCGCAGTCGCCGCGCGACCTCGACGCGAATCGGGTGATCTGGCGGCAGCGCGTCGAGCGTGTCGGCGAGCGCGCGCGGATCATCGACGCCCGCGAGGAGGCGCGTCACCTCCGCGGCCCTCGTCGGCGCGGCGTCGCACGCGAGCCCCGTGGGAATCCAACGGACGCCTCCCTCGGCCTGCGACTCGACCCTCGCGAGCGCCCGCAGCGCCTCCGCGGGACGACCTCCGCGCGCCTCGAGCGCCGCGAGACCGCAGTCGGCGGCCACGCACTCCGCGCGATCGATCATCCTGCGCGCGAGCGGGCGGAGCGCGCGCGTCCCCGCCTCCACCTCACCGCGACGCGCATACACGATCCCCATGACCAGCGCCTTGCGCATCGCCAGGGCGGGATCGATCGCGTCGCCGACCCCGCGGAGGAGCTCCTCAGCCTCGTCGATCCGATCGCCGGCGATCAGGAGCCTCGCCCGCTCGACGCGCGCGACCTGCGCGAGCGGATCACCCGGCACCGCCTCGAGCATCTGTCGGAGGAGCTGCTCGGCCGCCGCGAGGTCGCCGTCCTCGGCCCGCTCCCTCGCGCGAACGAGCGTCCTGTCGACGTTGACGTCACGGCTCGCGAGCCTCGCCGGACGCCCTCTCACCTCGGCGCCGCCGCACGAAGACGCGCACATCGCGGCGAACATCGCGATCGCCGCGCGCGCGCTCGTGCCTCTGTTCGTCGGGCGCATCTTCGCCGCACCCTCGTACCACAGGCGTCGCGTCTCGGTGTTCTATTGACGCGATTCGCGGGGCCTCCTATCAATCCCGTCGGTTTCGCGCGATGAACACCCCCGCGACAGTTGCTGCACCAGACGAGGTCGCGGAGACGCGCGGTCGGCGGCACTTCGCGATGCGTCGGCTGCACTCGCTCTCGGGCGTCGCGCCGGTGGGCCTCTTCCTGGTCGTCCACCTCTGGACCAACGCGCGCGCCATCTACGGCCGCGATGCCTTCAACCACGCGGTCGGAGACATCCAGGGCACACCCCTCCTCGCGTGGGTCGAGGTCTTCGCGATCATGCTGCCGCTCGCCTTTCACGCGATCTACGGCGTGGTGATCGCGGCGCAGGGGTCGGCCAACGTCGGGCGCTACGGCTACACGCGCAACTGGATGTATCTCCTCCAGCGCGTCACGGGCGTGGTGGCCTTCGCGTTCATCGCGCTGCACCTCTGGCAGTTCCGAGTGCAGAAGGCCCTCGGCGCGATGGCCTGGCAGGAGTTCTACGGCGACCTCGGGCGCTCCCTCGGCGCGCCCGCGATGCTCGCGGTGTACCTCGTCGGCATCACCGCGTCGGTGTTTCACTTCGCCAACGGGCTCTGGCTCTTCGGCAACACGTGGGGCGTGACGCTCGGCGCGCGGTCGATGCGTCGCTCGGCGCTCGCGTGCGGCGCGCTGGGCCTCGTGCTCTGGGCCCTCGGGTTCAACACGCTCCTTCATTTCTCCTATCGGTGCGGCGGGATCATCCCCGCCCCCGAGCAGCAGGTGGAGCGGATGTGCCGCGACGCCGACACTGCCCCCTCGACGGCGAGGCCGTAGCGAAGCTCCTGTTCTCAGCCGCACGCATGACGTCTCTCGCGCCGCGCGACGACGCCGACGCGCGACGTTGGTTGGTACTCCTCCGAAGGACGAACGATGGCAGCGAAATCCTCGATCCTCACCCAGTCTGGAACCGTGCGCCGCGCGATCGTGGTGGGCGGCGGTCTGGGCGGCCTCATGACCGTCATCAAGCTCTGCGAGGCGGGCATCCCCGTCGACATCCTCTCGCTGGTGCCCGTGAAGCGGTCGCACTCGGCGTGCGCGCAGGGCGGCATCAACGCGTCGGTGAACATCAAGGGCGAGGGTGACTCGCCCGACACGCACTTCTTCGAGACGGTGAAGGGCGGCGACTTTCTCGCCAACCAGCCGCCCGCGAAGGGCATGGCCTACGCCGCGCCGGGCATCGTGTTCATGCTCGATCGCATGGGCGTCCCGTTCAACCGCACGCCCGAGGGGAACCTCGACTTCCGTCGCTTCGGCGGCACGCTCTTTCACCGCACCGCGTTTGCGGGCGCTACCACGGGGCAGCAGCTCCTCTACGCCCTCGACGAGCAGGTGCGCCGCTGGGAGACCATCGACGTCGAAGACGACAAGGGCGTCACCGTCCCCGGCGAGAAGATGGTCCGCAAGTTCGAGTACTGGGACCTCGTGAGCCTCGTGCTCGACGGCAAGGGCGTCTGCCGCGGCGTCGTCGGTCAGGACCTCAAGAACGGTCAGATGCACGTCTTCCGCGGCGACGCGGTGTGCCTCGCCACGGGCGGGCCCGGCATGGTCTTCGGCCGCAGCACCAACTCCGTCATCAACACGGGCAGCGCCGCCGCCGTGGCCTACCGCCAGGGCGCGATCTACGGCAACGGCGAGTTCATCCAGGTGCACCCGACGGCGATTCCCGGCACCGACAAGCTGCGGCTCATCTCTGAGAGCGTGCGCGGCGAGGGCGGCCGCGTGTGGGTCCCGAAGGATCGCAACGACAAGCGCTCCGGCGCGCAGATCCCCGAGAGCGAGCGCTACTACTTCCTCGAGGAGCGCTACCCCAAGTACAAGAACCTCGTGCCGCGCGACATCGCCTCGCGCGAGATCTTCCGCACGGTCGTTCACGAGGGCTTCAGCGCCGAGGGGCAGCAGTCGGCCTTCCTCGACGTGACGCACCTCTGCAAGACCCCGTCGGGCAAGGCCGCCGTGCGCAAGAAGCTCGAAGGCGTGCTCGAGATCTACGAGAAGTTCGCGGGCATCGACCCCTACGACAACCCGATGAAGATCTTCCCCGCCGTGCACTACTCCATGGGCGGGCTCTGGTGCGACTTCGACAAGGCCAAGGACGGCACCCTCAAGCCCCAGTCGGCGAAGAACCAGGCGACGAACATCCCCGGCCTCTACGCCGCGGGCGAGGTCGACTACCAGTATCACGGCGCCAACCGCCTCGGCGCCAACTCGCTCCTCTCGTGCATCTACGGCGGCATGGTCACCGGGCCCGCGATGGCCGCGTGGCGCGAGGGCGAAGACACCTCCGCGTTCGACGTGTCGAGCAGCGTGTTCGACGCGGCGCTCGGGCGCGCAAAGGCCAACCACGAGGCCTTCGCGGCGCGCACGGGACCCGAGTACGACGAGAACCCGTACCGGCTCCACGACGAGCTCGGCGACATGATGCTCAACAAGGTCACCGTCGAGCGCCACAACAAGGAGCTCGACGAGGTGCTCGGCAAGATCGGCGAGATGAAGTCGCGCTTCAAGCGATGCCGCGCCCTCGACACGACCGCGGGCTCGATGAACCAGCCGGTGGTGTTCCTGCGGCACCTCGAGGGCATGCTCGACCTCGCGCACATCATCGTGGCGGGAGCCCGCGCGCGTGAAGAGTGCCGCGGCGCGCACTACAAGCCCGCGTACGACCCCGAGCTCCACCCCGACGATCCGAAGGCCGTGGGACGCGACGACAAGGAGTGGCTCAAGAGCACCCTCGCGACCTACACCGCCGACGGTCCGAAGCTCTCGTACGAGGCCGTCGACGTGTCGCTCCTCGAGCTCGCGGTGCGCGACTACGGCAAGGTGAAGAAGCCCGCGGAGACGAAGTCCGCGGAGGCCCCTCGTTGAAGATCAACACGGAGACGACCTGAGACCATGGCAAGCGAAACCGTCACCCTGAAGATCAAGCGCGGCGACTCGAAGGGCCCCTCCTCCTGGGAGGAGTTCAAGGTCCCGCGCAAGCCGATGATGAACGTGATCTCCTGTCTCATGGAGGTCCAGAAGAACCCCGTCACCACCGCGGGCTCGAACACGACGCCCGTGAACTGGGACTGCTCGTGCCTCGAAGAGGTCTGCGGCGCCTGCACGATGGTGATCAACGGCCGCGCGCGTCAGGCGTGCTCGGCCCTCGTGCACGAGCTCTCGCCCAACGGCGAGACCATCGTGCTCGAACCGATGACCAAGTTCCCTCGCGTGAGAGACCTCGTCGTCGATCGTCAGCGCATGTTCGACGCCCTGCGCCGCACGAAGGCGTGGATCAACGTCGACGGCTCGCACCAGCTCGGCGCGGGCCCCAAGGTCTCTCAAGAGGACCAGGAGGTCATGTACCCGCTGTCGCGCTGCATGACCTGCGGCTGCTGCGTCGAGTCGTGCCCCAACTACAACGACCGCTCGCCCTTCATGGGCCCGCAGGTGATCTCGCTCGCGCGCCTCTACAACATGCACCCCTCGGGCAAGATGCAGGCGGGCGCGCGCCTCGACGCCATCATGGAAGAGGGCGGCATCGCGGACTGCGGCAAGGCGCAGAACTGCGTGCAGGTGTGCCCGAAGGCCATTCCCCTCACCGAGTCGATCTCGGTGATGGGCCGCGAGACCTTCAAGCGCGCGCTCTTCGGCTGGCTCCTCAAGGGCTGAAGCGCAGCCGCTCCGTCCCCGCCGATTCGTAGTATCGTCGCGCCGCACTCGGAATGGCGCGCACCCCTCCAACCGCCGCGTTCCTCATCGCATCGCTCGCGCTCGTCGCGTGCGACCGCGGACGCGTACAGACGCGCCCCGAGGCCATCGTCTCGCCGTCTCCGACGCGCGACGCGAGCGCCCCGAGGAGGCCCCTCGCAGACGCCGCGATCGACGCCCCGCGCTCGCCCGCGGTCGAGGGTGACGCCTCGCATCCGAGGCCGCTCCAGGAGCCGCAGGGAGGGCGCTGCGAGCACGACGAAGACTGCCCCGGCGCAGAGCGCTGCTTCAACGAGGCCCTCGAGGCGCAGTACAGCCGTGTCTTTCGCGACTGCGACGTCGCCCGCGCGTGGAAGGCCGCGCACCCCACGGGCCAGTGCTTCCGCCCCGCGTGCACCGTCGACGATCAGTGCCCCACGGGGCAGCGCTGCGGCCAGGCGCCGATGGTCCCCTTCCCCGACCGCGCGTGCCTCCGCGCCGGGTGCCGCTGGGACGCGCAGTGTCGCCGCGGCAGCGTCTTCGGCCAGTGCGCCCCCTATCAAGCCGGGAGGCCCTGCGAGCAGGGCGGCTGGCACTGCGTCTTCCCCGAGGACCCGTGCTCGCCCATAGACCCCGCGCGACGGTGCCGCCCGGTAGATGGCGTGATCGCGTACTGCGTGCCCGTCAACGGCCACTTCCGCTGCGTCACCGAAGAGCCATCGCAGTAGTCGCGTGACCGCACGTCATCGTTGACCGCGGGGCCACGCGCGTAGTAGTCCCTCGATCCTGCAAATGATTCTCAACATCATTTCCAACGCGAGGGTCAGCGCTGCGATCCTCGGCGCTTCTTGCCTCGTCGCTTCGTTCGAGTGCGTCGCGCAGACGTCTCCCGAGCCGCCTCCCACGGCGCCCGCCGAGACGCAGCCCCCGCCCCCCACCGAGACGCAGCCCGCGCAGCCCCCTCCCCCCGCCGAGACGCAGCCCCCTCCCCCCGCCGAGACGCAGCCCCCGCCCCCTGCGCCGCCCGTCGCCACGCCCCCCGCGGCGCGCGAAGACGACGCCGGAGAGGCTCGCGTGGTGGGCTCCGCGCGCGGCGCGATCGATCGCGTGCCCGGCGCGACGACGGTGATCAGCGAGCGCGAGATGCAGCGCACGCAGCCGCTCAACGCCAACGAGATGCTGCGGCGCGTGCCCGGCGTCTACGTGCGCGACGAGGAGGGCGCGGGGCTCCGACCGAACATCTCGGTGCGAGGTCTCGACCCCACGCGCAGCCGACGCGTGCTGATGCTCGAAGACGGCATCCCCATCTCGCTCGCGCCCTACAGCGAGCCCGAGATGTACTACAACCCGCCCATCGAGCGCATGGGGCGCGTCGAGGTCGTGCGCGGCTCGGGGAACATCCTCTACGGTCCGCAGACCATCGGCGGCGTCATCAACTACGTGACCCCGTCGGCCCCCAACCGCGAGACCTGGGGGCTTCGAACCACCGTCGGCGACCGCGGGCTCTGGATCTGGCAGGGCACCTACGGCAACCGCGTCGACAACGCCGCCTTCATCGTGAGCGCGCTGCGCCGGCAGGGCGACGGCATTCGAAACATCGGCTTCGAGGTCAACGACTTCTTCGGCAAGTTCTTTCTCCAGCTCGGGTCGCGCAGCGAGCTCATGGTGCGCGCGGGCGTCTACAACGAGGGCTCCGCGTCGACGTACCTCGGGCTCACGCAGTCGATGTACGAGGCCGACCCCAACCAGAACCCCGCGCGCTACGACTTCTTCAGGCTCCGTCGCTACAGCCTCGGGCTCGTTCACACCTGGCGCATCACGCCCGACGTCGAGCTCCGCACCATCGCCTACGGCTACACCACGCAGCGCGACTGGGACCGTCAGCGCTTCGACCGCTCACCGACCGCGGGGCTCCTCTACGAGCGCATCACGGGCGACCAGAACACCCCCGGGGGGGCCATCTACCTCCGCGACGAGGCGCTCTCCAACGACCGCGGCTACGAGGTCTGGGGCGTCGAGCCGAGGCTCCGCGCGCGCTACCGGCTCGGCCCCGTGCGCAACGAGCTCGACGCGGGCGCTCGCATCCTCGGGGAGCGGGCCCTGCTCCGCGTGCTCCTCGGACGCGGCGCCACGGCGCGCTCGGGCGACCTCGCCACCGAGGATCAGCGCACGGGCCTCGCCTTCGCGGGCTACGTGCAGAACCGCTTCATCTTCTTCGACGCGCTGCACTTCGTCCCCGGGGTGCGCGTCGAGTACTACACCTTCGAAAGGCTCATTCGCCGCGACGCGGGCGTCGACGCGTTTCGCCAGGGGCGCGGTTCGAACCTCGCGCTCATCCCCGGCGTGAGCGTGAGCTGGGTGAAGCCCCGGTACACCGTCTTCGCGGGCGCCCACGTGGGCTACGCGCCGCCGCGCATCGCCGCCGCCATCACCGCCGCCGGCATCGACCGCGACCTCGACGCCGAGCGCTCGGCCAACTACGAGCTCGGGGCGCGCGCGCTGCCCTTCAACTGGCTCCGCGCCGAGGCCACGGCCTTCTTGATCGACTTTCAGAACGAGATCATCCAGGTGAGCGGCAACGAGAGCGAGTTCTCCAACGGCGGCGCCTCGCAGCACATGGGCGTCGAGGCCGCCGCGAGCGCCGACGTCGCGCGCGCCTTCGGTCAGGCGTGGGGGCTCACCCTGGGGCTGCGGTACACCTTCGTCGACGCGAGGTTCAACCGTGAGCCGGGGTCGCCCGAGGCCGCGCTCGACGGACACATGGTCCCCTACGCGGTGCCCCACACGATGCTCGCGTCGCTGACCTTCGAGCACCCCGTCGGCATCACCGCGCAGGCCACGTGGAACTACGTCTCTCGCCACTACACCGACCGCGAGAACACGCAGACGGGCAGCGCCGACGGGCTCTACGGCCCCATCGACGCGTACCAGACGATCGACCTCGGCGCGCGCTACACGCACCGCCGCACGGGCCTCTCGCTCGCCCTCGCGGTGAAGAACGTCCAAGGGTATTTCACCGACGCGCAGGGCAGGCCCGACGTGTTCATCGCGTCGCGCTCGCCCGAGGGGATCTTTCCCGGCGGCTTCGGTCAGACCATGCTCACGCTGCGCTGGGACCACTGACCGCGCCCCCGAATTGCGACCCCCTCGCGCCGTCGTGGTAGACCGCGCGCATGATCTCTCGCCGACGCCTCTTCGCCTGCGCCCTCGCCGCGGCGCCCCTCGCGCTCGCGGCTCCCTACGCCGCCGCGCAGTCGGCCGACCCTACGCCCGTCGAGGTCGCCGTGGGCGCCACGGTCACGGTCACCATCCCCCGTCGCCCCATGATCATCGACACCGAAGACCACGCCGTCGCGACGCTCGAGATGCAGCCCGACGGAACCGGCCGCGTCACCGGCGTCGCCGTCGGTCGTACGCGCATCATCGGGCAGGACTACGCCTCGGTGCCCATCCTCATCCCCATCGTCGTGGTCGCGGCGAGCGCCCCCCGGGGTCGCTGACTCCGCGCGGCGGCACCTCGATGCAGCCCACCATCCCCGAGTGGGCCCCGTGGCTCACGCTCTTCGTCGGCGCGGTCCTCGCGACGATCTATGTGCTCCAGGCGTTCCGTCGATCGCTCAACACCGGCGCCGTCGCGACCGCGATGCGCAAGCTCCTCGTCGCGCGCAACCTCGACCGCGCGCTCAAGCTCTGCAGCGTCGCTCCCGAGGCGCCGCACCTCGCCGCGGTGCGCGCCGCCCTCGAAGCGTGTCGCATGGGCGTCCCTCAGGGTGACTCCGACGCGGGCTACCGCGACGTCGCAGTGCTCACGTCAGAGCGCGTCCTCGCGCCCGTTCGCAGCGCGTACGACCTCGCCTTCGACGCCGTCGTCCGCCCGCTGCGGCTGGCGCGCGTCGCAGCGGGGGCGTCGCTCACGCCGCTCTTTCTCACGATCGGCGCGTGGCCCGGCACCCCGGGGGCTGCCACCCCGGCGGCCCTCGCCGCGTTCGCGCTCGTCATGCTCGCGTGGGCCCTCTACACCGACCTGGGAATCCGGCGCGCGAGGGCGCACCTCTTCGAAGCGCTCGCACCGGAGTTCGAAGCCATCGCGCGCGACCCCGCGGCCCCCGCCACGCAGTCCGCCCCCACGGGCGTGCGCGTGCGCTTCGAAGTGTCTGAGCCCGGACGTCCTCCGCGCGAGGTCGACGCCGACGTCGAGATCATCAAGATCGGCGCATCCGCGAACGCGCAGGTGCGCCTCGAGGCCCCCGGGGTCGCGCGCCTCCACGCGATCATCGAGCGCACCGACGAGAGGTTTCAGCTCATCGACCTCGGCGCCGCGCCGCAGACCCGCGTGAACGGCGAGGCGGTGAACAAGCGCGAGCTCCGCGACGGCGACACGATCACCGTCGGCGAGGCCGAGCTCAGGGTGCGCCTCCCCGGGTCGTAGACCCCGCTGTCCGACCGGTCGGACAAATCGCGTTTTTCGAAGTTTCTAGGTGTTTTCCGAAGAGGCACCCCCCGACAGGGTAGACGCCCCGCGGGGCCCTCTGGCACCCTCCCTCGTGCGAGTGGCACCCCCCGGGGTGCGTCGCGCGGGGAGAGGGACCACCGATGGCGAAGGCGAAGCGGGCGAAGGCAGAGGCGACGAAGGCTGCGGCCCTGGCGGTGCGGGGCGACGACGAGGTCGACTTTCTCGGGTCGCGCGCGGCCTCGACGCCCCTCGGCGCGGCGACGGCGCGGGCCGAGCTCGCGTCGCTGCGCAGCCGCATCGAGTCTCTCGTGCGCCACGAGGGACGCGAGGCCCACGAGGTCGGCACCACGCTCAACACCCTCTACATGCGCCACGCCGACGCGGTGCTCGGGTACGAGAGCTTTCGGCGCTTTCTGCTCACCGAGTTCGCCGACGACCCCCGGAGGGCCTACGAGGCCATGGCCGTCGCGCGCGCCGCCTCGCTCTCGCTCGCGAGCGAGAAGGGCGCCCGCTGGGTGCTCCGCGCCTTCACGTGGGCGCGCCTCGAGGGCCACGCCGACCTCTCGCGCCTGAGCGACCTCGCGCTCGACCTCGGCGACGGCGAGAAGGTCGCGCTGCGCGAGGCGTCGATCCGCCAGATCGACGAGGCCATCGGGCGACGCTCGGTGAAGGCCCTCGACGAGCCCGCGGGGCGCAAGGTGCAGCGCGCGCGGACCCGCGTGACCGAGCTCCTCGCGCGAGACCCCGAGGTCGCGGCGCTCTCGCCCACGGTCTACCTCGACGAGGGCGCCGTGGTGGTGCGCACGGTCTCTCGCAGCCCCGACGACGCGCGCGCGCTCAAGCGCCTCTACGCCGCGGTGTGGTCGACGCGCTGAGCCCTCTCCCCGTCCCTCTCCCGCTTCGCGGGGGAGGGCTACTTCTCCTCGGCCTCGAGCTGTTCGAAGGCTTCGGCCAGGCACATCTCCGAGAACCACCGCGACACCACGCGCTCGACCTCGCGCGCCTCGGGCGCGTCGAGGGGGCGACCGAGGGTACGTTCGAACGCCGTCGTGGTCGCGACGCGGAGGTCGCTGGCCGTGTAGTCACCCGCAGGTCGCACCGCGGCGATCACGGCGCGGATCTCGCGCTCGTCGACGCTCACGCGCGGCCCTCCCCGGGGGTCTCTTCGGCGGCGGAGGTCACGGCCGCGATGGCTTCGCGCAGCCGCGCCTCGCTGAGGGGCTTGGTGAGGCGGTCGTTCATGCCCGCGTCGAGGCACGCGGCGAGGTCGTCGGCGGTGGCCCTGCCCGTGACGCCGAGCACGGGGGTCTTGCCCGCGGCGCCGGGGAGCTGACGGAGGGCGCGCGTGGCCTCGAGGCCGTCCATCTCGGGCATCTCGCAGTCCATGAGGATGAGGGCGTACTCCGAGCGCGCCACGGCTTCGAGCGCGAGGCGGCCGTTGTCGACCGTGTCGATGTCGCCGTCGACGACGCCGAGCTTTCGCAGGAGCCCCCTGCCCACGAGCTGATTGACGCGGTCGTCGTCGACGACGAGCACGCGGCTCCCCGGGGGGAGTCCGGTCTTCGTCTGGGCGGCGGCGCGAGAGACGTCGTCCCTCCGGGGCGTGGTGCGCTCCGAGGGGCGCGCGACTTCGAAGGGGACCTCGAAGGAGAACGCGCTGCCCCTGCCCGGCTCGCTCTCGACGGAGAGGCGTCCGCCCATGAGCTCGACGAGGTAGCGGCAGATGCTCAGGCCGAGGCCCGTGCCGCCGAAGCGACGCGCGGTGCTCGCGGCGCCCTGCGTGTAGCGCGCGAAGACGCGGTCGCGCTCCTCGGGGGTCATCCCGATGCCCGTGTCGCGCACGGTGCAGCGGAGCGTGACGCCACCCTCGCGCGGCGCGCTCTCGAGGCGCAGGGCGACGGAGCCCTGCTCGGTGAACTTCACCGCGTTGCTCACGAGGTTGAGCAGCACCTGTCGCACGCGCCCGGGGTCGCCGATGAGGCGCTCGGGGACGCGCTCTTCGACGACGCTGGTGAGCGCGATCCCCTTTCGGGCGGCCTGCGTCGCGAGGAGGGCGACGACGTCTTGAACGCACGCGCGCGGCGAGAACGGCACGGCCTCGAGGTCGAGCTTGCCCGCGTCGATCTTGGCCGAGTCGAGGAGGTCGTTGAGGATGCGCAGCAGCGTCTCGCCGCTGGAGATCATCGCGTCGGCGTAGGCGCGCTGCGTGGCGTCGAGGGGCGTGTCGAGGAGCGTCGCCGCCATGCCCATGAGCCCGTTGAGCGGCGTGCGGATCTCGTGGCTCACGGTGGCGAGGAACTCGCTCTTGGCGTGCGTCGCGGCCACGGCCTCGTCGCGCGCGAGGGCGACGGCCCGGGCCTGCTCGCGCACCGTCGCCTCGCTCTCGCGGAGCGCCGCCATGGCGCGGCGGTGCTTCGAAATGAGCATGTACGTGAGGCCGCAGGAGAGGCAGGTCCCGACGATGAGGCCCGCGCGCGCGAGCGGCGCCGCCTCGGCGTGCATCGCGGCGATCAGCGCCACGCCCACGATGTTGAACCCGAGCAGCGAGAGCAGCGCGGCCTCGCTCTGGGTGTTGATCGACATGATCGGCACCATCATGGCGATCACCGCGAAGTAGATCGGCGCCATGTGGTTGGCGTTCATGAGCCAGATCTGGTGGCCGATGAGCAGAAAGGCCGTGGGCCGCCAGGCGAGCTGCGCGTTCCTGCTCCACTCGAAGCGCCACCCCAGGGTCGCCGCGACGACGCAGAAGATGCCCACCGCGACGCGCGGCGCCACGGGGTCGTGAATGGGGGGCGAGAGCGGCGGACCGAGCGCGCCGATCATGAAAGACCACGTGGGATAGACCAGCCCGTTGATGAGGATGCTCATCCGCGCGCCGCGCTGCGTGGCGTTGTATTCGGGTAGGCTAAGGTCGAGGTACGGGTCTTTCGACATCGACGGTCGGGGCGACGCTATCACACGGCGCCCGTTCGCCGGTGCACGCCAGTTCAGGTCACCTGCGTGATCGACGCCGCCTCGCGAGCGTCGCGATGGCGACCCCAGCGACGAGGGCGCTGCCCCAGAGGCCGCGGTCCGAGACGCGCGAGACCGCGCACTGGATTCCCTCGGCCACGGCGGGCGTCGAGGCCGAGACGCTGTCGGGCCACGGGCAGGCGGCGTACGCGGGGCGGTTGCGCTCGACGCCGAACTGATAGAAACGCTGTCGCACCCCGCGATCACTCGCGGCCAGATCGAGGTCGCGGTCGAGCGCGCGCACGGAGAGGTCGGCGCGCATGCGGGTCACGCGCGCGGTGCTGCCGAGGCCCGTGAAGGCGACGTTCACGTCGTCGACGGGCGACGAGGTCGCCATCGTGGCGCCGCCGTCGGGGGGCGCGAAGCCGTCGCGAGGAGGCAGCCGCGCGGCGAGCGACGAGAGGGTGTCGCGGCGCTGGTCCATCGATGATTCGGTGAGCCAGAGGCGATCGCCCGCGGCGCGGTTGCGCGCGTCGTAGGCGCTCACGAAGACGCGCGCGTAGTCGGCGGGCGGCGCGGCCCAGTCGTAGACGAAGTCGTTGTCGGTCAGCTCGAGGTTGGGGAAGTTCATCGCCTCGACGCGCGACGGGGCGATGACCGTGAGGGCGATTCCCACGCGGTCGGCGACGCCCGCGGCGATCATGCGGAGGGGGAGGCGGGGCTGATATCCGTCGAGGGTCACGCGCACGGGGACCATGCGGTTGAGACCTTTTCCAGCGCGGAGGCGCAGGGCGACGAAGTCCATGTTGAGCCCGAGGTAGTAGTCGATGACGGGCTCGACGGCCGTGGGCACGAAGTAGCCGTTCATGCGCAGCCAGTCGCGCAGGCCCATGCCCGAAGTGCCGCGCACGATGGCCACGGCGTAGGGCCCGACCACCTCTTCGCGGAGCACCGTCACGCCCGTGTCGATCGCGGCGTCGGCGGAGGAGGCCGCGTCGTAGACCCCGGGGGTGGCGCGATCGAGCTCGTACGGCGGCATGCAGCCGGGCTCGTAGCCGGGAGGCGCGGGCTGCTGAAGCGCCGGGAGCATCACGTTGTCGAGGAGGCGGAGAAAGTCATCACTCGCGAGCTGCACGCGCGTCGAGTCGGTGTAGCGAATGGGCAGGATCCAGGAGAAGTCCTCGGGGCTCCCCGAGTACTGGAACTGGTCCCACAGCGTGGTCTGCTGCGTCGAGAGCGAGAGCACCATGCGGTGATCGGTGACCACCTGCGCGGCCCCCGGGGGGGCGAAGCAGCCGCCGCACGCGCGAGCGTCCGTGGGGGCCAGCGCGAGGCCGAGTCCGAGCAGCGTGAGGGAGAGCGCGACGGGGCGGAGAAGGGTCATCGTGTGGGTTCCTCTGCGGTGACACAGAGCAACATGAGGGCCACACGAAATGCCGTGCAGTCAGCGTGTTTCGCTTGAGACGTTGTGTGCCAGCGGGGGCCCCGCCGAGGTCACGATTGACGGATGCGCGCGATGAGGCTCGCTCTCAGCGTTCGCGGAGAGATCACCGCGTCGAGGCTCCCTACGCGGAACGCGCGGTCGACGGAGTGGATCGCGTCGAACTCCTTCGCGACGGCGGCCTGGGCGCGGGCGCGGGCGTCCTTCACGAGGCGCTCGTAGGTGGCCGCTGCGGCGTTGCGCGTCGAGAGTCGCGCGGTCTCGAAGGCCTTGCGGGCGGCGACGACCTCGGGGTCCTCCTCGGCGCGTCGACGCACGAGACCGGGGAAGACCACGGCCGCCGCGGGCCCTCCGCCGATGACGCTCGCGAAGGAGCCTTCGAGCGCGAGGGAGGTGACCGAGGGGTTGAGCGCGCGAGAGAACACCACGTAGGCGCCGCCGTGGTAGCGAGACACCACGCAGAAGACCAGCGGGCCCTCGAAGTTCACCACCGCGCGCCCGATCTCGGCGCCGTGTTCGAGCTGGAGGTGGCGCAGAGAATCGGGCGATCCGTCGAAGCCCGAGAGGTTCGCGAGCACCACCACGGGCCTCGCGCCGCTCGCGGCTGAAATGGCCCGCGCGACCTTGCGCGACGAGAGCGGAAAGAGCGTCCCGCTCGTCCAGTGGTCGGGTCCGTCGGCGGGAGCATCACCGCGACGGGGGATGGGGCGTGACTCGATTCCGATGCAGCAGACGGGGTCTCCGCCGAGGCGTCCCTCCCAGACGACGGCGCTCTCGGCGCCCTGCCACGCGGCCCATCGTTCGAGGGGCTTCACGTCGGCGTCGAGCACCGCGCGCATCACCGGACGGATCTCGAAGGGACGCTTGCGACCGGGGTTGGTCGCCTCGTCGAAGATCTCTCCGACGGTGCGGTAGTCCCCTCCCCCTGCGTCAGACACGTACGCCGAGAGCGTCACGTCGCGATCGTCCGGATCGCTCGACGGCAGCCTCCGCGGGAGGCGCTCACCGGGCGCGCGCTGCGTGAGCGCGAGGTGGCGGAAGAGCACCCGATACGCCGCCGTGAGATCCGCCGCGAAGTACTGCGCCTCGCCGTTGGGGCCCATCACTCGTTCGAATCCGCCGATGCCGTGGTTGTCTTCGGCCGCGACGCTGCCCGCGTATTCGAGCGCGCGCTTGCCGGTGAGCAGCATCGCGCCCTGCGGCGTCATGATGAGCGCGCCGCGGCAGTGCATGAGCATGGTCGATTCGGCGTTCCAGTAGCTCTGGGCGCCGACGTTGATGGCGTCGACGATGACGTTCACCGTGCCGCCCGACTGCGTGAACCGCACGATCCGCGCGAGCACGCGCGCCGTCCAGTCGAGGTTCTCGGTGCCGCTGTCCATCGCGATGCGAGCGCCGCTCGACACGGCCACCCACTCGACCGCGAGGCCCTCGCGCTCCGCGAGGTCGAAGGCCGCGAGGATGCGCCTGCACTCGGGCTCCGCGAGCGAGCCCATGCCGCGCGTGGGGTCTCCCACGAGGAGGATTCGCGAGAGACCCTCGGTGAAGGGCGCGAAGCGGCTCGTGACGCGACCCACGACGACGTGCGCCGTGTTGTGTCCCCACGGACGATCTGCGGCGACGAGGGCCTCTCCGTCGGGCGCGAGATCGAGCTCGACGAACCCCCCGGGGGGGAGCGGGCCGTTGTCGTCGTCGCGCGTGAGCGCGCGGATGAGCTCGTAGGGGTAGAAGATCCCCTTGCGACGCGCCTCGATGATGCGTCGCTCGTCGGCCGTGAGCGGTGCGACGGGGGTCATGTCGGGCTCGCAGAACGCGAGCGTCGCGCCGTGTCCCGTGGGGTTGGTCCACTCGATCTGAACGGGGCGACCGCTCGGCGACGCGGGGTCGTGGATGCGCCCACGCACGATCATCTTCTCGACGCCGAGGCCCGCGATCGGCGGCGCGAGCCGACGCGTGACCGCGTTGAGCTCCTCGCGCGAGAAGGCCAGGAGCTGTCGCGTGAAGACGACGAGGCGGTTCCAGAAGGGGCGGGGCTCGCGGGCGAAGCGGTTCTGCGCCTCGCGCATCGCGTAGAGGGCCGTGAGGTACACGCGCTCGAAGCCGGGCACGTAACGGAGCGCGCCGCTGCGAGGGTCGCGGTCGGGGTCGATGCGCTCGGCCTCGACGATGCACACGAGGCGCTGGTCGCTGGGGTCGGCCTTGGCGCGCGCCATCGCGAGAAAGACCTCCCCCGGGGCCGGGAGGCGTTCGAGGTCGAACTCCTGGAGCCGCGCGATCTCGGTGGCCTCGACGCGCGCGGGGTGGAGGTTCCTGTGAAAGCGGTCTTCTTCGAAGACGTCGCGCGCGCCGCGAGACCACGTGCGGCTGAGCCGACCGAGCTCGACGTTGCCCCAGTTCGCCGACACCCTGCGCACGCGCTGAGGGAGCGCGTCGAGCATCGCCGCGAAGCCGCCGTTGAAGGTCGACATCCACGCCGCGTCGGGCTCGGGCACGAAGGCGTCGACCTCGACCGCGTCGACCTCCGACGGGGCCGACGAGAGGGCGGTCGAGAGCTCGTCGACGAGCGCGTCGGGCGTCGAGAGCAGCGCCACGAGGCTCGCCTCGCGCACCACGTAGAGCGACGCCGCGTGTCCGTCGAGCGCGCGAGAGAGGGCGGCCTCGGGGTGCAGCCGCTTGACGAGCAGGTCGAGCAGGACCGCGCGCGCGCTCGGTCTGGCGAGGCTCGGCGACGACTGCACGAGCGAGAGCAGCGCGCCGTTGGGGAGCTCGTCGAGCTCGGCCTCGATGGCCCGGGGGTCTGAGGGCGCGTCTTCGGCGACGAGGCGCGCGAAGGCCGCGGCGGCGGCGCGTCCGAGCTGCGCGGCCTCGGCGAGCTGACGCGGGCGATCGCAGAGGAGATACAGCGTGATGTACGCGGCCTCGGAGAGGGCACGGTCGCGTCGCACCACCGTGGCCGCGAAGGCTTCGAGGCGCGTGCGGAGCGAGACGCGCTCGGCCTCGGTGGCGTCTCCGTGGTCGTCGCGAATGATCGCCGAGAAGGCGCCCATCATCACGCGGTCGCGGAGGTCGAGGGCGCCGTGCGCTTGCAGCACGCGCAGAACCGCGTCGTCGTGGCGCGCGGTGTCGTCGTGGTCGCGCACCTCATGCCAGAGGAGCGCCGCGCGGAGCAGCGGAAAGAAGCCCTCGGCCACCCCCTCGGCGCGGCTGGCGCGAGGGCGGAGGTAGCGCGCGAGGTGATCGATGGGCGCGACGCCGTCGGAGCCGCGCCCGGTTTCGAAGAGCCGCTCGTGCGAGACGTAGGCGTCGAGGAGGCGCGTGAGCTCGACGCGCGTGAGCTTGACCTTCGCGTCACGCAGGAGCGCGAGCGAGGCGTCGACCTGCTTCGCGGGCACGTCGTAGCCGAGCATCGCCGAGAGCCGCGTTGCAGAGGCCCGCGCCGAAGGATCGCTGATGGGGTCGGCCTTGATGGGCGCGAAGGACGCGTCGGTCGCGGCGCGCGTGTTCGTGGCGCCTTCGAGGATCGCGAGGCACTGACCCGCGGTCACACGCGATGCTGCTTCGACGAGGAGTCGACCGACGCGTCCGCCTACGGGGGCGTGAACGGCGAGCTCCATCTTCATCACTTCGAGCGTGAGGAGGCGGTCGCCCTCGGCCACCACGTCGCCCTCGCGGACGAAGAGCGCGGTGACCGCCGCGGGGACGGGGGCCACGACGCGTCCGTCGGAGGCGCGGTCGAAGCGGTGCGCGACGCTGTCGACCTCGACGTGACGCGCCGTGGGCGTGAGCACCTGCACCACGGGGAGGCGGTGCCCTCGCAGCGTGAGCACGGCGGTGTTGGGGCCCGTCACCTGGTAGGCCACGTCGACGGTGTCGGCGCCGCACGAGACGCGATAGCGATCGGGTCCCGTGGCGAGCACCTCGAGCGAGACCGACGCGCCGCCCACGGTGAAGCGAAAGGTCCGAGGCTCGGGCTGCGGAACGGTCGAGGGCAGTCCGCGGTGCGCGTGACGGAGGAGCTCGGCCACCTCGTCGGCGCGCGCGCGCTGGTGCTCTCCGATGGCCGCTGCGACGAGGGCGCCGTCGAGGTGCTTGCGCGTGCGGGCACCTGGCCTCGCGGCGAGGTGCTGATCGAGCCACCGCGTCGTCACGCGCGCTCCGAGAAAGGCTTCGTGCGCCGAGAGCTCGAGGAGGAGCGCGCGGTTCGATGCGCCGCCCTCGATGGCGACGGTGCTGCGCGCGAGGGCCTCTTCGAGACGCGCGAGGGCCTCTTCGCGGGTGGGTCCCGAGGCGATGATCTTGGCGAGCATCGAGTCGAACTCGCCGGGGACGACGTCGCCCGCGACGAAGCCCGAGTCGACGCGAACGCCCGGTCCAGAAGCCAGTTCGAAGCGCAGGAGGCGACCCGCGCTCGGGCGGAACCCCTCGTCGGGATCCTCGGCGTTGAGGCGCGCCTCGATGGCGTGTCCGCGCGACGGGGGGAGCGCCACGGGGAGCGCCTCGCCGCGCGCGACGTCGATCTGGAGGCCCACCATGTCGACGCCCGTCACGCACTCGGTGACGGGATGCTCGACCTGGAGCCGCGTGTTCATCTCGAGGAAGTAGAAGCCCGAGAGGTCGGGGAGCACGAGGAACTCCGCCGTCCCCGCGTTCACATAGCGGCTCGCGCGCGCCACGGTGATGGCCGCGTCTTTCAGCTTCTCTTCGAGGGGGCCGAGGCCCGGCGCGGGGGCCTCTTCGAGCACCTTCTGGTGGCGCCGCTGCATGCTGCAATCGCGCGTTCCGACGGCGTGAACGCGGCCGTGCGAGTCGGCGATCACCTGCACCTCGACGTGACGCGCCTCGGGCGCGAAGGACTCGACCAGCAGCGTCGCGTCACCGAAGGCCGCGCGCGCTTCATTGGCCGCGCTGGTGAACGCAGCTTCGATCTCGGAGGCTTCGCGCACGACGCGGATGCCCCTCCCCCCTCCCCCCGCCGCGGCCTTGAGGAGCACCGGGAATCCGATGCGTCGCGCGTGCGCTTCGGCGTCCTTCGCGTCGACCACGGCGCCGCCGCTCCACGGCGTGACGGGGACGCCGTTCTGCTCGGCCACTCGCTTGCCGCCGATCTTGTCGCCGAGGAGGCGCATCGACGCGCCGGAGGGGCCGATGAACACGAGCCCCATCGCGGCGCACGCGTCTGCGAAGTCGGGCCGCTCCGAGGCGAATCCCCACCCGGGCCACACGGCGTCGCAGCCCGCTTCGACGAGCAGTCGCAGCACGCGCGGCGCGTCGAGGTAGGCGCTTCGAAGCGCGCCGTCGGGCCCCGGGGTCATCGCGTCGCCGAGGAGCACGGCCTCGTCGGCCTCGCGGACGAAGAGCGCGTCGCGGTCGGGCAAGGTGTAGAGCGCGACGACGTCGAGGGGCTCGCGACGGCGCCTCGACCACGCGCGGGCCGCGCGGAGAAATCTCACGGCGGCCTCGCCGCGGTTGACGACGCCCACGCGACGAAAGGCTCGATGGATCAGCGACATTGAGGTTCCAGGTCTTTCACGTCAGCGTTCGGCGATGACGATCGCGGTGGCGACCGCGCCGTCGTGGCTCATGGAGAGGTGCAGCCGCGTCACGCCCGCCTCCTCGGCCTGCGCGCGCACGCGGCCTCGGAGCGAGAGCGAAGGGCGCCCGTCGTCGTCGCAGAGCACCTCGATCTCCGAGAGGTCTGCGAGCGAGCGCGGGAGCGGAGCGGGCGCGAGGGCCTGCGAGAGCGCCTTCACGGTGGCCTCCTTGGCGGCGTAGCGAGCGGCGAGGTGCGTCACCGGGTCGTTGGTGCGGCGCGCGTACGAGACGGCCCGCTCGGAGGCCGTGAAGGTGCGCGTTTCGAAGGCGCTCCCGGGCTCGCGGAGGAGCGCTTCGAAGCGCGCGCAGTCGACGACGTCGATGCCAGTTCCTGCGATCATCGTCGGGTCAGACCTCGGTCGGAGAGGCGAGCGGCGCGACGGGCGGCGCGATGCGCTCGGCCACGCCTCCCGCCACGATGGGACCGCCGCGGGTGAGCCTCCGCGACGCCGCGTCGAGGAGCACGGCCTGCTCGGGTTCGAGCCCCGCGTAGGCTTCGTCCGCGGGCACGAGGAAGGTCTTCTCCGTGCGGATCTTCACCGCGGGTCGCGTGCCTTCGTAGACGGCGAGCTCGTCGCGGAGGCGCTGCTTCTCGCGCGCGTTTCGAAGCGCGGAGTAGGTCTCGAATGCCTCGTCGTCGAGGGCCGCGAGCGCGCGGTCGGGATGCACCAGGCACACGATCCCGCCGACGTGTCCGAAGCCGAGCGAGGTGACGATGCCCGCTTCGAAGGCGCCCGGCGCGAGGCGCATGGGCGCGTCGCTGAAGGCCACGGTCTCGTACGCGCGCATCACGGGGTCGGGGTCGTCGAGGTTGGGGTTGCCCGGCACGATGCGCGTCGCGAGGGCCTGACACAGACCCGCGACCTGCCACGCCGCGGCGCCGCCCTTGGAGTGACCCGTGAGGGCCTTCTGTGACACCACCACGAGGGGGTTGCCCGGCGCGCGCCCGAGCCAGCGGAAGATGCGGTCGTACGCGCGGTTCTCGTTGGGGTCGTTGGCGTCGGTGGAGGTGTCGTGCTTCCACGCGGCGGCCACGTCGTCGGGCGTGAGTCCGAAGACCGCGAGCGCCCTTCGAAGCGGCGAGACGCGCTCGTCGGTCGCGGCGATGTCGTGAAAGAGACGCCGCCGCTCGGAGGACCTCAGCGATGCGACGCCGTCGGCGCCGAAGGTCTCGGCGAGCGCGTCGAGCTTCTCGCGAACGCCTTCCCACATGGTGTTTCGTGCGGTGATGTCGCAGAGCTCGGCGCCGCTCGCCTCGCCCTCGCGCGGCCTCCGCTCGGCGGCCACGGCCATCACACCGGGGCCCGGCGCGGGGATGCTGCGATGGATTCCGTCGGCGTAGGAGCGCGCGAGCGCGACCACCGCGTAGATGGGAAGGCCCATGCGAACGGCGAGGTCACCGCGCGCGACGAGCACCGTGCCGCCGCCCTGAGCCTCCACGAAGCCCCTTCTGCGACGGTCATTCGGGCGAGACATCTCGCGCGGCGGGATGGAGCGCGAGAGCATGTCGTCGGTGTCGCATGTCGCGGCCATGTCTGCGAAGCCGATGGCGCCCTCCTCGCCGTAGTCGTCGAAGCCGCCTGCGACGATGAACGCGGCCTTGCCGCCGAGCACCTTGTCCGCGGCCTCTTCGACGGAGACCGCCGCCGTGGCGCACGCGCCCACGGGGTGCACCATCGGGCCGTACGACCCGACGAGCGTCTGCACCACCCACGCGGCCGTGACGTTGATGAGCGTCTCTTGCAGCGCGTCACCCTGTCGCGGGCGATCGAGCGAGTGGTCGAGGTAGAGCCGACGGAGCTTCTGCATGCCGCCGATGCCCGCGCCCTGCGTCGACCCGACGTCGGCGGGATGGAGGTACTCGTAGAGCTCCTCGGGTTCGAGGCCCGCGCTGAGAAAGGCTTCGACGGTCGAGACGAGGTTGTAGAGCGTCGTGCGATCGACCTGCTCGGCGAGGTCCTTGTGGATGCCGTGGCGTGAAGGCTCCCAGCCACCGGGGATCTGCCCCGCGACGTAGCGGTTGAGCCGCGCGGCGCGCGCGACCTTGACCACGCTGCCCTTCTTTCGAACGACGAGCCACGCGTCTTTCGCGGCGTCGAAGACGAGCCTCGCGCCGTCGCCCGCCGCGCTCACGAAGGCTTCGCCCTCCGCGCGTCCGGGCACGGGGAAGACGAAGTCCTGTTCGAGCGCCACGTCGGCCCACACGGTGAGCTTTCTCGGGTCGAAGCCCTGCTGCACCTTGGGGTCGACGAAGCGAATCCCCGAGTCCGCGAGGAGCGCCTCTTCGTAGCGCGCCTTCACGTCGCGCTCGTGCACCGGGTCACCCGAGGTCGCGTCGATCCAGCCGACGTGCTGCCGCGAGCGCTCGTAGCGGATACGCCCGGTCATCCACGCGAGCTCGATGCACGCCTCGACGCTGAGCTCGCCCGACGACTCCATCGACCAGCGCGTGCGGGAGCCGCCCCAGGGGCCGAGCTCGCCGAGTCCGACGATCACCGCGACGCGCGAGAGGTCGAGCGAACGCAGCGAATCGAGCGACGCGCGGCGCTCCTTCGAAGGCAGCGCAGGGAACGCGAAGTAGCGTCCGAAGCGGGCCGCGGGCGTCACCGTGCGCGCGGCCTCGTCGCGACGACCGAGGGCCTTCGCCTCGTCCGTTCGCAGCGACGAGAGGCGCTTCGCGCGCGCCACGCGCGCGGTGAGCTCTGCGCGGAGTGAGCGGGCGACGCCTGCGAGGTCGCGGACGCCGTCCATGCCGCCGGTGAGGTCTGCGACGAGGGGCGTCTCGACGGCGAGCGCGCGCACGCGATCGACGCAGCACGCGCCGAGCAGGAGCCCCATCTCCGCGGCGGAGAAGGTGCGAACGCCCGCGCGCGCTTCGAGGCCCGGCGCGATGGCGTTGTTGACGTTCATGAGCCCGGTTCCGCGCACCCAGCCGATGCGCGCGCCGACGAGCGACGTGTGACGGCCCCACGCCGACTGCTCGGAGCCCCAGCGGTTGAGCATCGCTTCGAGGGCGGCCTTCGCCTCGCCGTAGAGCCCGTCGTTGCCGAACTGGCCGTGGTTGGGCGAGAGCGGGAGGATGACGTGCGTGCGCATCTCGCGGACGTGGAGCCGCGAGAAGGCCCGCGCGCACTCGCTCACGAGCGCCTCGACGCCGTAGAGCAGCACGCGCAGCGTGGCCATCGAGCGATCGGAGATGTCGGCCAGCGTGGCCTCTTCACCGACGGCGCCGAAGGGCACGAGGAGGTCGACGAGCCAGGGCTCCTTCACGGTGCGCTGCGTGCCGCCGACGACGGTCTTCTCGGTCGAGACGAGCCAGTTGACGAGGCGCTGGATGTCTTGCCGCGAGCCCTGGTTGAAGGGGGCCACCACGAGCTCGGCGCCGCGCGCGCCGTAGCGCTGAAAGAGCCTGCGGTAGAAGCGAACCCGCTCGGGCGTGAGCTGCGAGGTCGTGACCACCACGCGCGCGCCGCCCGTGAGCAGCAGCTTCACCAGCTCGATCGCGATGGAGCGATCGGAGGCTCCCGTCACGAGGGCCGTGCGCCCGGCGAAGCTCACCTCACCGCGCGCGAGCGAGAACAGCGTCTCTTCGAAGAGCGCGCCCACGCCGTCGAGCTCGGCGCCGTGCGCGCGGAGCCTCGCGTGACCGCCCGCGACGAGCTCCTCTGCGACAGCGAGCGGGTGCTGCTCACCGCGCGGGCGTTCGAAGTCTTCGAGGCGTCCGTCGGGGCGCACCTCGACGGCCGGTGACCTCGGCGCCGCGTCGCTCTCGGCCCTCGGGAGCGCCTTGGGATCGACGCTCGCCGCGAGCGCTTCGAAGACCTCCGCGGCGCGCGCGTCGCCCTCGCGCACGGCGCGATCGCGGAGCCACGAGACCGTGCGCACGGTGGCCTCGTCGGCGCCCCGCGCGATGCGCTTCGAAGCGTCGCGGACGCGCGCCTCGTCGGCCTCTCCTGCCCGCAGCGCGTGAAAGAGCGCGAGCGCCTCGCGGCGAGCCCAGGCCCAGCTCCCCGTGAACACCACGGCCTTCTCGCTCGCGAAGGCGGGTCGCACGGAGCGCTCGTACCCATCTCCGTGCTCGGTGTCGTAGCGCGCGAGGCGGTCGGACTCCTCGGTCGACTCGGGCTTCACCTCGAGCTCGGCCCACACGTCGCGGCCGAGCGCGGCCTCGGCGAAGCGCAGCGACTCGAGGAAGGCGCCGCCCACGCCGAAGTAGCGCGCGAGGAGCTTCTCGAGCGCCGCGGCGTCGACCGTCGCGCCGCCGCCCTCGGCGCCCGCGCCGCCGAGCGAGACGCCCTCTTCGCGGGCGTACTGCGCGAGCGCGCCGTCGAGCCACGCCGTTGCGCCCGCGCGATCGCCGGGCTTCGGCGGCGCGACGGGAGAGAGCGCGCCCGCGCGCGTCGAGTCACCCGCGCGGAGCCACAGCGCGACGCGGTTGAGGAGTGACAGAGAACGTCCCTCGGGGAGCCCTCGCGCGGTGAGCGTCGAGAGCGCGTCGCGGGTCGAGAGCGCGAAGGGTTTGAGCGCCGCGGCGATCTGCGCGCGGAGGTAGGGGCCCTGCGCGCGGTAGCGTCCGTTGGTGGCGCGCTGGAGCGCGTCGACGAGGGCGGTGAAGGGCGCCTCGTGCGCGCCGTCGATGGCGCCGACGCCGAACTCCGCGCCGAGGTCGGCCATGACCTGATTGCGCTTGGAGGAGTTGCCGCCGAAGAGCTGCTCGACGCTCTCGTCGGGGCGGACCTCGTCGGCGCGCACGCGGGCCTTGAGCGCGAGCAGCGTGAGGAGCGAGTCGCGCACGGTGAGGGGCGCGTCGGAGATGGGTCCCTTCGAAGTGACCGCGGGGGCCGATGCGGCGGGGGCCGATGCGGCGGGAGACGACGCGACGGGCGCGGGCGGCGGGGCCTCGACGGACTCGGCGTCGTAGAGGTGAAAGACGGCCTTGCGCTCGGCCTCGACGTTGTAGACCGCGGGCGGATCGAGCCGCGAGGGGTCGAGCGCGAGCGTCGCGCGGAACATGTTGGCCTGCGTGGGGGCCGCGCCGAGTCCGACCTCGATGACGCGTGAGACGCCGACGCGGTCGCGCGCGAGCACGACGTCTTGCGTCTCGATCCAGCGGACGGGCGAGGCGAACTGATACGCCAGCCCCTCGATGAAGAGCGCGCGGCCGAGGCCCGGCGGGGCCTTGGCGTCGGCGTCCCAGCGAGCTTGAAGGGCGGCCAGGACGTCGGAGCCCGTGCACGCGGCGACCTCGTCGAGGTAGTTGCGCGAGAGCGCGAAGGGGCGCGCCACGAGGTTGGGCACGTAACGCCCCACGAGCGAGGTCACGTCGAGCGCCTTGGGAAAGTACGCCTCGAGTCGCGCGCGGAACGCCGGGACGCCGTCGCGAAGGGCCACGGAGTGAAACGGCACGTCGATGCCGGGGACCTCGAGGTACGAGGGCTTCGACCCCGGGGGCTCGCGCTCGGCGAGCTTCGCGCGCAGGAGTTCGAGCGCGGGGACGTGGCCCACGACGGAGTACTGCCGACCGCGGATGTTGAGGTTCACGACCTCGCAGAGGAGGCCCGTCTCCTTCGCGACGCGCTTCACGAGGGCGTCGAGGTCGCGCTCGTTCATCGCGACGATGTTCGGACGCACCACGGCCATGCGGTACGGCGAGCGCCCGCCCGCGTCGCGGGGGACGAAGGTCTGCATCGTGAGTCCGCGCTGGTAGACGCACTCGACGAGGGCCGAGAGCGGCAGCGCGTCGGTGATCGCGCCGATGGCCGAGTACTCGCCCACGGAGTGACCGCAGAAGAGGGCGTCCTCTTGAAAGCTCCCCGACTCGCGGAGCTCGGCGACCTGCGCGATGGCGAGCACGGCCATCGCGACCTGCGTGAACTGCGTGAGGAAGAGCACCCCCTGGTCGTGGCGGTGGATCTCGCTCCCGACCCGCATTTCGACGGGGTTCTCGCGCACCACCGTGAGCAGCGAGAAGCCGAGGGAGTCGCGGCACCAGGCGTCGGCCTCGTCCCACACGCGGCGCGCCGCGGGGGAGCGCGCGTAGCCCTCCATGCCCATCCCCGTGACCTGCACGCCCTGACCCGGGAACACGTAGGCCGTACGCGGCGCGGCCACCCTTACGCGTCCCTTCAGCGCGAGCCTCCCGTCGGCGCCGTCGCGCACGCGCGCCTCGACCTCGACGACGAGGTCGCCGCCGAGCATCGCGACGTGGCGCGCCAGAAACTCGATCTCGTCGCCGGGCATCACGCGGTCGGTGAAGCTCACGTCGATCGATCGCACGCGCTCTCCGTCGGTGGCTGCGAAGCCCGTGACGGCGGCGGCGACGGCGCGCGCGGCGGTCCACTGTCCGTGCACGATGGGGCGGTCGAAGCCCGCGAGCGCGGCCACATGGGCGTCGCGATGAAGGGGGTTGGCGTCGCGTGAGGCCCGCGCGAACTCGGCGAGGTCCCACGGCGCGAACGCGCGCTCGACGTGAGCCGCAGAGGGCTGCGGGAGCGTCACGACGGCGTCGCGCGCGGGGGCGAAGGTCGCGAACCAGCGGGCGGGCTCCGACTCGGCCGCGTCGACGCGATCGTCGGCGTGGTGAACCTTCGCGACGAGGCGTCCGGCGGCGTCTCGGAGCTCACCGTCGACCGTCGCGCGGAGCGTGTGGTGAAGGGTCTCGGTGCGGAGCGCGAGCGAGACCGCGTAGGCGTTTCGAGCGTCGAGCGAGGCGCCCTCTTCGAGCGCGATCCATCGCTTCTCGGTGAGCAGGTCGAGCAGCGCGGCGTCGCCCGTGGGGAGCGCGTGCGAGACGGTCTCCGCGCGGAAGCGCCACGCCCCGTCGTGCCCCTGTACGAAGAAGGTGCTCGCGATGGTCGCGCGCGTCACGTCGCCCACGCGGAGCGTCGCCTCGACGCGCACACGGACGCCGCCGCGGGCGGGCTCCCACGCGACGAGGCGCGCGGTGACGTCGACGCTCTCGCCCTCGTGCAGCACGGTGCCCTCGCAGCGCACGGAGTTTTCGAGGTGCACGAGCCGCGACGGGTCCCACGCCACGCCGGGCACGAAGGTCGCGCGAAAGATCGCGCCGAAGGCCGCCGAGAACGCGGCGTTGAGGGGCATCGTGTGGGCCGCGCCGCGTCCGCCGACGTAGGCGATCGACGCGTCGCCCGAGGCGAGGGCGTACTCGCGCACGAAATCACGGTCGACGGTGAAGGTCGATCGCACGGGCTCACCCGCGCGCACGGGTGCCGCGTCGCCCACCATCGCGGCGCGGTAGAAGTCGCCGACGCGCTCGTCGCGGGCGTGCGTGACGTCGCGCGGAAAGCGTCCCTCGTGGCCGAGGTCGCGCTCGTACGAGAGCCCTACGCGCACCTCTTCAACGTTGCCCGTGCGGTCCGCGGGGAGCGCGTGAACGAGCTCCACGTCGCAGCGTCCGATGGCGCCGTCGCGAGAGAGCGCGAGGTCGATGCCGTGGCCCGACGCGCGTCGCACCGAGATCGAGCTGAGGCGCTTCGATGCGTCGCGGGTGAGGGTCCAGCGGTCGCCGGGTTCGACGCGGAGCATCCGACCGACGGGGTTCTGCGCGAGCGAGCGATCGCGCAGCACGCCGCTCGCCGCCGCGATGGGCGCGAGCACCACGGGGTCGAGCGCCTCGAGCCACGCGGTCACCGCCGCGGGGCGCGCGTCACCCGACGCCTCTCCGCGCGCGACGCTCTTGGGCGCGGTGGCGACGAAGACGTCTCCGCGGGCCTCGAGGGTGAGCCCGAGGGCCGCCGCGGCGCGCGTGACACTGGCGTCGTCGAGCGCGTCGAGGGCCTCGCGCGGGCGCTGCCCCGAGGCTTCGAGCTGCGCCACGCCGTACGCGACGAAGCGGCCGAGGATGTCGCCCACGGGCTCGTCGATGCGCGCGATGCCCTGCACGGCCTCGGGGCCCGGGATGACGAGCACCTGATCGGCGTCGTAGCGGTCGTCGTGGCTCTGCCAGAGCGCGTCGGACTTGTACCAGCGGCGCACGTCGCCATCGATGGCGGGGACGAAGTTCACGGGCTTGCCGGGCCTCGCGCAGACGCGCTGCACGAAGTAGTCGGCGTCGGCGCGCGAGAGCGTCGCGCGCGCGGCCTCGGGGTACTCCGCGACGAAGCGGCCGACGAACCCCTCGGGGTCATCGAGGTCGGAGAGAGAGCGTACGAACGACGGCCCTTCGCGCGTCGCGAGGCGCTCCTCGAGGCGAAGCGCCATGTCGTGGACGCGCTGGCGGTACGAGGGATCGGGCCACCGTCCGTCGTCGTACTCGGTGCGGCGGCCGATGGCCATGAGGGCCACCATGCGCGCGAGCACGGCGGCGGGAGACATCTCGGTGAGGTCTCCGAAGTAGGGCTTCGCCGTGCCCGCGAGGGCCGCGACGATCTCGTCCTTGCGCGCGAGGGCGGCGGCCTCGTTGCCCGCGACCTCGTCGAGCATGCGCCCGACGCGCGCGGCGGTGTTGTCGACGTAGTGGATGTCGGCGTCGAGCTGGCTCTTGCCGCTGGTCATTCCGCCCTTCGAAGCGCCCTGCGCGACCCAGGCGTCGGTGCCGCGTGTGTGCGCGAGGAGGGCCTTCACCTGGGGTGAGGTCATGGCCTCCTTCGCGGCCATGGTGACGGTGCCGAGGAACACCGCGTCGACGGGCATCGGCGCGAGGCCGAGCCGCTCGCTCCACTGGCCGCTCAGCCAGAGCCACGCGTCGGCCTCGTTGCGAATCCCTCCGCCGACGGAGAGCACCACGTTCGAGTGCTCTCGCACCTGGTGGTAGCTCGCGCGGACGAGGTCGCGGAGGTCCTCCCACGAGTGGTGACCGCCGGCCTTGCCGCCCTCGACCTGCATGCCGAGGGTGACGTCGGGCGCGGCGCGCGCGATTTCGAGCACGGCCTGAATCTGCTTCGCCGTACCGGGTTTGAACGAGATGAGCCCGATGCCGAGCGCCCTGCACGACGCGATGAGCTCGCGCGCCTCGCTCACGTCGGGCACGCCCGCGGAGACGGTCACGCCCTCGATGGCGGCGCCCTCGGCGCGGAGCTTTCGAATGAGCCCCTCGCCCTTCCAGTGAAGACCCCAGAGGTACGGATCGAGGTAGAGGAGGTTGACCACGTAGGCCGCGCCGGGCGCGAGGAGCCGCGAGAGCTCCTTCGCGCGCAGACGGAAGTGCCGCTCGGTGACCTGACCGCCGCCCGCGAGCTCGCTCACGAAGCCCGCGTTCGCTGCGGCCGCGACGATGGGCGCCTCGACGGTCGTCGGCGTCATGCCCGGGAGGAACACCGGGGGCCTGCCCGTGGCCCTCCGGAACGCGTTGTCGAGCGTGACCTCGCCCGAGGGCGCCCTTCGAAGCGTCGGCGCGAAGCGTCGGTAGTCCGCGCCGCGCGGGAGGCTCTCTCGCGGCGCCGATGCGTCGCGTCGACCGGCCTCGGTGGCGAGCGGAAACACATGCACGCCGTAGCCGCGGCAGTTGAGCGCGGTGAGCTTCGCGACGGCGTCGCCGGGGCCGTAGTCGAGCACGTGCGTGACGCCATCGCGGTGGCTCGCACGGAGCGCGGCGCAGACCGATCCCCAGCGCACGGGCTCGACGTGCTGCATACGAAGCAGCGCCGCGAGGAGCGACGCGTCGTCGGTGGCCGCGCGCAGGTCGGTGCCGTCGTTGCCGAGCACCGGGAGTCGCAGCGCGCCGGGCGCGAAGCGGATGCTCTCGCGCGCGAGGTCGTCGGGGAGCGCGCGGCGTCCGTGCTCCATGTAGCGCGAGTGAAAGGGCGCAGAGGCCGCGACGAACTCCCACGAGAAGTCGAGCGGACGGCGACCGAGGCGGCCCTTCGCGAAGGCTTGCGACTCCGCGACGCGAAACGCGGCGAGCGCGCGCGCGAAGGCCACGAGCGACGCGGGCGGACCCGAGAGCACCTTGCGCACGTAGCCGTTGTCGAGGGACACGTCGATCGGCGGGAGCTGCGGATTGGCCGCGTGGAACTTCGCCAGCGCCTCTGCGAGCAGGGCGTCGGTGAGCCCCGCGACGGCGGCCATGGGAGACGGCTCGCCGATGCCTGCCTGTTCGGCCGCGGCGCGCACCGCGGGCTGCACCGCGGCGAGCACGAACGACTCCTGCATCCGGTAGCCCTGCCAGAAGAAGTACGACGCGAGCTCGGCGGCGCGGCGCACGAGGCCCGTGAACGCGAAGCCCTCGGAGAAGAGCAGCGCGGCCATGACGCCCTGCGAGTGCCCCGTGGCGGCCGTGGCGGTCGAGGCGAGCGAGTCGAGGTCGAAGCCGCGCTCGCCCATCGCGAGGAGGCGCGCGATCGACGTCACGAAGATGCCCGCTTGCGAGACCAGGGAGCTCGACAGGGCCTCGGGCGGCGGGGCGCTCTCGGGGTGCTCGATCCAGCGCGCGAGGTCGTAGCCGCGCGCGGGCGTGGCGAGCGCGCTCAGCCGCGGATCGGACGCCGACGCGCGGAGCCGCTCCGTCGCTGCGCTCACGAGCGTCCGCACCGCGGGGTGCGCGTGGTGGAGCTCGCGCAGCGCGTCGAGCCACGCGGCGCCCTGACCGCCGAAGACCACCGCGACGCGAGCCTCCCCCGCGCGCGCCGCGACGAAGAGCGGAGGCGGCGACGGCGGCGCCGAGAAGTGCCTCGACTCGTGCGCGTCGGGTCGAAGCGTCGCGCGCGCGAGGGTCGCGGCGGAGAGGTCCTGCGTGGTCATCGGCGGGGCTCCTGTCGCGGAGCCACCGCGAAGAGCGGCAGTCACGTCGTGGGCCCGCGAGCGCGGCGGTGCATAGTTGAATCCGCCACCGAAGATCAACGCGCCACGCGTGTTGCGCACCGCGCATCGTGTCGGTGGCACTCGCCGCGAGCGTTGAGCGAGGGTGCGACTTGCGCGATAACCGCCGCCCTCGACGGGAGGAATCGCTCCGATGCGCAGCGCGCTTCACCATGACCGCATTCGCTCGCGCGTGTGGCGCTTCGCCACGCGCCGGGTCGCGCCCGCGGCGCTCGCCTCGCTGGCGCTGTCAGACTGCGTGAGCGCGAGCGTCTCGGCGGGTCCGTCGGTGATCACCCACACCTCGGGCGTCGTGGCGCCCGGCGGCCAGGCGAGGGCCTGCGTGGGTCTCTCGTCACCGCCCGAGTGGGCGTACTGCAACCCGGTGACGTTCACGGTCGGGCGCGACATCGCGTCGGGGCGCACGCTGCTCTCGGCGATGCTCGGCGGAGAGGTCCACACGCACCCGAGGCCGTGGGGCGCGCGCGTGGGGCTCCACGGAGGGATCCTCCAGTGGGCCGATTCGAAGGACATGAACTACAACGTCGCGCTCACGGGGAGCCTCCTCGCGAGGCTGTGGGACGAGCGCGGCGTGAGCGCGTCGGTGACGTGGTCGACGTCGGTGTCGTTCGATCTGTTGGTGGCGGGGACGTGGGGCGACACCCTCGCGCCCGGTCTCATGGTGGGCGTCGGGGTGTCGCTCGCGTACGATTGGATGAGGGGCTACCGCTTCGAACTCAATTTTCACTGAGTCGCGGGTAGAGAGTCCCGCGGGGGGTCAGCCGAAGGGCCACCAGCCGCGCTTGGAGTCTTGCGGCCTGGCCGACTGCGACTCGGACTTGCAGGTGCAGCGCTGGTCGCGGGGGACGTCACCGAGCACCTGCTCGATGTGCATGCCGCAGCCGGCGAACGTGGGCTTGTTGCAGGAGGGGCAGTTGACGCGTCGGCACATGGTTGTTGGGTGTCTCCTTCTGCGATGATAGAGCCAGCCGGGCGCACAAGGGATTCGCGAGGGAGAGGCCGAGGCGCGACGAATTCGGGGGGACCCCTCCCGGCGACGCGGCGTTACGATCGCGGCGCCATGTTCGACTCTGCCAACCTCCATCACGTCGTCGACAAGGAACGCTACAAGACCGAGGAGCCCGTGCTCCGCGAGGCGCTGCTCAACGCGCAGTTCGACCTCGCGCAGCAGGCGCGCTTCCCCGTGCTGATCGTGATCGGCGGGGTCGAGGGCGCGGGCAAGGGCGAGACGGTCAACCTCCTCTCGGAGTGGATGGACCCGCGGCACCTCCACGTGCACGCCTTCCCCGACGCTTCGGACGAGGAGCGCGAGCGGCCCCACATGTGGCGCTTCTGGCGCGCGCTCCCCCCGAAGGGAAAGATCGGCATCCTCTTCGGCGCGTGGCACACACAGCCCATCGTCGACCGCGTGATGGGCGTGACCAACGACGCCGAGCTCGAGCAGCGCATCGCCGACGTGCAGCGCTTCGAACGCATGCTCGCCGACGAGGGCACGCTGATCCTGAAGTTCTGGTTTCACATCACCGAGAAGCAGCAGCGCGCGCGCTTCAAGGAGCTCGCCTCGGACCCCCGCACCGCGTGGCGCGTGACCGACCGCGAGCGCAGCTTCGCGAAGCTCTACCCCCGCTTCGCGCGCGTGGCCGAGCGCTTCACCCGCGCGACGAGCACCGCCGAGGCCCCGTGGATCGTCGTGGCCTCGGAGGATGAGCGCTACCGCAACCTCACCGTGGGCACGACGCTGCTCAAGGCGATGCGCGCGCGCCTCGACGAGAAGTCGCTGACCGTGCCGCCCGCGCGCACGCCGCCGCTGGTTCCGCCGATCGACAAGGTCAACATGATCCGGTCGCTCAAGCTCGATCAGGCGATGACCCGCGAGGTCTACGAGCGCGAGCTCGACCGCTGGCAGGGGCGCCTCGCGCTCCTCTCGCGCGACAAGCGCTTCCGTCGCACGAGCGTGGTGTCGGTGTTCGAAGGCAACGACGCCGCGGGCAAGGGCGGCGCGATCCGTCGCATCACGGCGGCCCTCGACGCGCGCAGCTACCACGGCGTCGCCATCGCGGCGCCCACCGAGGAGGAGCGCGCGCAGCCCTACCTCTGGCGCTTCTGGCGGCACATCCCGAGGCACGGCCGCGTGCTGATCTTCGACCGCTCGTGGTACGGCCGCGTGCTCGTCGAGCGCGTCGAGGGCTTCTGCAAGGAGGCCGACTGGATGCGCGCCTACCCCGAGATCAACGACTTCGAAAGGCAGCTCGTCGACCACAACGTCGCGGTGGTGAAGTTCTGGCTCGCGATCGACGAGAAGACGCAGCTCGAGCGCTTCGAGAACCGCCAGCACACGGCCTTCAAGCGCTTCAAGATCACCGACGAAGACTGGCGCAACCGCAAGAAGTGGGACGCCTACGAGACCGCCGTCTGCGACATGATCGACCGCACGAGCACGCAGTTTGCGCCGTGGACGCTGGTCGAGGCGAACAACAAGTACTTCGCCCGCGTGAAGGTGCTCAAGACGCTGGTGAAGGCGATCGAGGGCGCGTTCGAGCGGCTGTAGTCCCGCGGGATCAAAGGTCCGATCGGCGCCTTCGACGCGCTACCGGAAGCGGTCCGCGGCGGTGGTGGCGCTGCGCGCGAGCGCGATCCATGGTAGCGTAAAGTATTTCGTGTCTGGCCCGCGGCGATTTCTCCGAAGTGCCTAATGCAGAAGCGTTTTGGTGATGTCGTCGAGGCGCTCCTCTCGCTTCCTGGCGTACTTGAGATGGGTGAGATTCGGCGCCGTGACGGGGGTCTTGAGCCACCCGAACTCGAGGCGCAGCGCGGTGAAGGCGAGCA
>JBPOHC010000999.1:0-5062 GCA_052035985.1 Myxococcota bacterium | reverse complement strand
GAGCAAGGACTTCGAACGCACAATCGAGTCGAGTGAAACTGTGATGTCGGTCGCCTCGATCGGGATTCTGCTTCGAAGGGCAACGATGGCAAAATCCCCGTGACACCTATCAAACACGCTCTGAGTCTCGACATCAAAGGTAAGGTCTTCCAGGGAGCGTCGCTCCAGGCCCTCGTCGGCCACCGCGTGGACGTCATCAAGGGCACGGGGGTGAACGCGAGCGTCGTCGCCACGGGCCAGAGCGACACCACCGGCAACTTCGCGATCGCGGTGCCGCAGAACGTCGTGCAGGAGCTGCTCGCGAGCGGCGGCGAGGGGCTCTCGGTCCGCGTCTACGACGCCTGCGACCAGCTCGTGCAGGACACCGCCGACAAGGCGCGCTGGTCCCCGGCCAACGCGGGCGTCGCGCTGCGCGTGCCGGTCGGCCCCGAGGGCGACGACCCGTGCTGCCGCGCGAGCAGCGTGTCAAAGGACACGCCCGCCGTGGTGCGCGGCCTCGTCCGCTACGAGAAGGGCGGCGCCGCCGTGGGCGTGCTCGTCCACGCGTCGCACCGCGCGCTCGGCGCGACGCAGGACCTGGGCGTCGCGAAGACCGACGAGAAGGGGGCGTTCTTCATCCGGTACGCCGCGCCGGTGGCGAACGGGCAGCGCCTCCCGGTGGGGCTCGCGTTGCGCGTGGAGAAGGTCGACGAGACGCTCCTCATGGAGACCGGCGTCATCGAGAACGCGCCGCCGGACCTCGACGTGACGCTCACGCTGCTCGGCGCCAACCCCGCCGGCCTCACCGAGTTCGCCGACGTGTCCGCGAAGGTCGCCCCCGTCGCGGGCAGCGTCCCGCTGCGCTCGCTCACGCCGCAGGAGGTCACCCTGCTCGCGGCGCGCTCGGGCGTCGACCTCGACAAGGCGCGGGCGCTGGTGCTCGCCGACCGCTTCGCGCACCGGGCGGGGCTGCACAGCGTGACGATCTCGGTCGAGCGCGTGTACGGTCTGCTCCGGGCCGGGATGCCCGACCGCTTCCTCGACCTGTTCACGAGCGACAAGGTGAAGGTCAAGGAAGCGCTCCAGCGCGCGGGGGAAGGACGCGTGATCGAGACGCTGTCCTCGGGCGACCTCATCGCCGTGGCGGCGTCCGTGCGGACCGCCGGTGTGAAGGAGTCGCTCACCGACGTCGACCAGGATCCGGTCGCCCCCACCCCCTTCGGGACGGTGCTGGGCTACGCGGTCTCAAGCGACGGCGATCAAGAGACGTTCGTGGACCACTGGTACGACCGCCGCGACGATCCCGCGCTGTTCTGGAGCGAGATCGCCTCGGTGAGCCCCTTCGACGACGTGGCCACGCTGAAGTCGGTGAAGTACCACCTCCAGCTCGGCATCCTCGCCGGGTACCGCGTGCCCGTCGTCGACGCCATCAAGGCGCACGGCGGCCTCGACACCTTCCCCGCGCTCGCGGCGCTCTCGGTCGACGAGTGGCGCTCGTTGCTTCCGAGCACCCCGGCCCCGTCGATCTGGCTCCCCGACGACCTCCCCGGGACGTCGGAGAACGAGCGGCTCACGGCCTACGCGAAGCGCCTCGCGAGCGCCATGGAGGCGGCCTTCCCGACCGCCGCCGTGAAGGCGGAGCTCGGGCGGATGACGACGACCCTCTGGATCAACGGCTCCTTCCCGAACGTCAGGAACTTCCTCTCGGGCGAGCAGAACGCGGGGTTCCGCATCGAGGACACGCAGGTCGACCTCTACCTCGCGAACAACGAGGACGCGTTCCCCTCGACGATGAGCACCGAGGATCGAACAGCGGCGGTCGCCGCGCTCAAGCGATTGCAGCGGCTCTACCGCATCGCGCCGAAGAGCACCGTGCTCTCGACGCTCGTCGAGAAGGGCATCCAGGGCGCGAGCGACATCGTGGCCATGGGCCGCGAGGCGTACGTGAGCGCCACCTACGCCGTCCAGTCGGCCGAGGAGGCGACCTCGCAGTTCCACAACGCGCAGCGCGTGGAGGCCACCTCGCTCGCCATCGCCGCCGAGTACGGCGGGCATGACGTCGGGATGACCGTGATGGCCTCCCCCCAAGACGACCTCTCCCGGGCGCAGACCGACGGCGGCGCCGACATCGAGGGGCTCTTCGGCTCGCAGGACTTCTGCGCGTGCGAGCACTGTCGCTCGGTGTTCAGCCCCGCGGCGTACTTCACCCAGGTCCTCCAGTCGCTGAAGCTCCACGCGCATCGCGATGGCTCGTCGCAGACCGGCCTCGACGTGCTCCTCGCGATCCGTCCGGACTTCGTGAAGATCGGGCTGTGCTGCGCCAACAGCGACACGCCAATGCCCTACCTCGACGTCATCAACGAGATCCTCGAGGACCGGGTCGCGCGCGACGGGACCCCGATGCTCCGCAACAACATGGACGACTCGCCGGGCGGCAGCCTCGACCCCGCCGGGACGGACCTCCGCACGATCAGCCCCATCACGCCCGTCGACGGGTCCGACGTGACGCCCGTGCTCACCACCCGCACGGAGGCCGAGCTGCGCGCCTCGCCTGAATACACCTGGTACCCGGCCTACCGCGCCCTGGCCTCGGGCAGCGGCTCGCTCTACCCCTTCAACCTCCCCTTCGAACAGCCGCGCGAGGAGGCGAGGACCTACCTCGGGCACCTCGGCGTCGACAGCGCCGCGCTCAGGCGCACCTTCGCGAGCCCCGACGCGCCGAACGGGGACTCGTCTGGCGCCCTGCGCAAGGAGATGGTCATCGAGCGGCTCCGGCTCGCCAGCGCCGACCTTCCCCTGCTCACGGAGACCGCGGACGGGACGCTCTGCGCGCGCGCCTGGGGCTTCGCGAGCGAGGGGCAGCTCGAAGCGATCGATCCGCTCGACGCGTTCCTCGATCGCGCCGGCGTGACGCTCGACGAGCTGCGGTACCTCCAGAGCTCGGACTTCCTCCTGAGGCGCTTCAAGCCGCCGACGTTCCCCGAGAGCATCCCCTGCAAGCTCTCGGACCTGAAGCTCCACGCCGCGACGGGCCTCAGCCTGTTCAGCTCCTCGATGGACCGCACGGCCTTCCTCGACGGCGTGCATCGGATGCTTGGGCTGCGCGCACGTACCGGATGGAGGCTCGTCGAGATCGACGCGATGCTCTCCGCGCTCCACGATCGGCTGAACGACGACAAGGTGATCACGCTCCGCGAACTCGAGCTCCTCGGCATGGCCGACGACCTCGCGCGCGCGGTGAAGCGGTCGCGGATCGAGGTGCTCGCGCTGTGGGGCGCGCTCGAGCGTCGCACGCACTACGACGGGACCCGCAGCGTGTACGACGCCCTGTTCCTCGACACCTCGGTGCGCAGCCCCATCGACCCCGGCTTCGCCGAGGCGTCCACCTCGCCGACCGTGCAGATCGCACCGACGGCCTGGTACGCGACGCTCTCCGCCGCGCTCGGACTGCGCGTCGCGGACATCGAGATGCTCGACCAGAACCTCGGGCTCTCGAAGCCCTTCGACTGGACGATGCTCGGCCCCGTGGTCGCCCACGTGCTGCTCGCGAAGGGCGCCCAGCTCTCGCTGCAGGAACTCTTCGAGCTCAAGGTGCTCTCGGGGCTCGACCCCTGCGCGCCGGTGACGCACGCGACCTCCTCGTCCGCCGAGTCGGGCGGCCCGCAGGCCACGCAGCACTTCCTCGACACGGTGGCGGCGCTGCGCCGCGCCGGGTTTTCGGTTCCCGACGTACACGACCTGCTCAGGGGCGAGCACGCGGACGGTTCGAGCGTGACGCCCGAGCACGACGCGCTGGAGGGCGTGGTGCGCGAGCTCCAGGCGGCGATGTACTCGGTGATCGACGAGCCGACGCTGGTCGTCGAAACGATCCCCGAGGCCACGACGACCGAGATCGCGACGAGCCAGGCGATCCGGCTCAAGGGCGAGCTCCGCGCGTTCATCCCGGTCGACATCGCCGATGCGCTCGCGACGAACCTCGGGGAGCCGCCCACGGACTCGGTCGAGCGCTCGAACTTCGAGGTGAGCGCGCGCAAGTTCCTCTCGCTCCTCCTCGGCCCCTGCGAGATCGACAGGCTCCTCGCGAAGGTGGAGTCGACCTCGACCTCGCTCACGCCGGCGCAGCGCGTCACCCTCGTGCTCCAGACCCTCGCGAACCGCGCGGCGCTTCCCACCGACCGCGGCGTGAAGCGATGTGTGGAGGTGCTCGCCACCCTCATGCCGGCGGAGGCCGCGCAGAACCTCGGAGCGACGATCCTCGACGGCGTCGCCACCGACGACGTGGCCGCGGCGCAGGCCGATGCCGGAGTGGCCGCCATCCTCCAGGCGTGCGGCCTCGAGTCGCAGCACGCCGCCATGTTCCTCGGCGAAGGCAGCGACGCGACGGTCGTCGCGCTGCGGAAGGACGCGCGCCCGGGCCTCGTGCTCCTCGCCGCGCTGAAGAAGCAGCGCCGCCGCCGTGGCGTGACGCTGCTCATGGAGAAGCTCTCGGGCCTCACGAAGGTCGACCGCTCGACCGTGGCCGCGATGCTCATGCCGGGAGGGAACGGCGGGACCCCGGTGCACGTGACGCTGCCGGGCAACGCGACGCTCCCGATCGTCGAGGCGTGGCTCGACCCCGACTTCGCGCGGGGCACCGTGAGCGCCGCGTTCGACGTCGCCCGCGCGTCGTACCTGCGCTTCGCGCGCGCCGCCGCCCTCGTGAGCCGCTGCGGCCTCACGCCCGACACGCTCGGCACGTACGTCGCGGGGGCGATCGAGGGCGGGTGGCTCTCGTACCGCGCCCTCCCTTCGGAGCCGCTCAGCGCCCCGGCGGAAGGAGCCTTCGCGGCGCTCCTCGCGTCCGGCGCGCTCATCGCCCTCCAGCGCAGGGTGCCCGCGCAGCGCGTGTCGGTCTTCGACCTGCTTCGCGGGCTGTCGAACTCGACGGCCACGATGCTCATGTACGGCGACGTCGCGTCGGCGTACGACTCGTTCGCCCAGCGCTTCGCGGACGGCCTCGGCGCGTCGACCAGCACGGTGCGGGGGATGCTGCCGCCTCCCGACGGATCGCCCACGACCTGGGCGCCGCTCGTGTCGTTCCACG
>JBPOHC010000872.1:0-29570 GCA_052035985.1 Myxococcota bacterium | reverse complement strand
GGTCGACCGCCTCGCGCGCGCGGGGCACGTCTCGCGGCGCGACGCGGAGGAAGACGGCCGCGGCGCCTACGCGGTGCTCACGCCGAAGGGCAGAAAGCACTTCATGGCCGCGGCGAAGGAGCACGTGGCGCTCGTGCGACGCGAGTTCCTCTCGCGCTTCACGCGGGAGGAGCTCGAGGTGATGGCGGGCTTCTGGTCGAGACTGCGCACCAACGACGAGACGCCCCCCGACAAACCCGTGAAGCCGGCCAGAGCCCCTCGCCCTCGGCGCGCCCGCGCGGGCTGACGGCGAAGCGCGACGTCCCCGTCGACGACGCGGCGCGCTTTCGTCATCATCGCGCCCGCTGCGATGCACACCCCGGTACCCGTGCTCGTCACTCCCACCGCGTGGGACGCTCATTTCTACGAGCGTCACCGCGCCTTCGCGCCCATCGCCGCCGTCGCGGCGCGCTTCGCCGACGAGGCCTCGTGGCCCGCCGTCTCGACGTGGACCGCGCACCTCGAAGACCTCGCGCTCCGATCTGGTACGGGGGCCTCGCTTCGCTTCGTCGAGCAGCCTCCGAGGCGTCGCCGCGCGGGCTCGACGCCCATCGAGATGACCTCGATCTACGACGTGCGCATCCATGAAAGAGGCGAGGTCCCGAGCCGAGAGCGCAACTGGCACGACTTTCTAAACATGCTTTGTTGGTCGACGTTTTCGAAGTCCAAGGCCGCGATCAGCGCGAGGCAGTGCCGCGCCATCAAGCGCTGGATCCCCGCGGGCTCGACGAAGCTCCCCGGCGCGCGCACCCGCGAGCAGGACGCACTCGCGATGCTCGACGAGGGAGGCGCGCTCGTCCCGTGTCTGCGCGACGCGGCGGTCGAGGTCGACGGCGCCATCGCGTCGGGCGACGACGCCGTGCTCGCGCGCATCGTGGAGCGCGGCGGCGCGCGGGTGATCGCCTTCGGTCACGCGTCGTACGAGCACCTCGTGGCGAGGCATCCGACGGTGCGCGCGATGCCCGTCACGCTGCCGATGGATGTGCTCCCGCGCGACCTGGCCGCGCTCGTGGCGGTCTCGGATGCCGCCCTCGCGGAGCGCCTCGCAGACACGGGCTTTCTCATGGAGCCCCGGGAAGATCCCGCGGTGCCGATGCGCGACGAGCTCGTCGCGGTGTGACGGTCGACGTCGAACGCGAGGCGCGACGTCTCGACCGCGCGGCGATCGAGCTACAGCTCTTCGAACATGAGCTGTACGGCGAGCACGTCGGGCGTCGAGAGCGAGAGGTCTCCCACCTCGTCGGAGGCGAGGTCGATGGTGGGGTCGGTGACGGTGCCCATCATCACGGTCCCGTCTTTGAGCGTGACGCGATCGAGAGGCCCCGTCGACGGGTCACGGAACACCATCTCGATGACGCGATCGCGCGCCACGGTGACCTTGCCCGCCCCCGTGACGACGACGGTGAAGGTGGCGTTCTTGACGGAGCCCGTGAAGGACGATCCGTCGCGCATCTGAATCTGGTCGAGGCTCATTGTTTCTCGATGGAATCGCGCAACCGAGCCTCGGGTCAAGCACGCCAGACTCGGGCGCGCGAATCGCCTTCGGCGCCTTCGAAGCGCTCACCCCCTCGACGCCGCCGCGCACTTCGGCCACGCTCGCGCCCCCTTCCACGGAGATCCCCGATGAAGTGTCCCAGCTGCGCAGCGGAGAATCCCCCTGGCGCGCTCGCATGCGCGTACTGCACGGCCACCCTCGCGAGCGCCGATGACCTCGGCGACAGCGCCCGCGCGCTCGACGCCCGCTTCGACGAGCTCTCGGCCACGGTGGCCCGCCTCCTCGCGAGCCAGACCTTGCCCGACGTCACGCTGAAGACGCTGCACCTCGGCGTCGCGAAGGTCGGCGAGAACGTGGCCCGCATGCGCGACGTGCTCGAAGCGTCGGCGAGGGCCATTCCGCGCCCCACCACGCCGCAGGAGGCGATGGTGTGGATCCGCCGCGCGCCCGCGCTCGTGTGGGTCTCGTACCGCGCGCTCGGACACACGCGGAACTTCACCGTTTCCTACCTCTACGACGTGCTCGCGTCGCTCTACCGCGAGCGCGCCACCTGGGAGTCGCGCGACAAGGGCCTCGTCGCCGTCTTCACGCAGGGCGAGCGCGTCGTGCGAGAGAGCGCGCCCTCCGTGGTGCAGGGCGCGGTGCGCTTCGCGAAGACCAACCCCCTCCTCGCGGCGATCGTCGCGGCGCTCACGCTGAGCGTCGCGTGGTCCTTCGTGGGGACGTCAACACACACGCGCTCGCACCGCGCGCGACGGCACGCGGAGCTCGCCGTGGTGACCCTCTCCGCGCGGGGGTGAGCGCTCAGCAGTCGCCGTGGAGAAAGGTCCTGCGGCGCTGCGCGAAGACCATCAGCGCGGCCTCGACGCGGCCGTTCACGCTGTCGGGCGGAAAGAGCCCCGCGTCGTCACGATCGCCCGCGCGCAGCCCCGTGAGCACCTCGATGCCCTCATCGACGCTCTCGACCGACCACACGTGGAAGCGCCCCTCTCGAACGGCGTTCACCACGTCGTCGCGAAGCATGAGATCGCCCACGTTGGCGCTCGGAATCACCACGCCCTCGGCGCCCGTGAGCCCGCGCATCGCGCACACGTCGAAGAAGCCCTCGATCTTCTCGTTGACCCCTCCCACGGCCTGCACGCGGCCGTGCTGGTCGATGGCGCCCGTCACCGCGACGCTCTGGCGCACGGGGATGTTCGCGAGCGCCGAGAGCAGCGCGTAGGCCTCGGCCGACGAGGCGCTGTCGCCGTCGACGCCGACGTAGCTCTGTTCGAAGACCACCGTGCCGTGCATCGAGAGCGGCATCTCGCGCGCGTAGCGTCCGCCGAGCCAGCCCGAGAGGATCATCACGCCCTTCGAGTGGATCGCGCCGCCGAGGTCGGTCTCGCGCTCGACGTCGATGACGTCGCCGGAGCCCACGCGGGCGCGCGCCGTGACCCTGTTGGGATGCGCGAAGGCGAAGCGCCCGAGGTCGATCACCGCGAGCGCGTTCACCTGTCCGACGCGGGCGCCCGTGACCTCGACGCGGAGCGCGCCGCGACGCACCTCGTCGAGCACCACGGCGCGGAGCCGGTCGAGGCGCCGCACGCGCGCGTCGTGAGCCGCGAGCACGTCGTCTTCGGTCACGAGCGGAAGGCCCTGCTCCGCGGCGTGGTGGTCTGACTCGCGGAGGAGGTCGGCGAGGTCTTCGAAGCGCGTCGAGAGCTTCGAAGCGTGCTCGGCGATGCGCGCGGCGCGGTCGACGACGCGGGCCACGGCGCTCTTCGCGAGGGGCCGAAGAGACTCCCGGCGCGCGAAGGTGGCGACCCAGCGCGCGAGGGCGAGCTCGTTCTCGGGCGTGCGCGGCATCTCGTCTTCGAAGTCGACGGCGACCTTGAAGAGCTCGCTGAACTCGGGGTCCTTCTCTTCGAGCTCGTAGTACATCCAGCGCTCGCCCACGAGGGCGACCTTGACGTCGAGCGCGATGGGCTCGGGCTCGAGCGAGCGCGTGGTGGCCATGGTGAGCATCCGCTCGAGCGTCTCGACGCGGACCTCGCCCGAGCGGAGCGCGCGCTTGAGGCCCTCCCACGCGCCGGGGTGGCCGAGGAGGCGCTCGACGTCGAGCACGAGGTAGCCGCCGTTCGCGCGGTGCAGCGCGCCGGCCTTCACGAGCCTGAAGTCGGTGACGAGGGCGCCCATGCGGGCGACGTGCTCCACGCGGCCCACGAGGTTGCCGTACGTGGGGAGGTCTTCGTACACGACGGGCGCGCCCACGGTGCCCGTGCGATCGACGAGCACGTTGACCTGGTACCTACGCCGCGCAGGCGCGCCGGGACGCGCGTCGCCGGGATAGATCACCGGAGGCTTCTCGTCGTCTTCGGGGGCCTCGTCGTCGCCCTCCTCCTCGTCCTCGTCGGGCGCGAAGGCCCAGATGTTCTCGGGCACGTCGCGCTCGATGGCGTCGAGGTGCGCGAGCACGTCGGGCACCTGCGCCCAGCGCTGCTTGAGCCGTTCGAGGCGCGCGGTGGTGAGCGCCGCGGTCATCGACTTGTCGAGCGCTTCGACCTTCTCACCCGTCTCGCGCTGAATGGCCTCGATGTGCGCGAGCATCGCCGCGAGGGGCTCCTGCAGCACCTCGACGCCGGCCTCGTAGCGCTCCTGCTCCTCGCTCGAAGCGGCCTCCATCTCGCTGATGGGCACGGGCTCGCCCTCGCGCAGCAGCGTGAACGCGTAGCCGCCGCTCGCGCGCAGGAGCGCGATGCCCTGCTCCAGCGCCTTCGCTTCGAGCTCCTCGACGAGCTTCTTCTCGCCCTGGTCGAAGACCTTCTCGATGGCGCCGCGGCGCATGCGGTACTCGTCGCCGCGGAACATCGCGGGCACGGCCGTCGAGAGCTCCTCGATGAACTTGTCGACGTCTTTGCGGAACGCGTGTCCGTCGCCCGGCGGGAGCTTGAGCGCGCGGGGGCGGTGCCACTGTTCGAAGTCCTGCACGTAGCACCAGTCGGGCGGTGTGGGCTCCGTGCGCGCGCGGCGCTCGATGGCTTCGAAGACCGTGGAGTGCTTGCCCGTCCCCGCGGCGCCGAGGGCGAAGAGGTTGTAGCCCTTGCGACGGATCCCGAGCCCGAAGCGGAGCGCCTCGGTGGCCCTCCCCTGCCCCGCCATCTCGGCGAGGGGCGCGAGGTCCTCGGTGCTTTCGAAGGTCCATCGCGCGGTGTCGGTGTACCGGTGAACGTCCTCGGGGTGGAGCTCTCGTGCTGGCATCAGGAGCGCCCTCTAACACGAATCCGCGTCGGAGCTCCGCGCGACTTCTTCGCCCCGTTTCGCGGAGTGATACCGTCGGCGCCCCCATGAACGACGCCATCACGAAGGTCGACTCGCTCTCACGCGGCTTCCGCGCGCGATACCTGCGCAACGCCGACGTCGAGGCGCAGCTCCGCGCCTGGGCCGAAGCCTTCCCTCACGTCGCGCGGGTCCGCTCCATCGGCCGCACGCACGAGGGCCGCGACATCTGGGTGCTCACGCTCGGCCCCGACCCCGACCGCCGCCGCCCCTGCGTCCTCGTCGACGGCAACATGCACGCCTCCGAGGTCTGCGGTTCGAGCGTGGCCCTCGCCATCGCCGAAGACATCCTCCGCCTCCACATCGAGCCCGACGCCGAGCTCCACGGATTGAGCGAGCCCGTGCGCGCGCGCCTCCGCGACGTGATCGTGCACGTCCTCCCGCGGATGTGCCCCGACGGCGCCGAGGCCGTGCTCACCACGGGCGCGTATGTGCGTTCGAACCCCCGTGATCGCAGGCCCGATCGCGCGAAGGCTCGGTGGCGCGCGTGCGACGTCGACGGCGACGGGATGGCCTACGTGATGCGCAAGGTCGACCCCGGCGGCGAGTACATCGAGGCCCCCGAGGTGCCGGGGCTCCTCGTACCGCGCACCATCGACGACCCGCCGCCCTACTACAAGGTCTACCCCGAAGGCGTGATCGAGAACTTCGACGGGCACCACATCCCGTCGCCGCACTTCCTGTCAGACAATGACACCGACCTGAACCGCAACTTCCCCTACGCGTGGGCGCCGGAGCCGAAGCAGGCGGGGGCGGGCGCGTACGCGACGAGCGAGCCCGAGTCGCGCGCCGTGGTGGAGTTCGTGACCGCACACCCCGAGCTCTTCGCCTGGCTGAACCTGCACACCTTCGGGGGTGTGTTCATCCGTCCGCTCGGCGACAAGCCTGACAACAAGATGAACCCCGAAGACCTCGAGGTCTTTCGGCAGATCGCGCAGTGGGGCGAGAAGCACGCGGGCTACCCCACGGTGTCGGGCTTCGAGGAGTTCACCTACGAGCCCGACAAGCCCCTGCACGGGGACCTCACGGACTTCGGCTACTACCAGCGCGGCGCGATCTCGTACGTGTGCGAGCTCTGGGACCTCTTCGCGCAGCTCGGAATCGAGCGCAAGAAGCCCTTCGTCGACCACTACGCGCGGCTCACGCGCGACGACATGGTGCGCCTCGGCCAGTGGGACGCGGAGCACAACGCAGGTCGCGTGCTCCGCCCGTGGCGGCCCTTCGTTCACCCGCAGCTCGGCGTCGTCGACGTAGGGGGCATCGACCCTCGCGTGGGCATCTGGAACCCTCCGCCCGACCTCCTCGGCGAGGTCTGCGCGCGGCAGTCGTCGGCCTTTCTGCGTGTGGCCTCGCTCGCTCCGTCGCTCACGATCTCGCACCTCACCGCGAACGCGCTCGGAGATGGTCTCTACGCGGTGACCATGACCGTCGAGAACCAGGGCTACCTGCCCACCTACGTGCTCGCCTCGTCGCGCGAACTGCCCTGGAACGAGCCGCTCCACGCGGTGGTTCAGACCGAGGGGTGCTCGCTCCTCGACGCGGGTCACGCGCGGCGCGAGCTCGGTCACCTCGACGGATGGGGCCGCGGCCTCTTCGGCAACGCGTCGCTCTTCTACCTCCGCAGCCGCGGAAACACGGGCGCTCGCACGGCCGAGTGGGTCGTGCGCGGCGCGGGCTCGCTCACCGTCCGCGTGGGGAGCTGCCGCACGGGCTGGATCGAGCGCAAGGTCACGCTCGCCTGACCGATCACTCCGCGCGACGCAGACACGGCGCCTCGCGCGTGGCTACACTCGCGCCACCCGCAGATGCTCCCCGAGACACGCAAGCGCCGCTTCGGTCCCATCGCGCCTCCCCCGATCGCGACCGTTCGCGTGGGTGACGGCGAGTCCTTCGTGGTCCCGCTGAAGCTCTCGGCGATCGATGGCGATCGCATCGGTCGCGAGGCCATTCAAGAGGGCCTCTTCCGCCCCGTCGACAGCCACAAGGCCGACATCGAGGTGGCGCAGCTCGTGTGGGTCCCGCTGTGGCGCGTCGACGCTTCTGCAGACGGCTTTCACGTGGGCATCAAGCACGCGACCGACGCGAAGGGGAGGCTCAAGTGGGTGCTCCCCACGGGCGGCGCGAAGCACCTCGACGAGGTGGTGATCTCGCTCGCGCGCAAGATGCTTCCCTTCGATCCGTCGAAGTCTCTGACGCTCCCGCTCGACGCGCTGGCTTCGAAGCTCACGCACCCGATCAACGAGGGCGAGGAGCTCGCGCCCGACGTCACCCGCGACGAGGCCGAGCGCGAGGCGAGCGCAGCGCTGCGACGCAGCGTTCAGCCCAACAGCGCGCTCTACGCCGACGCCGACGTGCGCATCCGTTCGACGGTGCTCTGCCACTACCCGATCTGGCTACGTCGTTACCGTTACGAGGGCGAGGCCACGGGATCGAACGGCGCGTTCGAGGGCCACGTCGTGATCTCGGCGGTCGATGGTCGCGTGCTCAGCGCGAAGCACCCGCCCGCGTGGCGCTCCGTCGTGGGCCGCGTAAAGAAGCTGTTTCGGAGGGGGTAGCGCCCCGGTGCTTGCGGAGGGGTCACGGGGAACCATCCGAGCTCGTGACGAAGGTCACGACCGAAGGATGGTGCCCCGGTGCTTGCGGTGGGGTCACGGGGAACCATCCGAGTTCGTGACGAAGGTCACGACCGAAGGATGGTGCCCCGGTTTATTGAGCAGTGGCGGCGCAGCAGCGGAAGCCGATGCTGTAGTCGTGGTAGCTCGGGTCGTGCGCGGTCGTGACGTAGTTGCAGCCGTTGCCGTTGATGGTCGTGTCCATGTAGTAGCCGCCGCGGAAGGTCCCGTCGGGGTTGGCGGTCCACTCGTGGAGGTTGCCGACCATGTCGTAGACGCCGTACTCGTTGCTGCAGCCGCTGTGTGCGCCGGTGAGGGCCACGGTGCCGGGGAGCTGGTTGATCTGCGGGTCGTTCATCTGAACGTGACCCCACAGGGCCTGGGCGCCCGCGCGGAAGAGCTGCACCACGGGGTGCCAGCGGTGGTTCTCATTGCAGCGGCCCTGGATGCGCCGCTCACCGTACGGGAAGGTCTGTCCGCGCGGTCCGCGGCAGGCGCGCTGCCACTCGTTGTCGGCGCAGAGGCGCTTGCCCGACGCGGCGCACGCGGCCGCGGCCTGGCGCTGCGAGATGTACCCCTGCGGAACGGCTCCGCGCACGCTCACCGCGCGCACGTTCACCCGCTCGGGAGACAGGTACGGAGACCACGGACGATCCATCCCGTTGGAGGTCGCCTGCCGGAGAGAGCCTTCGAAGCGATCGATGCAGAAGCCGCCGCCCGCCGCGCCCGCGAGCGCCGACGAGGGGATGAAGGCCATGTTGGGTCCGCACGGTTGCCCCTGCGAGCGCACGGGCATGGTGTTGGTAATGAGTGCGCCCGTTCCTGCGAGCGCAGCGGCCATCCACGGGAGCATCCGACCGGAGGTTGAAGCCATGCGTCCAGCGCCTCACTGCGTTGGGGGGCGCACATCGCGCCACGTTGCATCAGGGCATCGAAACTCAAGGTAAGGGTCAGATCGCAGGCGCTATGAGGTAACTCTGATTTCCGTGTCGTGGAAGGCCGAAATGCCCTCCCCGCGGTGAATTTATGCTTCGTCTTGCGACGCGGAGAGAACATTCCAGCGAGCGCGATTCTTCCTCACGCGATGTGCATTGATCGCGCATCGGAGCCGCGTGTCGGGCCGCGCACGAGGGCGCGTGGCGCGATCAGCGTCCGACGGTGGGCACCGAGGAGGGACGCTTCACGCGCTGCTGCGCGGCGGCGAAGAGGTCGACGGCGAGGCCCTGCACGCGCGAGAGAAACTCGGTGTGGCTGAGCGTCGCGGCGAGGGTGCCGTACTCGTTGCGGAGGATCTTCGTCACGATCTGCTCGGCGTCGGCCACGGAGAGGAACTCATCGGCGCAGAGCGACGTGACGTAGCTCTCGTGGTCGTAGAGGTGAAACGCGACGGCGCCGTCGATCGCGAAGCGCATCGGGTCGTGACGCACCCACAGCTCGTGCACGAGCGTGACGAAGTCGGGTTCGACAGGGCGCGACGACGGCCGATCGGAGGGGCGCTGCGATCGCGGTGGCGCGCTTGACTGGGACATCGATCGTGAACTCTCCGGCACTGACAGAGCGCGGTGGGTGAACGGGGGGATGGTCCGGGAGCGTCTCCGTGCTCCCCGGCGCGACCCCGTCTGTGCCCCAGAACCTACAACTTCGTCGGGCCGATTGGAACGCGTCGCCCGAATTTTCGCCGCGCGGAACTACAATCGCCGCGACCTTCATGTGCGAACTGCTCGGGATGGACTGCAACACGCCGACCGATCTGGTCTTCTCGTTTCGAGGCTTTTCGCAGCGCGGCGGCGCGACGGGCCCACACCGCGACGGCTGGGGACTGGCCTTCTTCGAAGGCCGGGCGGCGCGGCTCTTCCTCGACCCGGGGGCCTGCGCCGCGTCACCGCTCGCGGACTTCTTCCGCAGCACGCCGGTGAAGACGCTCCAGGCCGTCGCGCACATTCGAAAGAAGACCCGCGGCCACGTGCGCCTCGCGAACACCCACCCCTTTCAGCGCGAGCTCTGGGGGCGTCACTGGGTCTTCGCCCACAACGGCACCGTGCGCGACGCCGAGACCCTCAAGCTCGGTCGCTTCGAGCCGGTCGGCACCACCGACAGCGAGCGCGCGTTCTGCTCGCTCCTCGAGGCGCTGCGGTCATCGTTCCGCGCGCCCCCGAAGCGCATCGAGGCGCTCTGGGAGGCCATCGCCGACGAGGCAGGACGCATCGCGCGCAAGGGCACCTTCAACTTCGTGATGGCCAACGGCGAGCACCTCTTCGCCCGCTGCGACACTCGCCTCTGCCACATCGTGCGGCGCTACCCCTTCGGCCGCGCGACGCTGAAAGATGACGACGTCTCCATCGACTTCGGCGCCGTCACCACGCCGCGCGACCGCGTCGCCGTGATCGCCACGACGCCCCTCACCGTCGATGAGACGTGGACCCACGGAGACCCCGCGACGCTCTGGGTCTTCAAGCGCGGACGGCTCCTCGCGACGCTGCCGAGCGGCGTCCCCATCGCGCGCAAGACGCCGCGGATCCTGCGATCGAAACCTCCGGCCGCGGTGCGCCCTTGAAGCTCCGCACGCGCCTCGCCCTCGCGATGCTCGTCTGCGGCCTCGCACCGCTCGTGGGCGCGGGCGCCCTCGCGCGCCACCGGCTCACGCAGCGCTATGAGCTCGCCGACGCCGAGCGACGCACGGCCACCCTCGCCCGCGTCGAGCGCACCCTCGTGGCCCGCGCCGCGGCGCAGCAGCGCTCCCTCGCCCGCTTCTGCGCGCACGACTACCTCATCGATCGCACGCTCCTCCAGCTCGAGACGGGGCAGCTCACGGAGCAGTCGCGGGCGGAGCTCTCGGCGGTGCTCCCCGAGGTGCGCGACGCGCTCGGCTTCGACGCGCTCTCGCTCGTTCGAAGCGACGGCGTGGTGCTCGCGAGCGCGCACTACCCGGGCCAGGCGGGCTCGCGCGACGAGGACACCTGGCGGCTCTCGTCGTCGAGGGCGGGCGACGCGTGGTGGGTCCGCAGGGTGCGCGTGCGCGAGGCGCGAGGGCCCGTCGACAGGCTCGTGCTCGAGAGCTCCTGCACGCGTCGAAGAGGCTCCGCCGCGGTGGCCGTGGCGGGCGGAGAGGCCGTCGACGATCAGCTCCTCGCGCAGCTCGCGGGCGACGAGACCGTGAGCGCGAAGCTCATCGAGGGCGACGCCCACGTCGACGGGACCGCGATGCGCCGAGTGCTCCCGCTGCGAGGCCCGAACGGCGCGGTGCTCGCGGCCGTGGTCTTCGAAGTGAGCGATCCCACGCTGCGCGGCCTGATGACCGACCTCGACGGGCTCACGCTCGCGAGCGCGCTCTTCGCGGCCGTGGTCGCGGTGCTGCTCACGGTGGCGCTGGTGCCTCCCCTCGCGCGCCCCATCAGGCTCGTGGCCGACGCCGCGGAGCGCATCGCCGCGGGCGAGCGCAGCCTTCAGATCGACGTGAAGGCCGACGGCGAGGTGGGGCGCCTCGTGGCCGCGTTCAACCACATGACCCGCGAGCTCACGGCGGCCGACACGCGCCTCCGCCGCGCGGTGCGCGTCGCCGCGTGGAAGGACATCGCGCGCCAGATGGCGCACGAGATCAAGAACCCGCTCACGCCCATTCGAATGGCCGTCGAGATGCTTCGAAAGGCCCGTGACAAGCAGCTCCCCGACTTCGACGAGCTCTTCGAAGAGGAGACGCGCATCGTGCTCGACGAGGTCGACCGGCTCCGTCGGCTCGTCGAGGATTTCTCTCGCTTCGCGCGCGCGCCGAGGCCCACGCCGCAGCCGCTCTCGCTCCCCGAGGTCGTCGCCCACGTCACGGAGCTCCACGCGGGCGGGAGCGTCCCGGTCACACACGCGGTCGATGGGGGCGGAGAGTTTCCGCTGCTCCGCGCGGACCGCGATCAGCTCACGCAGGTGCTCGTGAACCTCGTCGCAAACGCGTGTCACGCGGCCGAGGAGCGCGCCACGAAGGACCCCGCGCGCGGCCCCGCGAAGGTCTCGGTGACGCTCTCTCGCGCGGGCGACGGCTTCGCACGCGTCGTCGTCGAAGACAACGGCGGAGGCATTCCCCCCGAGGTGATGGAGCGGCTCTTCGAGCCCTACGTGACCACCAAGCAGGGCGGCACGGGCCTCGGCCTCGCGATCGCGTACCGCATCGTGACGGACCACGGCGGAACGCTCGCGGCGGAGTCATCGCCCGAAGGCACGCGCTTCACGATTCGAATGCCCTTCGCAGGCCCCGCGTCGCTCGACACGAACACCGCGCCAGAGACGGGCCTCGCGGGCTGAGCGATCCCCGCGCTCAGACCTCGTGGATGATCGGCTCGCGGTTCTTGATGAAGCGGTCGATGAGCTTCCACGCGTCGGGCGAGGCGCCCGTGATCTCGATGCCGAGCCCCGGGATCTGACCCGAGTCACCGCTCGGCTCGCGCTTCCACCGCACGACGCCGCGCACCTCGGCGGTCAGCGCGCCGGGAAACGAAATCACCGCTTCGCACACGGTGTTCACCGAGAGCAGCCCGAAGGTCGCCACGAAGATCCCGCCGTGGTCGCGGATGTCGCCGAGGAAGTTCGTGTAGAAATTCGAATCGGAGTGCACCTCGAGCTCGACCTCGAGCCGCGGCAGACCGCTCGGTCCGAGGGGGACCTTCGCCGCCGTGTCGGGGATCACGCTCCGCGGCTGCTCGCGGTAGGCCGTCTCGACAGGGCGCTGCGGCGCCGCGGGCGACTGGTTCACCAGCGGGATCGGCGCGGCCGCGGGCTGAACCAACGGGACCGGCGCGGGCGCGGGCTGAACGAGGAGCACGGGCGCCTGCTGCACGACCGGAGGCGCCGCGACGGGAGGCGCCGCGACGGGAGGCGCCACGGGCTGCGCGACGGGCGCGGGCGACGGGTGCGACTGCGGCACGGCCTGACCCGTCGAGGGGTCGGGGATCTGGTGCTCGCGGATCGTGGCGAAGATCATCCCGAGAGACTGCGCGATGGCCGCCGTGGCGTCGGGCACGCCGGGGTGCGACTGATCGACCGTCTGCATCCGACCGAGCGTCTCTTGGAGCACCGAGCGCGCGGCGAAGAGCAGCGATGGGCTCCCGGTGCCGCGCTCGACCTGAAAGAGCGGACCCATGGCGCGCGCGAGGCCCGAGACGACCTCGAGGACGGGCGCCGGGAGCGACGGGTCCTGCTGCAACGCGGCGAGCGAGGAGGCGAGGCGCTGACGTGCTGCGCCGGCGGTCGCGGCGATCGGGCTCGTGGTCATGGGATTCCTCGTCAGGTGCCGCGTTGGAGAGGGCTCGACGACCGATGGAGACGGCGAGTCCGGGCGGCGCGTGCGGAGCCTACAGCGCCACGCACGCGAGATTCAACGCGATCGATCACAGGTCGCGAACGAAGACGTACCGGGCGCGGTTGGGCCCCGCGTAATCGGACACGAGCTCCACGGAGTACCCGAGGGCCTTGTGAAACTCGACGCTGCCCTGGTTGCCCGGCGTCGTGATCGCCTTGATGCGCACGGCGCCCGCCTCGCGCGCCTGACGGGTGAACTCCTCGTAGAGCGTGCGCCCGACGCCGCGCCGACGGCCCGACGGGTCGATGCCCACGAGGTGCACGTACGCCACGCGCGGCGGCCCCTCGGTGATGAACCCCAGGAGGAAGCCCGCCATGCGCTCGTCCTCCTCGGCGATGAGCGCGTAGCGACCGAACTCGTAGAAGAACAGCGGGTGCGCGAGCGCCGACGTCGGCCCCGCCCACCACTGGTCGATCACCGACACGATCTGGTGGAAATCCCCCTGGGTCATCCCGCGCGTCTTCATTGGGCGTTCGGGCGTGTTGCACGTCGCGCGTCGTCTCGTCAATCGCTCACGCGACCCTTCGCCACAACACCCCCGCGACCGCGCAGAACTCACGTAGCACTCTTGTTTTGAATCGTGACACGGGTACGATCCGCCCGATGTTTCCGGCGCTGCTGTCGCTCTTCGGTCAGGGCCTCCTCCACGGCCTCGGCCCCGATCACTGCCTCGCGATCGGGGCCCTCTCCACCGCGGGCGGAGGGATGCGTCAGGCCGCGGGCGTGAGCCTCCGCTTCGGCGTAGGTCACACGGTCGTGCTAGCGGCGGGCGCCCTCATCGCGGCGGTCACGGGCCTCGCGATCCCCGAGCGCTGGGAGTCTGCGCTCGAGGTGGTCGGCGGCGTCTCGCTGCTCATCCTCGGGTGCTGGACGGTGCTCTCGAAGCGCGCGCTGATCCCGCACACGCACGGCGGCCTCGGGACGCACACGCACGGCGCAGCGGGGCACACGCACGACCACGAGGGCGTGGTGATCCCGACGTGGGCGGGGGGGCGCTTTCAGACCCTCGCAGGCGCGGTGTTCGGGCTCTCGGGCGTGCGCGGGCTGCTGCTCCTGCTCCCGCTCATGGCGCGGCAGCGCACGGTGTCGCTGCTCCTCGGCGTGACGCTCTTCGGCGCGGGCGTGGTGCTCTCGATGTTCGCGGTGGGGTGGTTCGCGCAGCGCGCTGCGGGCGCGGCGAAGCTCCTCGAGCGGGGCCTGCGCGTGCCCGTCGGCGTCGCGTCGATGCTCTGCGGCGCGTGGTGGGTCGTGAGCCACGTCTGACCCGTCCGCGCTTCGCGGCACTGGAACTGCACTGAGATCAAGCGCAGGATCGCGGCGCCTCGCAACACGGGGCGCCGATCATCACCCCTGCATCGCCCCTCACGCGGAGCTACTCCAGTGCGCACCTCGAAGCTGCTCGTCACGACCGTCGCGGCCCTCGTCTCGGCCTGCGGGTCTCAAGTCATCGTGCCCATCGGCGACGACGTCCCCGCCTCCGTCGACAGCGTCTTCGTCGACGCGAGCAACCCGCCGCCCACCGTCGACGCGAGCATCCTCGACGTGCCTCTCCCTCCCCCTCCTCCGCCGCCGCGCGTCGACGGCGGACGCCCTGACGCCCTCCCGCCGCCCATCGTCGACGGCGGACGCGTCGACGTGCCGATCCCTCCCCCTGACGCAGACTCGCCGCTGCGTGCCCTCTGCGCACGCGCCTGTGACCGCCAGGCACGCGACTGCCCCGGCTCGTCGCGCAGCTGCACCAACGACTGCACCGCGTCGGCCACGATGTTCGCCGACCGCTGCTACATGCCCTTCGTCGCCCTCGTCGACTGCGTGGCCACCAACGGCTTCGTGTGCCGCGCTGGCGGCGGCGTGAGCGTCTCGCCCTCGTGCGAGTCGATCTCACGCGACTTCCAGAGCTGCGCCTCGTCGACTCCGCCTCCGCCTCCGCCTCCGCCTCCGCCTCCGCCGCCCCCGCCCGTCGATGGAGGCACGGCGAGCTATCCCGGCTGCGCCCTCGCGTGCAGCCAGATCGCCACCGCGTGCGGTCGACCGATGGACAACTGCGTCGAGAGCTGCTCGAGCTCCGGCGACGCCTTCGCGTCGACGTGCCCCGACGTCTTCGACGAGTTCCTCTCGTGCATGGCGCGAAACGGGGTGACGTGCCCGCGCGGCGAGCCCGTCCCCGCCGACGCCTGCAACGACGTGATGATGCGGCTCCAGAGCTGCGCGGGCGCGACGGACCCCCCGATGCCCGGCACCGCCGACGCGGGCGTCGCCCCCTCTCCCGACGCGTGACCTCTCCCGTTGATGCCAGACGCGATGCGCGGTAACGCTCCGCCCGCGCTTCGATGCCCCAACGCCTCCGCACACTCCTCACGCTCTCTGTCGCCGTCGCCGCGTGCAAGCCCGCGCGCCCCGACGCGAGCGACGCCGCGCGCGACGCGCTGACCCGCGCCCCCGACGTCGCCCCGGCCGCCCTCGACGCGCCCCGCGACGTCGCCCGCGACGCCCGACGCGACGCCGGGCCGCCCATCGTCCCCTACACGCGGATCATGGCCACGACGATCTGGACGCCGGTCCACCTCGAGCCCGATCGGCACTCCAGGAACATGGGGTACCTCCGCGCGGGCGCCGTGGTCGACGCCGTCGAGGGCCCGGTGAACGCGATGACGTGCGTCGTTCACCAGCGGTCGCGCAACCCCGAGGGCGGCTGGTATCGCATCCGCGACGGCGGCTACGTCTGCGTCGGCGGCGCCATGGCCTCGCGCTGGCCCAACCGCGATTTCATGGCCCCCGTGCAGCCCGACTACGACGCCGGAATGCCCTACCGCATGGGCATCGTCTACGGGATGACCGTGCTCTACCGCCGCCTGCCCACCACCGAGGACCTGCACCTCTACGAGCCCTGGCGCTACGCGAGCACGCCCGACGAGCGCTTCGACAACACGACCGCGCAGCGCCCCACGAACGTGCCCGCGGTGCGGGCCAACCCGCGCACGCTCGCCGAGCTCCGCGGCCCCGCGTCGAGCCCGATGATCCGTCGGCTCAAGGTCGGGATGTACCTCGCCCTCGACCGCACCATGCGCGACGACGAGGTCGGGGAGCGCTACTGGCACACGCAGTCGGGGGGCTTCGTGCGCGAGAGTCGCATGGGCGAGGTGCACCACTGGTCGCCCAACCAGGGCACCGTGCTCGACGAGCGCACGACGCTCCCGTACGCCTTCGTGATCGCCGAAACCGCCTATAATTACAGGGCTTCGCCGACGGGGAGCCTCGGCGCGCACCACCGGCTCCCGAGGCTCACGGGCGTCGCCCTCGCCGATGCTCCGCCCATCATGGCGGGCGGGCGGTGGGCGTACTACCGCACGACCGACGGCATGGCCGTGAGCGCGCGGCAGGTGCGACGCGCGACGCTCGAGACGCCGCCCGAGGGCACCGGCCCCAACGAGAAATGGATCGACATCGACCTCGACGAGCAGATCCTCGCGGCCTACGAGGGCCCGCGTCCGGTGTACGTGGCGCTCATCGCGTCGGGGCGCGCGAGCGACGACCGCGAGCACAACTTCGAAACCCCCACGGGGTCGTTTCGAATCCTCAGCAAGCACGTCACCAACTCGATGGACGGCGAGACCCCCAACGGCGTGTACAGCATCGAGGACGTGCCGTGGGTGATGTACTTCCAGGGCTCCTACGCGCTGCACGGCGCGTTCTGGCACTCGCACTTCGGCTGGCGCATGTCGCACGGCTGCGTGAACCTCGCGCCCCTCGACGCGCGCTGGATCGCGTACTGGTCTGACCCGCCGCTGCCCGAGCGCTGGCACGGCGTCTACGCCACCGAGGGGCGCCCCGGGAGCCGCGTGGTGATCCGTCACTCGCGCGCCAACCAGAACACCGACGACGACCGCCCCGCGGAGGCCAACGCCGAAGCCGCGGCGGGCAACTGACCTCGTTGCGCGGGCGACGCAACCGTTGTAGGCACGTCGCCCCCCATGCACACCGTCGAGGCGCTCTCGCTCGCCGCCACGCTGCCCCGCGCATCCCTGCGCCTCGGGCGCATGGCGGCCACCACCGCGGTCGGGGCGACGCTGTTCCTCTCGGAGGAGCGCTGGCGGGGATTGAGCTACGAGCGCCGTCGGCGCTACGTGACGTGGTGGTCGCGCGCGATGCTCGACCGCCTCGGCGTCGCGGTGATCGACGACCTCCCCTCGCCCCCGCTCGGCCCCGTGCCCGAGGGCGGTCGGATGATCGTTTCGAATCACCGCTCGATGCTCGACATCCTCGTGCTGCTCTCGCGCTTCGGGGGGCACATGCTCTCGCGCGACGACCTCGCGAAGTGGCCCGTCATCGGGTGGCTCGCGGGCTTCAGCGAGACGCTCTACGTCGACCGCTCGTCGGCCACGAGCGGCGCGGCCTCGATCCGCGTCGTGAGCGATCGGCTCTCGGAGCGCCACACGGTCACCGTCTTCGCCGAGGGGACCACGTACCCCGACGACGAGGTGCGGCCCTTTCAGCCCGGCGCCTTCGTCGCCATCACGCGCTCGGGCGGCGAGGTGCTCCCCGTCGGCATCGCCTACGACGGGCCGCACGCGATCTTCTTTCAGGAGCCCTTCACCGCCCACGCGAAGCGCGTCCTCACCGCGCCTCGTACGCGCGTCGCGCTCTCGGTCGGTCACCCCATCGCCGTCGAGCGTCGCACCTCGAAGGCGCTCGGAGTCCTCTCACACGAGCGCGTGCAGGCCCTCGTCCGCCGCGCGCGGTCGCTGCTCTGAATGGCCCGAGCGACGAGGCCATGACGTCATCGCGCAGCGGCGCTGCGTAGCTCTTGCAAGCGGCCAGACGCCGCGCCACCCTCCGCCCGAGGTAACCCGAAACGATGCCTTCTTCTGCTCATCTCGACGCTGCGGTCGCATGGTGGAGCGCGGCCGGCGGCGGCCCGATCCCCGAGCTCCCTGACAACCCCGCGGACGCGACGGCGGCGCTGCTTCGCGCGCGCCCCTTCGACTCGTGGGCGTGCTCGTTCGGGCGCGCGGACGTACCCGACCCGTGGCCCGCGCTCGCCGTGGGCAACGACGCGTGGGCCGACGTCGTGTGGGCCGTCGGTTGCGCCGACCTCACGCCCGCGGGCTCGAGCTCCGACGGCGCGCTGCTGGTCATCGACCGCTGCCCCGACCCTCGCGGCGAGCACAGGGCGTTCTTCGTCACGCGCGCGGGCGAGGCCACGGGCCCTCACTTCGCGTCGACGGCGTCGCTGCTCGAGTGGGCCACGGTGCTGCGCGAGACGGCCGACGACGACGACGACGACGCCCGCGACCTCGACCGCGACGCCCCTCCCCGCGACCTCTGGAACCGCTCTGCGCTCTCGGGCGTCGGCGCGCTCGCGGCGCTGAGGGCCTTGTCTCCCTCGACGTTCTATCGCGCGCTCAAGGCGGGCTCGTGGCCCGAGACGCGGCTCGAGACGGGGGCGCCCAAGGCCGGTGACCCCGCGCGCGCCAACCTCCTGCGCGCGCTCGTGAAGTTCGCCAAGACGCGCACGCTCGGGCTGCCCGCGGGCTTCGAAGAGTCGGGCCTCAGCGCGCCGCAGCGCACGCTCCTCGAACGCCTGCGCGACCTCGAGCGCGCGGCGAAGAACCGCTCCGTCCCCGCGTACGTGACCTCGCTCACGAAGCACCCCGACGCCACCATCGCAGCCGCGGCGAAGGCGTGGTCGACGCGCGCGAGCACCGCGCCCGAGGGCGAGCGCAGCGAGCGCTTCAAGGCCGCCTACGAGGCCGTCGACAAGTGCCTGAAGCAGCTCGAATCCGCGGGTGAGCTGGAGTTCGAAGAGGGCGAGCGGCCCGAGCTCGTCGAGGAGGTGCTCGACGCGATGATGAAGACCAGCTCCGGCGACCGCGCGGTGCGCGCCGCGGTGAACGTGGTGATGGAGTCGTCGCACGTGGCCGAGGTGTTCGCCGACGACGGGCTGCTCGTGAAGGCGTTTCGCAAGGCCCTCGGCGGCTGATCGGGCTCAGGGCACGAGCAGCGTGTGGCCCGGCACCTCGACGCGGTCTCCGCGCGCGAGGGTGAAATCGACGGCGACCTTCTGACCGTTGAGCGAGACGGCCCCGCTCGGTGACACGACGGGGCCGTCGGCTTCGAAGCGCACGGCGCCGCACGGGAGCGCGAAGCTCCGAGAGACGAGGAGCAGCTTTCGACCGCGGTCCATGCCGCGCTCGACTTCGAGCGAGAGGGCGCCCTCGTCGGCGGCGGAGACGCGCAGCGCGAGGTCGCCGCCGAGGCCCACCGTCGCGCCGGGCGCCAGCGTGAGGGGCGCCGCGATGGGCACCGAGTCGAGGAGCGTGCCCGCGCGGCTCCCCGCGTCGCGGACAACGAAACGCCCCGCGTCGAGCTCGATGGCGCAGTGCCGACGCGACACCGAGGCGCCGCGGAGCACCACGTCGGCCTCGCGCCCGAGCGTCACGGGAAAGCGCCCCACGGCGAGCGTGCGCGCTCCGTCGACTTCGAACTCGAAGCGCCCGTCGCGGAGGAGCGAGGCGGCGCGCGCGTCGAGCGTGGTGCGGGCCTCGTGGTCGTCGGCGTTGGCCGAGACCCATGTCTGGAGGTCTTTCATCGCGCGAGGACGGTCGCCCGAGCGCCACAGGGCGTCGAAGCCTTCGAGGGCGCGGCGGCGGCGGAGGCCCTTTCGGTCGGCCTCGTCGCGGGTGCCCGTGAGCTTCTCGAGCGCGTCGACCTCGCCCGAGAGGGTGAGCACGCGCACCACGGCCTCGCGGTCTTCGAGGAGCGCGTAGGCCGAGCCCGCGTCGCGCCAGGCGCCGAGGCGCTCGAGGTCTTCGGCGGCCTCTTGCAGTCGGCGGCGGTCTTCGTCGGTGCGAGGCGCGGCGGCCTCGGCCCCGGCGAGGATGACCAGCGCGAAGGCCCAGCGCGCGCCGGCGCGGTGCTCGGGGGTGCGCGCGAGGCCGTTGGCGCGCGTGAGGAACTCTCTGCGGTCTTCGAGGGTGCGCGCGGTCTCGGCGGCGCGGAGGTAGACCTCGACGGCCTGCGCGCGGTCGCCGTTCTCGACGTAGAGCCGCGCGGCGTCCTCGATCCTCCCTTCGGCCTCGGCGCGCGCTGCGGCGCTCGACGAACGGAACACCCGGGACAGCCACGTCCACATGGAAGATCCTCGGTCGGACGTGATAGAAGCGTTGGTCTACCGCGACGCGCGGACGCACCGACGCGGCGGCGTCGATTTGTACCAAGGAGCAACTGAATGTCTACCGGCAATCGCCTGGGCGAACTCCTCGTACGTGAGAAGCGCATCTCGCTCGCGCAGCTCCGTCAGGCGCAGGAGGAGCAGAAGCGCTCTGGCGTGAACCTCGGCGCCGCGCTCGCGCGCCTCGGCTTCATCTCCGACCGAGAGATCACGAACTTCCTCTCGCAGGAGTATCGCGTCCCCTCCATCGACCTGTCGGCGGTGGAGCTCGACGCGGAGCTCGGCAAGGTCGTCACGCGCGACGTGTGCGAGAAGCACAAGGTCATCCCGATCTCGAAGGCCGGCTCGTCGCTCATCGTCGCCATGAGCGACCCGACGAACCTCCACGCCATCGACGACATCAAGTTCCTCACGGGCTACAACGTCGAGCCCGCGGTGGCGAGCGAGCTGGCGATCGCCGCCGCGATCGAGAAGCTCTTCGTCCCCGCCGCGGCCGCGGGCGGCGGCAGCGCGGTTCAGACCGTCGACCTCGACTCGATCATCGGCGACCTCGGCGACGTCGACGTCGAGTTCGGCAGCGACGAAGAGGACGCCGAGAACCTCGTCGAGCTCACGAAGGCCAGCGAAGACGCCCCCGTGGTGCGCCTCGTGAACGCGATCCTCCTCGACGCCATCAAGGTGCGCGCGAGCGACATCCACATCGAGCCGTACGAGAAGATGATGCGCGTCCGCTATCGCGTCGACGGCGTGCTCCGCGAGGAGCTCAAGCCGCCGATCAAGATGAAGAACGCCATCTCGTCGCGCGTGAAGATCATGTCGAGCCTCGACATCGCCGAGCGGCGACTCCCGCAGGACGGGCGCATCAAGCTCAAGCTCGGCGGCGGCAAGGAGATGGACTACCGCGTCTCGGTCCTCCCCACGATCTGGGGCGAGAAGATCGTGATGCGTCTGCTCGACAAGTCGAACCTCCAGCTCGACATGACCAAGCTGGGCTTCGAAAAGACCCAGCTCGAGTGGTTCATGAAGGCCATCCATAACCCCTTCGGGATGGTGCTGGTGACGGGCCCCACGGGCTCGGGCAAGACCACGACGCTCTACTCCGCGCTCGCCGAGCTCAACAAGACCACGGAGAACATCAGCACCGCGGAGGACCCCGTGGAGTACAACCTCCCGGGCATCAACCAGTGCCAGATGCACGACGACATCGGCCTGAACTTCGCCGCGGCGCTGCGCTCGTTCCTCCGGCAGGACCCGGACATCATCATGGTGGGCGAGATCCGCGACTTCGAGACGGCGGAGATCGCGGTGAAGGCCGCGCTCACGGGCCACATGGTGCTCTCGACGCTGCACACCAACGACGCCCCGGGCACGGTCTCGCGCCTCCTCAACATGGGCATCGAGCCCTTCATGGTCACCGCCGCGACGAACCTCATCCTCGCCCAGCGCCTCGCGCGCCGCGTCTGCAAGGACTGCAAGGCCGAGGTGAAGGTGACCCTCGAGCTCATGCGCGAGATCGGCTTCAAGGAAGAGGACATCCAGCGCACCAACGGGACGCTCATGAAGGGCACCGGCTGCTCGACCTGCAACGGCACGGGCTACAAGGGCCGCGTCGCGCTCTACGAGGTCATGCCCATGTGGGACGAGATCAAGGAGCTCGTGCTCCAGGGCGCCTCGGCGGCGGAGCTCAAGACGCAGGCGATCAAGTGCGGCCTCCAGACGCTGCGCATGTCGGGCATCTCGAAGGCCCTCGAGGGCGTGACCACCACCGAGGAGATCGTCCGCTGCACCACGTCTGACTCCAACAAGTCGGCGGGCGGCGGTGGCGGACACTGACCCGCGAGAGAGGCGCGCGATGTCCTCCGTCGAGCCCATCCAGCCCACGCTCCTCGACCTGCTCAAGGTCATGGTCGAGAAGAGCGCGAGCGACCTGCACATCACCACGGGGTCGCCGCCGGTGCTGCGCGTCGACGACCAGCTCGTGCCGCTGCGCCGCTGCGCCGTGCTCACGCCGTCGGACACGCAGCGCCTCTGCTACTCGATCCTCACCGAGGAGCAGCGCAGGCAGTTCGAATCGACCTGCGAGCTCGACCTGTCGTTCGGGGTGAAGAACCTCGCGCGCTTCCGCGCCAACGTGTTCATGCAGCGCGGCGCCGTGGCCGCCGCGTTCCGCGCGATCCCGTTCAAGATCCTCTCCGTCGAGGAGCTCGGCCTCCCGCCCGTCGTGAGCGATTTCTCGGTGCGCAACCGCGGCCTGGTGCTCATCACGGGCCCCACGGGCTCGGGCAAGACCACCACGCTCGCGGCCATCATCGACAAGATCAACACCGAGACCCGGCAGCACATCCTCACGATCGAAGACCCGATCGAGTACATGCACGCCAACAAAAACTGCGTGGTGAACCAGCGCGAGATCGGCGTCGACACGTCGACCTTCAAAGACGCGCTCCGCTACGCGCTCCGGCAGGACCCCGACGTGGTGCTCATCGGAGAGCTCCGCGATCAGGAGACCGTCGAGGCCGCCCTCACCATCGCCGAGACGGGCCACATGGTCTTCGGCACGCTGCACACCAACAGCGCGTGGCAGGCCATCACACGCATCATCGACATGTTCCCCGCGCACCAGCAGCAGCAGGTGCGGGTGCAGCTCTCGTTCGTGCTCCAGGGGGTGATTACGCAACTCCTCCTGCCGCGCGCCACGGGGGTCGGACGCGTCGCCGCCGTCGAGGTGCTCATCCCCACCCCCGCGATCAAGTCCATCATCCGCGAGGACAAGATCCATCAGATCTACTCGCACATGCAGATGGGCCAGTCGACCACGGGCATGCAGACCATGAATCAGGCGCTCGCGGCCCTCGTGGTGCGACGCCAGATCACCGCAGAGGAGGCCCTCGGGCGGTCGTCTGACGTGATCGAGCTCCAGCAGATCCTCGACAACGCGCCGCGCCCCGCCACGTCGACGCGCGGCTCCTGACCGTCGTCGCGATCCCTCGACACCAGCGAGCGCGCGGCCCTCCGGGTCCTCGCGCACACCGACCGACACCGCGACGCGCGCAGACGAACTGCATCGGGCGCGTGACGGGCTTTGACCCGCGCGCCTCAAGACCGATACGATCGCCCCGCGATGCCGCAGTTCATCTACGAGGCGAAGACCCGATCGGGCGAGACCAAGACCGGCACGCTGGAGGCCGACGACGAGGCCGCGGCTGGAGTAAAGCTCAGGCAGCAGCAGCTCACGCCCGTCTCCGTGAAGAAGAAGGGCTTCTCGTTCAGCCTCCCCACGGGCGGCGGGAGCGTGTCCGAGAAGGACATCATCATCTTCACGCGTCAGTTCTCGACGATGATCGACGCGGGTCTGCCCCTCGTGCAGTGCCTCGAGATCCTCTCGTCGCAGGCGGAGAACCCGGCCTTTCAGCGCGTGCTCAAGCAGGTGAAGGTCGACGTCGAGGGCGGCAACACCTTCAGCGACTCGCTCGAGAAGCACCCCGAGGTCTTCGACGTGCTGTTCTGCAACCTCGTCCGCGCGGGCGAGATCGGCGGCATCCTCGACTCGATCCTCGGGCGCATCGCGGCCTACATCGAGAAGAACGCGAAGCTCAAGCGCCAGGTCAAGAGCGCGCTCACGTACCCCATCGGCGTCATGTGCATCGCCGTGGCGGTCATCGGCATCATGATGGTCTTCGTGATCCCGACCTTCGAGAACATGTTCAAGGAGTTCGGCGGGCAGCTCCCGGGCCTCACGCAGAACGTCATCGACATGTCTCACTTCATCGTCGAGAACCTCTTCTACATCATCGGCGGCATCGTCGGCGGCGGCTACGCGTTCAGGAAGTGGTCGAAGACGCAGCAGGGCATCGTCGCGCTCGACAAGTTCGTGCTCAACGCCCCGGCGCTCGGCACCACGATGCGCAAGATCGCCGTGGCGCGCTTCACCCGCACGCTCGGCACGCTCCTCTCGTCGGGCGTGCCCATCCTCGACGCGATGGAGATCGTCGCCAAGAGCGCGGGCAACTGGGTCATCGAGCAGGCCGTGCTCCAGGCGCGCGCGAAGATCGCCGAGGGCAAGAACATGGCGGAGCCCCTCGGCGAGACGAAGGTGTTCCCCTCGATGGTGGTGCAGATGATCGCCGTCGGCGAGCAGACCGGCGCGCTCGACACCATGCTCAACAAGATCGCCGACTTCTACGAGGACGAGGTCGACGTCTCGGTCGCCGCCCTCACCTCGCTCATCGAGCCCATCATGATGGTCTTCATCGGCGGCTCCGTCGGCACGATGATCATCGCGATGTACCTGCCGATCTTCACGATGGCAGGCAACGTCAAGGCCGAGTGACGGCCCTGCGCGCGCTCCGATGGCCCCTGCGATCGACCCCGTCGCCCTCGTAGGGGGCACCGACTCCCAACAGCGTCAGCGCTTCTTGTGGCTCACGGCCGCGCGCCTCCTCGTGTGCACCGTGATCTTCGGCGGCACCGTCGCGGTGTACCTCGCCGAGGGGCACTCCCTCGACGGCCCGACGCCGCGGCTGCTCCTCGCGGTCATCATCACGATCTATCTGCTCTCGCTCGGGTATGTGCTCCAGATCAGGGGCGCGCCCGCGGCGCGGCTCGAGCGGCTCACGTCGGTGAGCATCGCGCTCGACCTCGTCGCGTGGACGCTGCTCGCCTACGCGACGGGGGGCGCCTCCTCGCCGCTCAGCACCTTCTTCGGTCTCAGCACGCTCACGGCGGCGCTCGTGCTCGGCGGCAACGCGACGCTCTGGACGGCCGTGAGCTCGCTGGGTCTCTACGGCATCCTCGCGCTCGCGATGGCGACGGGCTTTCTGCTCCCGCCCGCGGACCAGCGGACCATCTTTTCGAACCCCATCGAGACGACCTACCAGATGGTGGTGACCGTCACCGCCGTGGTGCTCATCACCGCGATCGGCGGGACGCTCGCAGACCGCCTCGTGCTCACGGGCGACGCGCTGCTCCGCGCCGAGGTGTCGCGCGCGAGCCTCGCGCGGCTCTACGAAGACGTGCTGCGGTCGATCCCCGTGGCGATCATCACCTTCGACGGCGCGGGTCACATCGACAGCGCGAACCCCGTCGCGGCGCAGATGTTCGGGCACTCCGCGGGAGAGCTCCTGAACTCCGACGCGCGGACGCTCATGCCCTTTCTCCCCGACGGGGTGCTCCAGGGCGCGACGGGCTCGGGTGACACGTCGCTCGAGACCGCCGAGGGCCCGCTCCCCGTGGCCTTTCACTGCGCGCCGCTCTACGACAACACCGCGGCCGCGCGCGGCGGCGTGGTCATCATCGACAACCGCTCGCGCGAGGAGCGACTCCGCAACGCCGTGGAGCAGGCCGAGCGCTTCGCCGTGCTCGGGCGCCTCGCGGCGGGGCTCGCGCATGAGATCCGCAACCCCCTCGGCGCCATCTCGGGCTGCGTGGAGCTCGTGCGAGAGACCGCCACGCTCGACGCCGAGGAGCGCAAGCTGCTCATGACCGTGAGCCGCGACGTCGAGCGGCTCAACCAGCTCGTGACCGACATGCTCCAGTTCGCGCGGCCGAGGCCGCCGGAGCTCCGGCCCACGGACCTGTCGTCGCTCGCGGGCGAGGTGGTGACCCTCGCGCAGACATCGGGAGGCCCCGAGCAGAACGTCCACATCACCGCGGGCGGAGACCCCTCGGTGATGGCGCTCGCCGACGGAAACCAGGTGCGTCAGGTGCTCTGGAACCTCGTGCGAAACGCGTCGCAGGCGTCGCGCAAGGGCGGAGACGTGCTCGTCGAGGTGCGGGCCGTCGGAGACGAGGCCGAGATCGCGGTGCTCGACCGCGGACCGGGCGTCGCGCCCGAGCTGCGAGAGAAGCTCTTCGACACGTTCTACTCGGGCACCGCGCGAGGCACCGGGCTCGGGCTCGCGATCGTCAAGCGCGTGGCGGATGCCCACGGCGGACGCGTCGAGGTGCGCTCCCGCGAGGGCGGCGGGAGCGTGTTCGCGTTCGTCATTCCGCGCGGTGTCGAAGAGGGCGAAGGGCCCGAGGGCGACGCGGCGGAGGCCTGAGGGTCACGCGCCGAGGCGCTGCTCCTTGGCTTCGACCGCGGCGATGAAGAGCCGCAGGTACTCGACCGCGGAGGTCACCGAGAAGACCAGCGAGAGCAGCACGAGCCACTCACCCACGAGGTTCAGGTCGATGGGGTCGGGCCACCACGGCAGCACGCGGTGGGGAAAGTGCAGCACCAGACAGAGGATGCCCACCATCTGAAGGGCCGTCTTCCACTTGCCGCTCTCGCCCGCGGCGATGACCACGCCCTCGCTCGACGCGATGGAGCGCAGCCCCGTGATCGAGATCTCACGACCGAGGAGCACCACGACGATCCACGGCTCGATGCGGCCCATGCGCGTGAGGTAGACCAGCGTGGCCATCACCAGGAGCTTGTCGGCGAGCGGGTCCATGAACTTGCCGAAGACGCTGATGAGGTTCCACTTGCGCGCGAGGTAGCCGTCGAGGAGGTCGGTGACCGCGCTCGCGCCGTAGAGCCACGCGGCGATGAACGAGTCGCGCGGCGTGCCCGACGCGAGGTACCAGAGCACCACGGGGATCAGCGCCACGCGCGCCATCGTGAGCGCGTTGGGGAGGTTCCACACGTCTTCGCGGAACGCCTTGCGAGCGGGCTTGACGGGGCGATCGGTCACGGCGCGGGAGACTATCCCATTGTGCGATTCAATACCCATCGTTCTCGATGCGACGCCAGAGGGCCTCGCAGAGAAAACCCGAACGGCGCACCCGCTCCGACGGCAACGACGCGCAGACGTACGAACCTCCGCGCTCCGCTCTGTGCAGCCGCGAGGCCCGATGGCAGACTACCGGGCCGTGACCCGGGAGAACCCAAGCTTCCTCGACATGGAGCACACTCGCACCATCCAGGCCGACCGCCTCCGCGGCCCGACGGTGCGCGGCGTCCACGTCTCCGTCATCGCAGGCCCCGACGCCGGGCACGATCAGGTCTTCGCCGTGCACCGCGCCATCGTAGGCCGCGCTGCGGGCTGTGACTTTCGCCTCAACGACCAGACCGTCTCGTCGTTCCACCTCGAGATCTGCGCCGCGGAGGAGCGAGGCGGCATCCAGATCACCGACCTCTCGTCGCGCAACGGCACCCTCTACGCGGGCGCCAGGCTCGAAAAGGCCGTCGTCCCCTCGGGCGCGACGCTCGAAGTCGGCAGCTCGATCCTGCGCGTGGAGCTCGACGCGCCCTTCGCCACCGAGGTCGCCGACCTCCCCGCGTTCGGCGAGCTACGCGGTCGCAACGTCGCCATGCGCGAGCTCTTCTCCACGCTCGCGCGCCTCGCGCGCACCGACCTCTCGATCCTCATCGAAGGCCAGACGGGCACCGGCAAGGAGCTCGCCGCGAGGGCCGTCCACGACGCGAGCAACTACGCGAGCGGACCCTTCGTCGTCCTCGACTGCACGGCGATTCCCAACACCCTCGCCGAGAGCGTGCTGTTCGGTCACGAGCGCGGCGCTTTCACGGGCGCGAGCGAGCGACGCGTCGGCGTCTTCGAAGCCGCCGAAGGGGGAACGGTCTTCCTCGACGAGGTGGGCGAGCTGCCCATCGAGCTCCAGCCCAAGCTCCTGCGCGTGCTCGAGCGCCGCGAGGTCGTGCGCGTCGGATCGACGACGCCGAGGCCCGTGCAGGTGCGGGTCATCTCCGCGACGTGGCGCGACCTGCGCACGATGATCAACCAGGGCAAGTTCCGCGAGGACCTCTACTACCGCCTCGCGCAGGCGCGGGTGACCATTCCCCCGATGCGCGAGCGGCCCGAAGACGTGCCCCTGCTGGTGCATCACTTCATCCAGCGGCTGCCGCCGGGACAGGGCGCGCGCGCCATCTCGCCCGAGGCCCTCAACGAGCTCCAGCGCCGCGAGTACGCGGGCAACGTGCGAGAGCTCAAGAGCACCGTCGAGCGCGCCGCGATGATGGCCGAGGGCGCGGTCATCACCAACGCCGACCTCGCGTTCGAACGCATGCTGTCGGGCGAGCGCGCGAGGGCTCCGTCGCCCGCGAGCGCGGTGCCTCCCGCCGCGGCGGTGCCCAACGTCAACGACCCCATCGCGCCCTTCAAAGAGGCCAAGCGCACGCTCATCGACGAGTTCGAGAAGGACTACCTCTCGCGGCTCCTCCAGCGCACGGGCAACAACCTCTCGCGCGCGGCGGCGCTCGCGGGCATCGAGCGGCACTACCTCCGAGACCTCTTCCGCAAGCACGGCCTCCGCTCCGAAGAGTGAGCCCCGTGGGATCGCTCCTGACACTCCTCGTCGCGTGGCAGCGCGTGGTGTATGAGCGCCCTCCCGCGGGGACGCTCCAGCGGGGCCTCGTCGCGCTCCCCCGAGCCCCCACCGTCGCCGTGGTGCTCGTCGCCGTCGTCGCACTCCTCACCTGGTCGCTCCGCGCCCGTCACCGCGCGCGTCGCGCTTCGAACGCACCGAGACAGTCGCCCCGATGAACGTCCGCAAGATCCTCGCCGTCACGATGCTCGTCGTCTTCGTGTACGCGGCCTTCGTGCTCTACAACGACGTGGGCAAGCTGCGCGCGGCGCTGTCGCACTTTCAGTGGTGGACCTTCTTCGTCGCCCTCGCCCTCGCGTCAGGCAACTACGCGCTGCGCTTCCTCAAGTGGCAGTACTACCTCCTTCGGCTGAAGGTCGAGGGCGTGCCCTGGATCGAGAGCCTCACGGTCTTTCTCGCGGGCTTCGCCATGTCGATCACGCCCGCAAAGGCCGGCGAGGTCTTCAAGAGCGCGCTCCTCGCGAGCGCCCGCGGCGTGTCGATCGTTCGCACCGCGCCCGTGGTCGTCGCAGACCGACTCACCGACCTCATCGCGCTGATCCTCATCGCGGTCACCGGGAGCTTCTGGTTCGAAGGCGGACGCCTCCCCGCGCTCGCGGCCTCCGTGATGGTGGGCGCGCTGCTGGTGTTCATCTTCGTGCCCTCGCTCGGTGAGGCGGTGATCAAGGTCGCGGAGCGGCTCCCCGTGGGCCGCAAGCTCGCGCCGCGCGCGCGTGAAGCCTACGCGGCGCTGCGGCTCCTCGCGGGCCCTTCGGCGCTGGTGCTCCCGACGATTCTCTCGCTCATCGCGTGGGGCTTCGAGTGCCTCGGGCTGTGGGTGATCCTCCGTGGACTCGAGCACCCCGTGTCGGTCTTCGTGTCGTTCTTCGTCTACGCGGTGGCCACGGTGGCGGGCGCCGTGATGATGCTCCCCGGCGGCGTCGGCGGAACGGAGGCGACGATGGAGGCGCTGCTGGAGTCGCTCGCGGTGCCGTCGATGCCGCGCGAGGCCGCGGCGTGCGGCGTGTTGCTCGTGCGCTTCGCGACGCTGTGGTTCGCGGTCGGCGTAGGGGCCGTGGCGCTCGCGGTGTTCCGACGGAAGTTCGACCGCAACATGCTCGGCGACGGGTCGCATAAGGCGTCCGCGACGGAGAGCGCCCCCGCCGCGGGCTGAGCGTCTCGCTCAGCGGATCATCACCCAGCCCGTCGCGGAGCGGCAGAACCACGCGCCGAGAAAGGCGTCGAGGCCCGTGTCGTTCTCGCGGAACGCGATGGGGCTGTCGCCGC
>JBPOHC010000206.1:0-19909 GCA_052035985.1 Myxococcota bacterium | reverse complement strand
GGTGGTGGAAACGACCCCCGCCGGGGCCGGGCTGGGTGCGACGGCGCGCGGCCCCACGACCGTCGCGCGTTACGCCGACAAGTGGACCGAGGACCGGAAGAAGCTCGGCATCGTCGATTGGGAGAACGACGCGCGCTGGCTCCGCATCCACGCGCTCCCGAAGATCGGCTCGATGCCGATTGCCGAGGTGCGTGCGCGACACCTGATCGAGCTCTTCACGGCGCTACGCTCCGCGGGGAAGCTCGCGCCGAAGAGCATCTACAACGTGTACTCGGTGCTCAAGGCGATGTTCCGCGACGCTCAGCTCGCGGACCTCATCGACACGTCACCCTGCGTACTCACCAAGTACCAGCTCGGCGACAACGAGGACGCCGACCCCGAGTGGCGCGCGACCGCGATCTACACGCGCGCCGAGCTCGTGACGATGATCTCGGACCCGCGCATCCCGGCCGATCGTCAGATGCTCTACGCGCTCGAAGGCATCGGTGGGCTCCGACACGGCGAGGCAGCGGGCCTGCGGTGGCGCCACTACGACCCCGGGCACGAACCGCTCGGCCGCCTCGTCATCGCGACCTCCTACGCGCGCGGGCGCACCAAGACCGGCCGCACGCGCTACATGCCCGTGCACCCGACGCTCGCAGCGATGCTTGACGCGTGGAAGGAGACGGGCTGGGCTGCGATGATGGGCCGCCCGCCCGCGCCCGACGACCTCGTCGTGCCGCGCCCGCCCGAGCACACCGACCGTCGGCGCGAGGGGCACAAGGGCGACACCATGCGCGACAAGAACTACTCCGGGAAGCGTCTCCGCGAGGAGGACCTGCCTGGGCTCGGGTTCCGCCAGCGGCGGGGCCACGACCTGCGGCGCACGATGATCTCGCTCGCCCGCACCGACGGGGCACGCAAGGACCTGCTGGAGCTGTGCACTCACAACCCCAAGAAAAACGGGAGCACCATCGACATCTACACGGAGTTCCCGTGGGAGGCCCTCTGCGCCGAAGTGGCAAAGCTCAAGCTCGTGCGCCGCGAGCCGGAAACCCCGCTGCCTGAGGCGAACGCGGACGTCGCGGAAATGGCCGAGAACAATGCAGAAAGGGCAGGGGAGCCGCTTTGCTCCGACCTGCCCTTTGCTACACGCCTTGCTACACGCGAGGCGATTCCTGAATCGATTCAATCAGTTACAGAGTGGAGGCGCCGGGAGTCGAACCCGGGTCCGCAAGCGCTCGGCGAGGACTTCTACACGACGTAGCCTTCTGTCAGATCTCGTCCCGCTTCAGGCCAGAAGGCGTGCGATCCGCGGAACCAGCTCCCTGTTAATCTCGCCCCACGCCCCGAGTGCTCGAGCGTGGGACCAGCCAGTTCGATTTCGCCGCGCTGCGAGTACCGGCAGACTCGCCGCGCGACGGCTCAGGGGTTTTTCAGGCCGCGAGAGCGTAGGAAACCGCGTTATCGTTCGCAGTTCTTGTTCCCACAGTATTTACGCCGTTGTGAGCCCGGCGGTCGTGCCATCGATCACGTTGCAGCCCACGTCGAAACCGTTCGCCCCCGTGGATGGGACTCTCAAACTCGCCGCGGAATGTAAGCTCTGCCCTCCGACCGCGTCAACCCGTTGGAGCGCGTGCCAGCAGAATGGACAAGTGCCTCTTCGCCCTCCCGTGGCCCGCGCCCCTCGTCGAGGCCGCCCTCGTACGGCGCTACGACCGCTTTCTCGCCGACGTCTCCCTCGCCTCCGGTGAGACCGTCACCGCCCACTGCGTCAACTCGGGATCGATGGAGGGCCTCGTGCGGCCCGGCGCGCGCGTGTGGCTCTCGCCCGCGCTCAGCGCCACGCGCAAGCTCCGGTGGACGTGGTCGATCATCGAGGTCGACGGCGTGCTCGTCGGCGCAGACACGTCGCTCCCCAACCGCCTCGTGAAGTCGATGCTCGAAGCGCGCGCCCTCCACGGCCTCTCGCGCTGGGACACGCTCACGCCCGAGCACGTCCACGCGCCCGGCAGCCGCGTGGACTTTCACCTCGTCACCCGCGGCGCGCCCCACGACATCGAGGTCAAGAACTGTCACCTCGTGTACCCCGACAAGCGCGCGTACTTCCCCGACTCGGTGAGCGAGCGCGCGACGAAGCACCTCGAGATCCTCACGCGCGAGGCGCGCCGCTCGATGGAGGCCACCGTGCTCTTCACCGTGCAGCGCCCCGACGCTCGATGCGTGCGCCCGAGCGACGCCCACGACCCCGCCTTCGCGCGCGCCGCGCGGATCGCCCACGCGGCAGGCGTGCGATTCCGTGCGATCAGGGTCTACGCGACGCCCTTCGGCGTGCGCGTGCTCGGAACCCTTCCCGTCGATCTCGAACCGTACGACCCCGCGCCCATCGCCGCGTGGAGGGCCGCGGCAAAACCGCAGAGCGGGTGGCAACGCGGCGCCCGATGATGCGCAAAGGTTGATCGCGGTGGCGCTTCGGTGCGCTAATCGCGTCGCATGGTGGCCGACCCGTCGAGCTTGCGCAGGGCGGCGTCGTTCGTCGGCGTCATCGCCGCGCTCGGCCTCGCGGGCACCGCGGCGCTCTCGACCCTGGTGGTGCTGCCGCGGAGGGCGCGCGTGCAGCTCGTCGAGACGCGCGAGACCGATGCGCCGCGGCCGAGCGCGGACCTCTCTGCGGGCCTCCCCACGCGCGGCGCGGAGCTCAGAGAAGCCGTCGCCTCACGCGCCCGGCTGAGACCCGATCGCAGGGCGCTCATGGCCCTCGCGGAACTCCAACGCCTCGTCGATGGCACCGCGCCCACGGTCACCTCCGTGTGGCGCGACGGACGGTGGAGGCTCTCGCTCGGCGGCACCGACGCGGGCTCGCTCCCCGAGGCCGCGGACTTCGATGACCTCGTCGCGCTCGTCGCGGAGGTCTCCGCGGGGATGACCCCGTTGCACCCGCTCGCGCCGTCGGGAGGCGCCGCGCCCGAGGCCGCGTCGTGGCCGCTCCTCGCGCCGTCGCGTCCTTCGCTCGCGGCGCTCACGGCGCTCGATGTGGCGTGGTCGTCGGGGCAGCGATCACCCGAGACGCTCTCGGCCGCCGCGCGCTCGCTCGCCGCGCTCGCCGTCGAGACACCCGACGCGCTCGACGGCGCAGACCTCATCGCCGCGAGGGCGCTCGCGTCGCTCGCGTGGGCGCGCGCGCTCGGTCGACGTGACCCCGAGGCCGAGGCCGTGCTCGCGCGACACATGGGCTACGAGTCCGCGGCGATGAGGGCGGCGGAGACGCTTCCTGAAAGCTCTCCGGTGCGGGCGTGGGCGCGGCGCGACGACGACGCGCTGCGCGCGATGGCGCATTCGGACGCCGCGAGCGAGACCGCGCGATACCTCTGGTTCCGACGGCTCGTCGAGCGACGCGAGGGCGACGCCGCGCGCGCATGGGCCGAGCGGGCGCTGCGTGAGGGCGGCGCGGGCGTCGCGGTCGAGGGCTTTCTTCTCGACGCGTTCAGGGGCGCTCCTGTCGAGGTCACGCGCGCGGCGGTGCGGGGGCACGCGCAGCGGGCGCTCCTGAGGCTCCAGCGAGAGGTCTCTGCCGGCGCTTCGCCGGTGCGTGGGACGGCAGATATTCTTCCTGCGCTCGTCGAGCTCTCGCCGCGTCGCGCCACGCAGGGGACCTTTCTCGACGCCTCGCTCGTCACCGCGCGCGACCGCGCCGTGGCGCTCTCGGCGCTCTTCGAAGAGCTCACCTCGACGCTCGACGCGGGCGCCAACAGCGAGGCCACCACGCTCGCCGACGCGCTCAACACCCTCGCGCCCGAGTCGGTGCGCGACTTCGTGCTCTGGGCCACCCACGTCGCCTATGTGAGCGCCGCGACCCTCGCGCCCGACGTGCTCCAGCAGGACCTCGCCGCGCCGCTCTCCCCGGGCGCCGCGGCGCTCCTGCGATCGTGCGACATCGCGCTCGCGTCGTTCGAGCGAGGCGATGCGCGCGCGAGGGTCTCCGTCGAGAAGCTCGCGACGCACCTCGACGCGAGGCCCGCGCATCGGGCGTCGCTCGCGCTGCGCGCAGGAGACTCGCTCCGAGACGTCGCGCTGACGCGCTCGTGCTGCGAGCCGACGCTGAGGGACATCCCGAGCTCCGACGCCGCCGCGTGGTGCCTCGCGCGACGCTCGGATCAAGACGCCCTCGTCGCGATGGCGGGTGACGCCACGCTCCCGCTCTCGCGCCGGACGCTCGCCGCCGACCTCGCGGGACGCGTCCGCGGCGTGCGGGCCGACGCCCTCGACGCAGCGTGGAGGACCATCATCACCGGGTCTCCGACGAGCTGGGCGCCGCGCGAGGGCTACGTCCGAAGGCTCGAAGCGGAGGGCCGCACCGACGAGGCGCTGGGGCTCGCCGACGCGTGGCTGCGCGACGTGAGAGACGCGCCTCCCTCCGTCGTGGCGAGCGCGCGTACGGCGGCCGCGAGGCTCGCGCGGGCGCGCGGTGAACCCCAACGCGCGCTGCGCGCGGTCGAGCCCGCGCTCTCGACGCTCGACGAGCCGCTGCTCGGAGAGGCTGCGAGGGCCCTCGCGGACCTCGGTCGCTTCGACGACGCGGAGCGTGTCGCCGTGGCGAGCCTCGAGCATCACCGGAGCCCGCGCGCGGTGGCCCTCGCGGCCGAGGTGTTCTGGCGTCGAAACGCCTACGACCGCGCGGCGAGGGCCGTGGCGCAGTCGGGCGTCGCGCTGCGCGGAGAGCAGTGGCGGGCGCGGGTGGTCGACGCGTTCGCGCGGGTCTTCAGCGACGCGACCCCGCAGAGCGCGCGCGCCGCGGTCGGTGAGCTCGTGGCCTCTTCGGTGTCGCTCCCGAGGCTCAGAGACATCCCGCGCGAGCTCCATCGACGCGGGCGCTCAGACCTCGCGACCGTGACGCTCGACGCGCTGATGGCCGCGCAGCACCAGCGCGCTCCAGGCGGAGACGCCGACGCGGTGGTCGAGGGGTACCTCTACCGCGTCCCAGCGGGGGCGGCGGCCGCGCTCGCGTGGGCCTCGGCGAGGCTCGATGACGGCGAGCGCCCCATGGCCGCGCCGTGGGCCTTCTCTCGCGGCGCCGACGCGCTCCTGTGGGAGCTCATCGATCCGCCGCGCGACGCCGCCGGGGCGGAGCGCGTGTGGCTGCTGCGCGCGGCCTCGTCGCGGCGCGCGGGCGACGACGGGCCTCACCACACCGAGCTCGCGGAGCACTACGCGACCAACCCGCCCGGCGACGAGGCCGCGATGGGTCGCGCGCTCGTCACGCGCTCGCTGCTCGCGCCGCTCCTGGCCAACGCGAGGACGCCCCGTCAGCGCGTCGAGGCGGCGTACTTCGCGGGCTTCGACGCGCAGTCGTCGGGGCGGGTGATCGAGGCGCTCGACTGGTACCTCATCACCGAGCTCGTCGGCGGCGAAGGGGACCCCGAGGTCGCCTGGGCCGCACGCGCGAGAGACGACTGGTACGAGCGCGCGCTGCCCATCGAGAGGCTCTCCGAGCGGCCCTGGGGTGACACCGCGCCCGTCGCGAGCGCCGAGGCCCCCGTGCAGCTCGACGCCGTGCAGGACCCCGTCCCCGCGGCGCCTCCGCGCAGGGAGCGTGGCCGTCGCGGACACCACCACCGCGGCCACGACGCGCCGGGGGACGAGCGATGATCCCCGACGACGAAGACCTCGACGCGCCGCCGCTGCCGCCCATCTCGTTCGCGCCCCTCGCGCCCGCGCCCGCCGCGGCGCATCGCGTGTGGACGGTCTTCGTCGCCTTCGCCGCGGCGATGACCTCGGCGCTCGCGCTCGCGGTGGCGGTGATCGTCGCGCTCGCGCTCATCGCGTCGTACCGCCTCGACGGGTCGCTCGCGCGCTTCACCCGCGACGACGTCGACCACGTCGCCCATAGCGCCGCGGGGCTGCTCGGCGGGGGCCTCGCGGCGTGCCTGTCGTTCGCGCTCTTCGCGCTCGTGCCAGCGAGCCTCTCGCCGGAGCTCTTCGAAGCGCGGCTGAGGCTCGGCGCTCGCAAGCGATGGGGCGCGTGGGGCGTCGTCACCGCCGTCGGGATGCTCGGCGTCGGCCAGCTCTGCTCGGGCGTGCTCGCGCTCGCGGGCCTCGAAGAGACCGGCTCGCTCGGGCAGGTCCATCGCGCGCTCTGGCGTCCGTCGCCGGGCCTCGCGCTCGCGTCGTTCGCCGTCGTCGCGGTGGGCGCGGGCGTCGGAGAAGAGCTGTTTTTCAGGGGTTACGCGCAGACACGACTCGCCGACCGCTGGGGCTCGCGCGCCGCCGTCATCGTGAGCGCGGCGCTCTTCGCGGTGGCGCACCTCGACCCGATCCACTCGCTCTTCGCGCTCCTCGCGGGGCTGCTCCTCGGGTGGGCGAGCGCGCGCGTCGGGACCATTCGCGTGACCCTCGTCGCGCACGTCGTCAACAACGCCTTGAGCCTCCTCGGGATGGCCGTCACCGACCCCTCGCGCCGTACGCCCACGCTCGAAGCCGCGGCGCAGCTCGCGGCCGGCGCGGTGATGCTCGCGCTGTCGGTCGTCGCGCTCCGTCGCGCGCACGACGAGTCCTGAAGCGCGCACGCGAAAACCTCTGCGGCGCACGCTTCGGAGTGGCGCTCTCGCTTCGCGGGTGCGCACCTCGCTACGCACCGATGGAAAGCGCGCGAAGGTCTTTACTGTTTCTCAGTCTCTCCTATGTTCGGGGCGCTTCACCATCACCGGGGCGACGAAATCGCCTTGTCTACAGAGGTTTCATGGAATCCGCAGCAGCCAGCACCGACGACTTCGCGCGCGCCTCGGACCCCGCTCCGGCGCACGCTCGCCCCGCGAACGCGCGCGAGGGCAAGGAGCTCATCGACGCGACGCGTCCGTACGCAGAGGAGAGTCGCGCGAGGAGCTGGGCCCACGTCGCAGAGACGCTCGCCGTTCTCGCGTTCATGCTCGCGTGCGCCGCGGCGCTGCCGTGGTGGTACGCGCGCGTCGCCGCGTCGCTCGTGGCGGGCCTCGTCGTGGTGCGAGGCTTCATCCTCTTTCACGACTATCAGCACGGCGCGATCTTGAGGGGCTCGAAGGCCGCGAAGTGGCTCTTCGAGATCTTCGGCTACTACGTGCTCACGCCGTCGTCGGTGTGGAAGCAGACGCACAACTACCACCACGCTCACACGGCGCAGCTCGTGGGCTCGCACATCGGCTCGTACATGATGCTCACCGTGGACATGTACCAGAAGGCCACGCCCGAGCAGCGCCGCATGTACCGCATCACGCGGCACCCGCTCACGATGCTCTTCGGCTACGTGACCATCTTCGCGTGGGGCATGTGCGTCGCGCCCTACCTCCGCGACAAGCGGAAGCACCCCATGGGGCCGTGGGTGCTCGCGATGCACCTCGCGGCCATCGCGCTCATCACGCACTTCGCGGGCTTCTTCACCGCCGTGACCGTGCTCATGCTCCCGCTCTTCGTGGCCTTCGCCGCGGGGTCGTACCTCTTCTATGCGCAGCACAACTTCCCCGGCATGCACGTCGAGCCGCGCGAGACCTGGAGCTACACGCGCGCCGCGCTCGAGTCGTCGAGCTACTGCGAGTGCTCGCCCCTCATGGCGTGGTTCACCGGCAACATCGGCTACCACCACGTGCACCACCTCAACTCGTCGATCCCCTTCTATCGACTCCCCGAGGCGATGGAGAAGGTCCCCGAGCTGCGCGACCCGATCAAGACCTCGCTCAGCCTGCGCGACATGGTCGCGTGCTTCAAGCTCAAGCTCTGGGACCCCGCCCGCAACACGATGGTCGGCTACCCCGACTGATCGCCTCGCCCCCCGCGCTACACCGCGCGCAGCACCCCGAAATCGATCAGCATCCGAATCGCGCCCTCAGGCACGGGCTCTCCCGCGGCCTCCGTCGCCTGCGAGATGGCCTCGGCGAGCGGCCGCCCGTCGAAGTGGTGCAGCACGTCGAAGAGCACCCGCGGCACGTCGAGCGGATCGAGGAAGCTGTACCCCTGCACGCGCACCGAGCCCGCGCTCATCCCCACGACCTGAAGTGATCCGAGCGCGACGCGCTCCGCGATGGATTCGTCTCGGGTGCGTGAGAGCGCGAGGCGCACCACGGTCGAGAGGGCCTTCACCTCGCTGCCTGCGGCGACCACGACGTCGTCCCAGCTCATGGGCTCGACCACGCGGTAGGCGGCCCGGTAGAACGCCTCCTCACGGCCCGTCCAGGGGCCCCAGAGGCGCTCGTAGGCCCCCCGCTCGGTGAGCGACCCCACGGGCACCACGTCGTGCCCGCGGAGCGTCCCGTCGACGGAGATCATCGGGTGCATCATCGCGATGCCCTCCGGGGGAATGCCGAGCTCCACCGCGCAGTGTCGCGCGAGGTGACGCTCCGCCGCGCGAAGGAGCTGATGGAGGCGGTTCCAGAACGCCTTGCTCACGGCGCCGCGCGTGTGCTTGCAGAACCACGTCGCGCAGGTCGACTCGCGGTGGCGCCACACGGTGCAGCGCCCGTCGTCGAAGTGCGGACAGAGCAGGGCCTCGCTGCGTCCGAAGGTCTCGGGGCTGCCGTCGTAGCGCGAGAGAAAATCATCGCCCTGGAGGATGCCCATGGGCGTCACGGCGGCGCCCGAGGCCATGCGCGCGCGCACCGTCCCGATGCCGTCGGAGTTCTCGTGGTCCTCGAGGATCGCGCCCACGAGGAAGTTCGCGAGCTCGGGGACGTACGTGCAGCAGCGCGTCGCGGGGTTGAACCAGTGGCCCTGCGTCGGGGTCTCTCCCGGCGGCGGGAGCATCGCGCAGTCGTCGCAGGTCGCGCCCGTCTCTCTCGGCACCTCGGCGCCGTCGAGCAGCGCGCGGACCCATCGCGCTTGAAGCGTCGGGAGGGCCCCGGGGTCGTCGCCCGTCACCTCCGCGATCGGAAGACGGACCCTCGGCTCCATCGCGCGGCTCCCGCTCAGCGCCGCGTGCGCTCGAGCACGCGGGGATAGAACGTCGTGGTCAGGTGCGCGTACTCGTCGGGCGTGTCGCACTCCATGAAGAGCAGGTCGCGGAAGCACGCGGCTTCGATGCGCCCCACGGACATCATCCGAAGCGTGATGTCCTCGTGCTCGCTGCGCTCCTTCGCCGTCGAGTAGCGCATGCACCACTCGGTCGCTTCGAGGAGCAGCGCGTGGTCCGACGGTTCGAAGAGCACCATCCCGGTGGCCTCACCGAGGCACTCGAGGCCCTTCGTGAGCCCCGTGCCGAGGAGCCCCTTGCCGTGCATCACCGCGCGGCGTCCGTTGCCGAAGACCATCACCTCTTCGTTCGACTCGCGGTACTCCGAGCACACGAGCGTGCGCGAGAGACCGCCCGAACGGTCGCCGTCGAGGGCCGTGATCACCGCGGGCTCGTAGAGAATGTCGGCGTCCATCAACACGACGCGCGAGCGGCCGTCGAGGGGCGCGAACTCGCTCTTCCACGCGAACCACGCGGAGTGGCCGCTGCCCGAGCGAGAGAGGTCCTCCGAGGGGTTGAGCACCCAGCGGATCGAGAGCCCGGGGCGCTCCCTCAGGGGCGTCTGAAAGGTCTTGCGGTTGCCCACGAGGATGGCCTCTCGAACGCCCGCCGCGGCGAGCCGGTCGAGGTGCCAGTCGACGAAGGTGTCGCCGCCGTTTCCGTCGAGGGGGAGAAAGGGCTTCGGCGTCTCGCCGACCTTTGAAATACGATTCCCCAGGCCCGCGGCCAGGATCACGGCCTTGTCGATCATCGCGCGCTCAACTCCTGAGGCTTCGCGTACTTCTGCTCCGCCTCGTGCAGATACCGGCTCACGGAGACCACCGTGTACGCCCAGATGAGAAGTCCCCACCCCATCGCGATCGGGAACGCGTTGAGGTACTGCCCGATGAGCAGGCTCACCGTGAGCAGCAGGATCACGTTGTCGCCCGCCACCACGCCGACCTTCAGCAGCATCGCGCGCAGCTCGGGATCTCCGCGACGCGCCGCGGCCTGCACCGCGAGCCCGACGGCCGTCACCGCGGGCGTCTCTCCCTCCTTCGGGAGGTCGCGCTTCGCGACGCGCTCTCGCAGCCTCGGGAGCGACTGCGGGCTCAGCGTCACCCAGCCGTAGAGCGACACGAGCCGGCTCACCCACAGCGAGACGAGCGGGCGCTCTTCGTACTGCAAGCACAGCGTGACGAAGTCCTCTTCGTTCGTGTCGTAGCCGTGCTTGATGAGCGACGTGAAGCGCCGACGGTAGAAGTCCCACGCCGTCGTGCAGAGCGCCGAGATCGCGCAGGTGAGCACCACCACCACCGAGGCCGTCGCCCACCCGTGGACGCGCGCGAGGCACACCAGGCCGCCCGCCATCAGCGACACGAAGCCGATGGTGTCTCCGAGCTGATCGAGCGCGCGGCCGAGCGGCGACGAGAGCTTCTTGGCGCGCGCCACCACGCCGTCGAAGCAGTCGAGGATGGCCCTCACTTCGAACATCAGCCCCGCCACCACGAAGGCCCGCGGCGTGCCGAGCGTGATGACCGCGCCCGCGGCCACGCCGAGGAGCGTGTGCGCCGCCGTGACGTGGTTGGGCGTGATGGGGACGTTCATCACGTAGCGCACCATCTTGTGACAGATGGGGTAACGCCACAGGCGATCGGCGGGGTTCGACGTGAGGTCGAGGAGCGCGTCGATCTCCGCGGGTGTGGGCTCGTTGCTCGTCGCCGTCATCGACTCCTCGGTGAGAAAAGCGGTCGCGTGCGGAGCGCGCTCAGCCCTTCGGGCCGATGATCGCTCGGAGACCCGCGGTGAGCTCCGCGAGGTCGGTCTCGGTGAGGTCGCCCATCACCGCGATGCGGAACATCTTGCCGAGGTACGGCCCCTGGCCCGCGTAGATCACGAAGCCGCGCGCCTTGAGCTCGTCGTGCAGGCGATCGTAGGGCACGTGCGCGGGGACCTTGAAGGCCGTGAGGATCGACGAGCTCACGCGCTCGCCGTCGGCGAGAAAGTACTCGACGCCGAGCTCGCGCAGCGTGGCCCTCACGAGGTTCGCGCGGCGGGCGTACTCGGCGCGACGCGCGCGCCAGCCGCCCTGGGAGTCCATCTCGGCGAGGCACTCTTGGAGCGCGTAGACGACGTGCACCGACTGGGTGAAGGGAGACCAGCCGGCCTGCTGCTCCTTCCAGTGGCGCCAGAGGTCGAGGTAGACGCTCGCGGCGCCGCTCGCGCGCGACGCGAGGGCCGCGCGCTTCACCATCACGAACGAGATCCCCGGCACGCCGTGGAGGCACTTGTTCGCCGTGGCCGCGACGCCTTCGAGGTTCCACGCGTCGAAGAGGATCTCCTCGCCGCCGAAGGAGCTCACCGCGTCGAGGAGGAACGCGCGGTCGTACTTCTTGCACAGCGCGCCGAGCGCGGGGATGTCGTTGAGCCTCCCCGTGGTCGTCTCGTGGTGCACCGAGAGGACGTGCGTGATCCCCGCGTCGCTCGCGAGCCTCCGCTCGACCTCCGCGAGGTCGATGCCCTGGAGCCAGTCGGAGCTCACCACGTCGAAGCGCTTGCCCTGCGCCGCGAGCATCTGCGCCATGCGGTCGCCGTACACGCCGTTCGCCACGACGAGCGCGCGACCGTCTCTCGGCACGAGCGAGCCCACCATCGCCTCGACGGCGGCGGTGCCCGAGCCCGTGAGCAGCAGCGCGACGTAGTTCTCCGCGCCCTCGTAGATGCGCTCGATGCGCGCGCGCACGTCGAGCTGGAGCGCCGCGAACTCAGACTCCCTGTGACAGAGGTCTTCGCGCTGGAGCGCGGCGCGCACCCTCGCGGTGAGGGTCACGGGGCCGGGGTTGAGGAGCCGTGTGCGACTCACGCCGAGGTCTCCTTCAGCCAGTTGCGCATGCGCTCCGCGACCTGCGCGGGCGTCTCCTTGGGGCGCGGGAGCGAGCCCGACTCGCCGGGCGCGCACTTCACGTGCACGAAGGTGAGCTCGCCCGGTTGATCCCTCACGATGGCTTCGATCTCGGCGGCCGAGTGCGCGCGGATGACGCGCGGATAGCCGCACGCCGCGGCGACGCCCGCGAGGTCGATCGAGTGCGACACGGTGCTCTGTCCGCCCGTCGAGTCGTGGACCTCGTTGTCGATCACGATGTGCAGGAGGTTCCCGGGGCGCTCGTAGCCGAGCGTGGCGAGCGCGCCCATGCGCATGAGCACGGCGCCGTCGCCGTCGAGCACGACGACCCTGCGCTGCGGCTGCGCCCACGCGAGGCCGAGCCCGAAGGTGCTCGCGCATCCCATCGAGCCGACCATGTAGAGCTGGTTGGCGCGGTCATCGAGCGCGTAGAGCGCGCGGCCCGTGAAGCCCGTCGTGGCCACCACCGCATCGGTGGCGCGGTTGGCGCGCTGCACGGCGGCGAGCACCTCGCGGCGCGTGGGGAGCGCGTCGGTGTACTTCCACGGCTCGACGCCGAAGGGAGCGATGGCGTGGGGCTCGGGCTTCGACTTGAGCTTGTGGTCGGCGACGGAGTCCTTCTTCATGATCAGACCGTAGGGGGTCTGCGTCTTCGTCATGTGCGCGACGGCGCGCGCGAGCACCGCCTCGACCTGATCGTCCTCCGTGGGGAAGTACTCCCACGGCACGCGCATGAGGTCGAAGAGGCCGCCCGTGATCTGGCCCATGAGCTCGTGCTGCGGCTCGTCGTGGGCGCCGCCGGGCTCGCCGCGCAGCGTGGTGATCACGAGCACCGGGATCTTCGCGATCATGTTGAGCGACGTGATCGGGTTCACGGTGTTGCCGAAGCCCGAGTTCTGGAACATCACCACGGCGCGCTTGCCGCCGAGGTCCGCGCCCGACGCGATGCCCACGGCGTCGCCCTCGTTGGCCGCGCCGATGTACGCGATCGAGGGGTCGTCGATCACGTAGTTGATGAAGGGCTTGAGGTACGAGCAGGGGACGCCGGTCCACAGCGCGAATCCGTGGGCCCTGGTCGCGTTGACGAAGGTCTCTGCCTTGATCATTGGATGTCTCGATGGGTGGTGAGCGCACGCGGTCTCTCCGCGCGCGCTCTGCGGAGAGGGAGTGTCAGAACTGCGCGCCGACGAGCACGTCGTCGACGGAGTCGACGTCGAGCCAGTGTCCGCTGGTGTAGATCACGCGCACCGCGTGGCCCGCCTGGATGATCATCTGGAGCAGGTCGGGGAGCTTCATCGTGCGCAGGCGCTCGGGCTCGGTCTTGAGCCCGCGCAGCTTGTCGGCCACGACCTTGGCGCCGCGCTGCGAGAACTTCACCACGCCCATCCACTCGCCGTTCACGTCGGTGGCCGCGTCGTTGACGAAGCCCTTGAGCGTCACGGCGTTGTAGAACGCGCGCTTCGAGCTCGGCTCCGAGCACACGACGTAGTCGGCCACGCGGCCGCGGTTGCGCGACTCGCGGTAGTCCGAGTCGACCATCACGACGAAGTCGTCGTCGGTCTCGGTGAGCTCCGACACGATGTACTTCTTCAGGAGCACGTCGCCGTACGACACGATCACGTCGCCCTCGACGGCGTCGACGGCCGTGGCGAGCGAGGCGACCTCCTGCGTGGTCGCGAAGGCGTCGTTGTCGAAGTACTTCACGTTGGGGAGGTTCACCGCCTCCTTCTTGTAGCCGCGCACCACGGCGAGATCTTTCACGCCCGCGGCGCGGTACGTGTCGAGGATGTGCCAGAGGAGGGGCTTGCCGCCGACGTTGACCATCGCCTTCGGGCGGTCCTTCGTGAGGTCGCCGAGGGCCTCGCCCTGCGACGCCGCGAGCACGATGGCGCGCGTCGAGCGGCCGTGCTTCGGGAGGTAGCGCTTCTCGGCCTCTTCGAGCTCGTTCTCGCCCTGGAGGTGAAAGACCTCCTGAAGCGTCGCGACCTTGTCCTCGACGTTGAGGAGGCACTGATCTTTGTAGATCTGCGCGGCGGTGGCCTTCATCGCCGTGATGGCCGAGCGCATGAGGTGGTTGGCCCAGATCACCGTCGACACGCCCGCCTCGCGGAACACGTCGGTGGGCGTCTGGTAGTACTTCGTGGGGACGATCACCACGGGGAGCCTGCCCGCCCACTCCTTCATGAACGCGAGGATCTCGGTGGGGTTGCGCAGCGCGCTGTGCATGAGGATCGCGTCGGCGCCGGCCTTGCGATACGCCTCGGCGCGCTTGAGGGCCTCTTCGAGACCCCAGCCCGCGATGAAGGCTTCGACGCGCGCGACGATGACGAAGTCGCTGTCAGACTGCGCGTCCTTGCCCGCCTTGATCTTGCCCGAGAACTCTTCGATCGTGGCGAGGGGCTGCGCCGCGCCGCGGATGAAGCTGTTGGTCTTGGGGAAGATCTTGTCTTCGATGCACACGCCCGCGACGCCGCGCTGCTCGAGCTTGCGGATCAGCCGGCGCATCGAGTTGAAGTCGCCGTAGCCCGTGTCTCCGTCGAGGAGGATCGGCACCGTGGTGGCGTCGGCCATGAACTCGGCGACCTCGAGGACCTGCGTCCAGCTCGCCTCGTTGTGGTCGCGCACGCCGAGGGCCGCGGAGATGCTGAGGCCCGAGCCCCAGATCCCTTCGAAGCCGGCCTCTTCGGCGACCTTCGCGCTCAGCCCGTTGTGCGCCTCCATCAGGAAGGCGAGCTCGGGGCGGTTGATCATGCTCTTGAGATGCGTGGTCTTCTTCACGGTGGGTGTCCTGGTCCGCGGCGCGTTGCTGCCCATCAAGCGCGAGGCTTCACGGCGCGGCGGGTCGTACCCCAACTTCGTCCGACAGGGAAGCCAGCGTGCGGAGAACCGCCACGCTGCGTCGCGCGCCTCGCAAGTGCGAAACGCGCTACGCATCGTCGCGCGCATTCACGCGCGGTCATCAGCGGCTGCGAGCGTGGGCGCGCGAGCGCCCGAAGCGGACGCGAGCGTCAACAGTCACCGACGACGTCGGAGGCGATGCTTGGAGCGTGTGGAATGTGGAGGCAGGGTGACGCGCGGTCGCGTCGTGTCGGCAGCGGACGCTCATGCGCCCGCGTGCGTGTCACTCGTCGTCGACGTCCCAGCGGGTGTTGTTCGAGCGGCGATCGGCGCGGCCACGAGCCGGTCCGCCTTCGCCCTCGACCTTGCGCTTCTTCGAGTAGTCGGCCTTCGCGCCGGGCTTGGCCGGGGGGCCGAAGCGGTTGGCCGGAGGACCGCCCGCGCCCGCCGCAGGACCAGGTCCGCCGCCGGGCGTGAAGGGGCGATCGCCGCGGGGCGCGCCGGGGCCGCCGCCAGACTTCGGCAGCGCCACGTTCACCACGAGGGGACGACCACGGAGGAGGACTCCCTTGAGCTGATCGACCGCGGCGCGCGCCGCGTCGGCGGAGCCCACGGTGACGAAGCCGAAGCCGCGACGACGTCCGTCGGGGTCGAGCGGGAGGTGCACCCGCGTGACCGAGTCGACGCCCTGCGCGCGGAGGAGGGTCTCGACCTCCTCGGGGGTCGCGTCGTAGGGGAGGTTGCCCACATAGAGCGTGCGATCAGAGGTGTCTGCCGCGGGGCCACGAGGACCGCCAGGACCGCCGCCAGCAGGGCGCTCGCCGCGCTGGGGGGGCTCGGCCTTGAAGCGCCGAACCGAGATCGACGCGTCGCCGAGCATGTGCCCGTCGAGCATCGAGAGAGCGCGCTCGACGTCGTCGGGAGACGACAACGTCACGAACGCGAAGCCGCGGGGGCGCCCGGTCATCCTGTCGCGGGGGATGCTCAGGTCCACGACCTGCGTCCCGGCGCCCGTGAACAGGTCGCGCAACACCACGTCGGTGACGCTGTCGGGCAGGCCCGCCACGAACAGCTTCTGCGCGTCATCATTCGACATCATCGCTTCGTCTCCATCGCGCGCCGATTGTCGACGCGTGCTCCTTCAGTGATCAGTGCTGTGGGCTTGTGAGGGGGTGCGCGACGGAACGCGCCGCGCGAGCCTCGCTCATATCGCGTTGCGAGCTTCTTGGACAGTCCCAACGGGTGCGAAATCCGCCGCGCGCATCAATCCGCGAGAGGGAGTTGACGACGCTCAACGAGAACCGCGTCACCGCGTACGGACGTGGGCGCCTCGCTGGTAGATCCGCTCCCCCGCGTCATCGCGGAGTCGGATGGTGATCGAGGGGCAGAGCACGCGACCGACCGTCCCCGCGGTGGCGCTGCCGGGCGCGGGCGGCGGGACGAGGTCCGCGATCCTGGCGCCGGGCGAGGGGAACTCGAAGGTCACCTCGGTGCTCCCGGGCTCCTTCACGAGCGGCCGGAGCAGCGCCTCGACGTGGACCTTGAGCAGCGTGAACCACGCCGCGTGGGCGCCCGCGTTGTGCCGTGTGAGGGCCTCGAGCTGCTCGGTGAGCCACTCGAGCGCGCGGTTCACGCCGGGGATCCTCCGCACGCGATCGGTGAGGTCTCTCAGTCTCTCGGGCTGCTCGGGAGAGCTCGCGTCGTCGCCCACGCCCGCGTACCACGCCGCCAACGGAACGAGCCTGTCTGCCAGCGTCTGGAACCAGTCGGGCTCTCCGTCGAGGGTGACCTCTCGCGCCGCCGCGGCGGCGATCTGCGCGGCCGCCTCGTCGTCGAGCGCGCGCATGCGCTCGTGCACCTCGCGAGGCGTCGACGGGGGCTCCGCGGTGCCGTAGACGGGCTGCGGAAACGGCAGCGACGCGCGCAGGTGCGCGAGCCATGCGTCGGCGCGCGGATCGTTCACGAGCGCATCGTCTCCGGGGTGACGGAGAAAGTCACGCGATCCCGGCGCGGGATCACGCACGCCAGCGGGGAGCGAGCGGGGCTTCGGCGCGCGAGAGAAGAGCGCGACGATCGCGCGCCAGAGCTTCGTGAGGGGGTTCGCCACGCGCTACTCACGGTCGAGGTCCTCGGGGTCGATGGCGCCGTTGCGACGGAAGTCGAACTCCAGCCGCCGCGATTCGAAGTGCGCCGAGAGCCCCGCGACCGAGAGCACCGGAGCTCCACCCGGCGGACTGAGCACCTCTTCGATGCCCGTGGCGCGCTCGACGCGAAGACCCGCCAGCACGATCTCGCTGGCCGTGCGCTGCGTGAAGCCCACCTGCACGCGACGCAGGCCCAACCGCTCGCGCTCCGTGAGCGACGACGGCGTGAAGCGCACCTGCGCGAAGGGAATCGGCGGATCGACGCTGCCCGCGACGCCCGTCCGCGGAGGCCCGCGGAAGTTCTGTCCGAGCACGGCGCGCGCGGCGAAGGGCTGCTCGTCGATCCACACGATGGCCTCGGTCTCGACGGGCTTGCCGTCACCGCGGACGATGAGCCTGTCTTCGGGCATCACGTACTGCACGCCGCGTCCCTCCTGCCGGAGGATGCCGATGTAGCGGGTGCGCTTGTGCTCGTCGATGGGCTGCACCACGAGGCGACGGCCCTCGCCGGTCTTCGTGGTGAGCACGTAGCCGTGCGCGAGGCCGATGGCGACGCCGAACTTCGAGAGGTCCGCGCGGGCCCCTCCGCGCTGCGCCGCGTGGAGGTCGAGGTAGCCGAAGCCCTGGTCGTTTCCAGCGAGCTCGCGGGGCGAGAGGACGTGCTGCGCGAGCACGGGGCGCGGGGCCTTCGCACACGCGGCGCGGAGGCGATCGGTGACCCCAGGGAGCTGGCTCGAACGTCCGCTCGCGAGCACGAGCTGAACGGGGCCCTCTTCGCGAGAGAGCCATCGCTCCGCGGTCTCGAGCGCGGGGGCGAGCACCGTGGCGGTACACTCCTCGAGCCACGGTCGCGTGGGGATCGCCGCGAGCACCCGAGCGACATCGAGCTCGGGGAGGTACTGGTGCGCGCGCGCTGCGAGCCCTGCGCGGAGCGTCGCTTCATCGGGCGCGGAGGGAGACGCGAGCGCGAACTTCACCGCCTCGCCGAAGTAGAAGAAGCCGAGCGTGCGGCGCTGACGCGTGCGCTCGGACTCGGTGCGTCCGTGCACGGGCGCGTCGTCGTCGATGACGAAGCGCGTGCGGAGCTTGTCGAGCGCGTCGGGCGGGAGCGTCGCGCGGAGCCTCCGCTTGAGCTCCCGGCAGATGCGTCGCGTGATCTCGACGCCCGCGAAGGGCAGGCCGTAGAAGTCTTCGATCTCCGAGACGATGCGGTCGCCGTCCTCGCGCAGACGAAGCAGCACGAGGTCCGTCGTTCCGCCGCCGCAGTCGAAGGTGAGGATGCGGACGGAGCGCGGTGCGGTGTTCTTCTCGTCGAAGCCGAAGGGCTGAAACGCGTCGAGGAGGCGCGCGAGCGCGAGCGATCCGAAGCGGTGATAGAGCACACCGAGCGATGCAGCCGTAGCCTCGTCGAGAAAGGTCACGGGGGCTTCGGGCGGATCGGCGCAGAGGCCGCGCAGCGCGCTCTGTTCGAGGGCCGCGCGTGCGACCTCCTGGAGCGTCTCGCGGTCTCGCGCGAGAAAGGCCACGGGGAAGCTCATGAGCACCGGGCCCACGGCGCCGAGCGAGGTGTCGCTCGAAACGCCGCGCACGATCTCCTTCGCGGCGAGCTCGTCGAACACGCCGTCGAGAAAGTCCTGCGCGAGCTTCGGGTTGCGCCCGAGCTGGAGCTTCGGCGCGGGCTCCAGCATGTCGACCTCGATCCACGGCTCGCGCTCGGCCTCGGGGCGGTCTTCCTGCGGCGGTGTGTCGGCGCGCTCGATGGCCCTGTCGATGAGCCGCAGCGCGCGCGACCCGATCACCTGATCGGTGATGTTCTCGAAGGGGTGCCCGAGGAGCCCCGGCGGCTGCGCATCGCGCGGAATGAGCACGCTCGGAATGCCCGCTTCACCCGCGCGTCGACTCGTCGCATCGCGGCGCGCGAGCACCGACCAGCGCTCGGCGATGGGCGGCGGCATCACGGGGTTGCCCAGCGTCGTGCGCTCTTCGAACGACCGCGGCGGCGCGACGAGCTCGGCGTGCCACGCGGCGCCCTGCTGCGACACGGTCACGCAGTGAAACGACCACGGCGCGAGGGGGCCCTGCACGGTGACGTCGCGCTGTCCTTCGCGCTGCGTGACCACTGAGGTCTCGTGCGTGCCGAAGTCGATGGCGACGGTGGTGCCCGTCTCGCCCGCGCGGCGCGCTGCGCGCTCGGCGAGGACGACGAGCGGCGCGTCGGGCGCGGGAACGAGCGCGAGGCGCGCGGAGGCGCTGCCGAGGATGGAGTCCCACGGCGGCGTGGCGTCGTCGTACTCCTCGTCGGCGAGCACCCAGCGGTGCGGATCGAGGATGAACGCCTCTTCGACGCCTGCGCGGCTCGCGAGGTGGCGGACCCTTCGCTCGGCGGCCCCCGCGGCGCCGATGACGAGCGCGAAGCCCGACTTCGGTGGGAGCCACGCGATGGAGAGCGCGGCTTCGAAGTTGGTGGCGTTCTTGTAGAGCCGCACCGTCGCGAAGAGTCCGCGCAGCGCCTCGTGACCGCTCGCGGAGACGGTGGGAGAGCCCTTCGCGTCGGTGCGTCCGACGGCGGCGCCGAGCTCCGACGCGGGGAGCCACGCGAGCTCGCGGCAGTCGACGCGGACGTGACCGCCCTGCGTGGCCTTCGCGTCGGGCGCGGGAAAGGCCTTCGCGTAGAGCGAAAAAGCGCGCGCGTCGCCCGCTCGTGAGAAGAGCCCGCGGCGCGACGTGGCCCCGAGGGGGACCGTGAGGATCACCGGGTTGAGCCCCGCGCGGACGCGGAGCACTCCGTTCTCGATCAGCATGTCACTGCCCTTCCGTCGCGGCGTCGCTCACGGGCGCGTCGAGCTCCGTGAGCAGCGCGCCGAACTGCGAGCCGATGCGCGCGTACGCCTCGTCGAGCCCCTCGGGCATCGGGAGCTCGCCCACGGCGCGTCGGAGCCGCCGGTACGCCTCGTTCTTCTTGGGATCGATGCCGAGCGTTCGCGCGGCGTACTCCTCGCGCTCACCGTCGCTCGCGTGGAGCAGCCAGTCGATGGCAGCCGCCGCGCGCGCCAGCACGAAGTGGGTGCAGTGCACCGCGTTGGAGGGCTCGTCGGC
>JBPOHC010000082.1:0-1943 GCA_052035985.1 Myxococcota bacterium | reverse complement strand
AAAACCGAAGCCTGGGTCAAACATTATTTACTCGCGCGAGACGCCCGCGTCTAGTGCCCGCTCGCGTGCGCTCCCCCAATCCATCATTACATCCTGAACGATATTCGCATAAGCGTCATCAGGCCATTCAGAGAAGCCGCGCATTTCGGACATCGGTGCTCGACTGTGCATCAGCACGAGCCAGCACTGATACTTTGCTGCAACTCGGGCGAGCGCTGGGCTGCGCAGGCACGAGACGTCATTGATCAGTTGCGCTCCGCGCTGGGCACAAGCCTCGGCTACGGCCGGGTCCGTGGTGTCCACCGAGACGAGCGCCCCGCGCTCGAGGGCGTAGCCCAGGGCAAAATCCAACCGTTTCAACTGGGTTTCTGCCGGTACGGCCGCTGCCCCGGGACGGGTAGATTCTCCACCAATATCAAGCACATCCGCGCCGTCGCTCAACAACTTATCGATCTGACTTGCGGCCGCCTGGTTATCGATAAACTGGCCCCCGTCGTAAAAAGAGTCAGGAGTTACGTTGAGCACCCCCATGATGGCGACCCGCCTTTCCCTTTCAAAGCGCCGAAGCAAAGCCGCCACGTCGTCCACATTTGGTCGAGTACCAACCTTCGGGGGCGTGGGCAACTCGTTCCGACGACTGCGGCAAGGCGCCTCGTTCAGGACACCCTTGCCACGACAGTATGCCTGCTCGTCGTGCAGCAGGAGTGGACAGATCGCCCAGACTGCGAACTCGTCTCGGCGATCCCCCGGCGCGGCGCTCACAAGGGCGTGCCGTTGGACTACCTATCCGCTGACGTCACATCTGCCCGAGTGCGATCGGGGGCAGCGCCGTCGCTGGGACGCCGAAGAGCGCGCCGATCCACTGGCGCCGCTCGTCCGAGAGCGCGTGGCCCGAGCGCGCGGCCCAGACGTAGAGATCGAGGGCGCCGTCGGGGTCGCGAGCCCGACGCTGATCAGCCTCCGCGACCCACGCGTCGGGCGCCGTCGAGTGTCCTCCCGGTCGAAGGTCGCGCAGGTCGGCTTGAGTGAGCCGTAGCGCGAGGGCGCGGTGGTGCTCCAGGTTGTGTTCCATCACCTGGGCGGGCGTCCCTTCGCCACGCGCGGCGCGGTCGGACGCGGCGATCCCCTCCGAGAGCTGCATCGATCCGCCCGGCCAGAAGAGCGTGACCCCTCCCTCGATTTCGTAGCGGTTGTATCCGTATCCCCCCTCTAACTCTACGGTGACGGCGCAGCGGGTGACGCGGCCGCGCGCGATCATCCATCGCGCCTCGGGGAGCGCGAGGGCGTCACGCGTCTCGCGGATCATCTGCCGAACGAGGGCGTCGCACCTCGAGTCGCGCGACCGATTGATCAACATCAGCCTTGGCTCCGCGGTCACCGCGGGGTCGGGCGGCATCGGGTGCACCGAGCGGACCACGGCGAGCTGAAAGGTCATGAAGCCGTCGCCGATCCCCCTCCGTCGGGTCAGCGCGAGGTGCGCCCGCGCCGCGGCGTTCTCGGTCTCGGTGATCTCAGCCTCGGTGGCCGCATCGCGGAAGCGTCGTAGCCGACGCGCGAGGAGCGCCGCGGCCCAGGGCTGAGACCGCCGCAGGAGCGCGTCGCGCTCGTCGAGGACCGCGCGCACGAGCAACTCCCTGCGTTCGTCCATGGCGCTCTGCAGCGAAGGCGGCCACGTAGCCATCCCCTCGTCGGCGGCCATGAACAGCGATCGCGCCAGCCAGGCCCCGTTGCCACGAGGCCCTCGGATCGGCGCGAGCTCGCGCCGCACCAGATCGCTCAGGCGGACCGCCTCTGCGGCTTCGAGGGCGGTCTCTCCGTCCGCGAGGAGCGACTCTCTCGCGCTCTGCGCCTCGCCGAAGAGCTCTCTCGTGTAGGTCTGCCATCGCGCCACGCGGGCGTCGTGCTCGGACTGTGCCGTCTGATGGATGGCCGCGCGCACCTCG
>JBPOHC010000009.1:0-5136 GCA_052035985.1 Myxococcota bacterium | reverse complement strand
CCCACGCCGCCGCGGTGGCCGTGGTGTCGATCTCGACGGGCGTCGCCGCGGGTGGGACGGGCTTGTCCTTCGGGGTCTTCGGGGTGGCAATGTCAGGCTTGACCATGGGGGTGTTCTTCTCCTCCCGGCGCCGCGACGTGCGAAGCGCGCGTGACGCGACGACAGGGAGCGCACGGTAGCAACAGAGCGGCGCGGAGGTGAAGCGGTTCCGTAGCTCGCCCCGCGGGGAGCGGTGCTGAGCGAGCGCCGCGCCGCTCGGCCGACGCCACGCATCACGGACGATCGGTCGACCGTCGCCGCACGGCCTCATCGCCGCCCTGAACTCATCGTTGCTCTCATCTCGCAGAAACGGCTTAGATCAAGTCGCTTCGCGGAGGAGCCTGAGGGGCCGTGACGGGGGTCTTGAGCCACCCGAACTCGAGGCGCAGCGCGGAGCATCACGCGGGGCGTGTCGACGCCTGCGTGGTCCATCGACTTCGTGCGGCGCTTGAACTCCTTGTTGACCCGCTCGATCGGGTTCGTCGTACGCAGCGCATCCCGGTACTTACGCGGCATCTCGTAGTGCGCCAGCCGCTCCTCGAGGTCGCGCTCCATCGACGCCACGGCGTCGCCGCAGCTCGCACTCCGCTGCCCCTTGAGTAGTCGACCGGCTGGTTCATCGGCGCGTCGAGCCGTCGGCGCAGCGCGATGAGCGTGCCGTCGTCGTCGACGTCGACGGGCAGGCGCGCGTGGGTGACAGGGATGCCTGGCGCCGCCCAGAGGTACGCGTGCGTGGCCACGACAGCGAGGGGAGAAGTCGTAGCTCCCTCCGGCCTCGCGCCCCGTATCGCTCGTGCGGGCAGCGCGGCAGGGCGTTCGCGAGGCCCCGCATGCGTCGTCGCGCCACCGTAACGTCAACTGTTGCATTCTGATTGCGGTGGTCCACGGAGCTTCCCACGGCGCCGCGCATGGCCCACGATCGCGCTGCGATGGCGCGGAGGGACGCGCCGCGCGGAGATCACCCCGATGGCTCGCTCAGGATCACGGTCGTCACGGGCCACGCGCAGGTCGCTCTCACCGAACGCGGCGACGCTGTGGCTGATGGTGCTCGCGGTGATGTGCATGGCGAGCCTGTGCGGGCCGAGCGATCCGCTGACGGGCCCGACGGCGTGCAGCTTCGGCGTCGCCGAGGTGACCGGCGGCGTCGTGGGCGCGCCGACGACCGTGGTGACGCTGGACGAGAACACGGCGAAGACCCTCGCGATCGTCTGGGGGACGAGCGTGCGGGGCAACCCGACCTGGTCGGTGGTGGAGGGCGCAGGCGCGGGCGCGGGCGCGCTCACCGTCGACGCGATGGACCCGACGCGGGTGACCTTCCGCGGGGTGCGGCTGGGTACGTTCCACCTGCGGGCGGGGCTCGACACGCGGACCGAGTGCGCGAGGACGCTGGAGGTCCGGGTCCGCGCGGCGGGGTGCGACTGGCCGATCACGGACCTGGGCTCGGAGGTGGGTGGCGTCGCGTCGTGGAACAGCGACGGTGGAGGGCCTGCGTTCGGGCAGGCGTGCGGGGCAGCGATGACGCCGCTCTCGGACTCGCGGGCGTTCCTGTGGACCGCGCCCATGACGGGTGAGTTCACCTTCAGTGCCGTGGATGACCTGTCGGGCAACAACTCGAGCCATCCCACGCTCGCAATCTATGGCTCGGGCTGCGGCACACCGACTCACTGCGTCCGAGGCGGTCGGGTCCAGCTCCGCGTGACCGAGGGGCAGCGCTTCGTCTTCGTCGTCACGCGCAACTCGCCGGTGAGCAGGTCGTTGGGGCACACGCTCTTCATCCGAGGCTGTCCGGACCGCTCGCTGGGCTCGCAAGTGAACTTCGAGCGCCCACAGGTTGCGGAAGGCCGGTTGGGCGGCGCGTCGGCCACCTGCAACGGCGAGGTCAGGCGGGGAGCCTCGGATTGGATCGGGTGGGTCGCGCCTTTCGCGGGCCGCTTCACCTTCCGGCAGCGACGTCCGGCCACGCCAGACGAGCCCGCCCCCCCGCGCTTCATCCTCACGGTGCTCGACGGAAGCTGCGCCGGGACATCGCTCGGGTGTGCTGTCTCCCCGCCATCGGGCGACGCGGAGCTCACGCTCGACCTGCGCGCGGGGCAGCGGGTAACCGTCGTCGCCGATTCAAACAGCGACCGCAACGGCTGGCGCTACAGCTTCGGGATCTCCTCGTGCCACGAGGCCGACCTCGGCTCCGCGATCGGGACGCTGACGCTGCCAGACGGACCCTTCGCTCAACCCTCGCCGCAGCCCGACCTCACCGCCTGCGACGGGGCGTTGCGCGGCGGACACTTTCTGCGCTGGACCGCACCGGCGACCGCGACCTACGCGATCTACACGGGGACGACCGAGTCACTGGTCGCGGTTCGAAGCGCCTGCGCGGGGACGGAGCTGATCTGCTCGCAGAGCCGCCGCCACCTGAACGCCGAGCGAGGCCAGAGCGTCGTCTTCCAGGTCAGCGGTCCATCCACCATCTACGTCAACCAGTGCCCCACGGCGGACCTCGGTGGCCGCCTCGGCCCCGCGCTCGCGCGCAACGAGGGCGTCACCCCGGCCTACCAATGGAGCTGCCCTCAAACCGCTGCCGTCGGCGCGTCTCGCCGGACCGGCGCCATGTATCGCTGGACCGCTCCCCGCGCGGGCACCTTCGTCTTCTACCGCGAACAGGCGGTGACCGGTGATGGGACCGAGACCTACAATGAAGAGGGGATCTTCCTGTCCCCCATCGGGTGCGTGGAGCAGGCGTGCCCCTCGGTGCCGACCCCGCGCAACCGCCTGAACCAGCGCCTCGACGCGGGCGGCGCGGCGCACATCTTCATGACGCTGCGCGCGCCCGGCGGCGCCTACCCGACGCTCGGCGTCGGCGCCTGCCCCGACGAGAGCTTCGCGGACTCGCCCGCGGTGCTCGCCTCGGGCTTCGCCAGCACCACCGCGGAGTCGCCCCTCGACATCGACGGCGTGGTCTGCGGCGACGTCGAGGTCCGCGGGCGCGTGCGCCAGGTGTCGTTCGTCCCGGGCCAGACCAGGCGCTACCGCGTCGAGGTGCGCTCGGTCGTCGGGGCGCTCCACCACAACCTCGCCCAGCGCGGCGACTGCCAGTCGCGCAGCACCTTCCGCTGCGCCGGCGGCCGGCTGAGCAGCCCGTCGCTGGAGCTCGACGCGACCGCGGGAGCGCCGGTGCTCCTCTCGGTCTACCAGGACGGCAGCGGCGACGGGGCCTTCACGCTGCATGTCAGCGTCCTGCCGACGACCGCCGACGCGGGCATGGACGCGTCGCTCGACGTCGCCGACGTGAGGGACGTCCCGGACGCGCCCGACGCGCGGCCCGACGTCGTCGACGCGCCCGACGCCGCGGACGTCCCCGCCGACGCGTGCACCACGACGTCGCCGTCGCGTTGCGGCTCGGTGTGCTGTGGGCCCTCCCAGTTCTGCGTGCTCGGCGTCTGCCACGACCGCTGCGGCGGCGCCTCGCCGCCCTGCTCCGGGGGATCGCAGTGCGTCCCGCTCGCGAACCTGTGCGCGGCGCCCTGCGGCCCGGGGCGTACGTGCCCCGCCCTCTTCACCTGCGCCACGGTCAACTTCTGCATCCCCGCGGCGCCCTGCTCCCCAGCCGCCCCCGTGAACTGCGGCACCGGCTGCGTGAACCCCGCCACCGATCCCGCTCACTGCGGCGGCTGTGGGCTCCCATGCCCCGCCGGTCAGACCTGCGTCGGTGGCATCTGCGGCACGGCCTGCCCCACCGGTCAGGTCCGCTGCAGCGGCGCGTGCGTGGACACACAGACGAGCGCCGCGCACTGCGGTGCGTGCGGGCGCGCGTGCGCGAGTGGCCAGACCTGCGTCGCTGGCGCGTGCCAGGCCTCGTCGAGCTGCTACCCCGGCGAGACGCTCTGCGGTGCGACCTGCGCGAACCTCACCACCGCCAACGCGCACTGCGGCCGCTGCGGCAACGCCTGCCCGCTCAATCAGGGCTGCGCGGCGGGCGTCTGCGTGGGCGGCTCGTGCCCGTCGCCCGCGTACGCCACCTGCCCCATCGGCGACGCGTCGTTCTACTGCGCCAGCACCGCCGCCGACCCCAGAAACTGCGGGAGCTGCGGCAACGTGTGCCCGGCGGGCATGCTCTGCGCGCGCACCGCTCCCGGGACGCCGCCCTCGTGCCAGCGGGTCGGAGGGTTCTGCTCCGGCGCCGCCCTCCTCGCCTGCGGCGAGTTCTGCCGCGACCACCTCAACGATGTCAGCAACTGCGGTGGGTGCAACGTGCGCTGCGCCGCCGGACAGCGCTGCGTCGGCGGCGCCTGTGTAGCGGCGCCTGTGTAGGCGCTGCGCACACGACGGAGAAACCCATGCGCTTCCACATCCAACACTTCGCCGCGCTGCTCGTCGTCGCCGCGCTCGTCGCGCGGTGCGACCCTGATCCGCCGCCATCACCGCCGGTGCCGGCGCTCAGGGTGGTCACCCCGGAGGCGGCGCAGAACGCTGCCTTCGCTCGCCTCCGCGCGGAGTCGTCGATCCCGGCAGAAGTGAGCATCGACCGCGAGGGAGTCGTGCGCTTCGCGCGCTTCAACGTCCCCGCGGGCGCGGGGACCGACGCCCTGGAGCAGGCCTTCGCGTTCCTGGAGCGCTACCGGGACCTCTCCCGCCTCCGCGACCCGCGCCGCGAGCTCCTGCCCGAGCGCTCGACGACTACCGCGAGCGACGGCGACGTGCAGGTGCTCTTCGCGCAGCGCATCGGAGCGGTGCCCGTCGAGAGCGCGTGGCTGCGAGTGCACATCCTTCGCGGGCGCGTGCGCTCGACTGCAGGGCGCTACCTCGTCGCGCCGCCCCCGCTGCCGGCCCCCGTCCTTACGGCTGGCGCCGCGAGGGCCCGCGCTGCTTCGCTGGCGAACAGGGCCGACGCGAGGTCGGTCCTGTACGAGCCGAGGCTGGTCGCGTACGCCCCCTCGCTCCGTGGCGGGGGCCCGGGCATGACGGCGCAGCCCGCGTGGCGCGCCGTGGTCTCGACGCGCGACGGGGTGATTCGCATGGTGCTCGACGCGCGCACGGGCGCGCTCCTCGACGGTGATCCTCTGCGCACCGACCAGGTGAGGCCGCCGCATCCGACGAACTATC
>JBPOHC010000954.1:0-2728 GCA_052035985.1 Myxococcota bacterium | reverse complement strand
CTACCGTCATTTCGTGGGTAGTTCGACTCCCTCCCGTTGCGGGTCGGGGCGCGGCGCATCGCTGCATTCTGCTAGCGTCGGGTCCTCGCGATGAAGTTCGAGGTGCTCGTCCGCCACATCGAGGCAGCTGATCCGCAGGCCTTCCGCGAGCTCGCGCTCGTGTGTCTGACCGCGCGCGGGTTCCAGGCCGAGGTGACCGACGGCCCCGACGACGGAGGGCGCGACCTTCGCGTCTACTCGATGCCCCCGGCGTCGCGCCGCTTCGCGGTGCAGGTCTCGGTCGAGAAGGACTGGCGCACCAAGTTGCGCGACGACGCCTTGCTCGCGAAAGACAAGCTCGGGGTGACCGACATGTTGTTCGTGAGTTCGCGCCGCCTCGCCGAGGTCGACTTCCAGTCGGTGCAAGACGAGCTCGCGGGCAAGGGCGTCGCGGTGCAGAAGATGGATGCGCAGGGCGTCGCCTCGCTCCTCCATGCGCGAGGGCTCATCCCGAAGGCGCTCGAGGTCCTCGCCCTGTGGGAGCCCGTCGTGCGCTCCGAAGGCTTCGAGCGCCCCGACATGCGCGTCGAAGTGGCGTGGTCGTACGCCTTCTTCGGCGTCGAGCCAGCGACGTTCCGTACCGGTGTGATCGAGCGCGCGATCCTCACCGTCGCGGCTCATGCGGGCGGTTCCCTGCCTCTCGCGGATGTCGTCGACCGGGTGTCGCTCTCGCTCGGACTCGCACGCAACCAGCGCGAGCAGGTGAAGCCCGCGGTCGATCGCCTCCGCCAGCGAGGGGCGCTCGAAGGAACCAACGGCACGGTGAAGGTCCCCGAGGTCGTGCTCCACGAGCAGGACGCGCTGCGGGTGCTGCGCAAGCGCTCCCACGACGAGCTGGTGCTCGCCATCGCCGACGCCCTCAAGCCGTGGATCAGAACCGCGCCGCGCCGAGCGACGCTTGCCCAGGAGATCGTCGCCGACGTGAGCGCGCTCCTGCTCGACGACGCGCGCGTGACATCGGCCTCGCTCACGCACGAGCGCAGCGCCGAAGCCTTCACCGAGGCGACCGGTCGGATGCGTCGACTCGCTTCGACGCTGGTGTCCTTCGGCCTCGATGACGCCGGCCATCACCGCACCGCGCTGGTGGCGATCTGCGAGGCCGCGCGTCGATCGTCCCTCGGCCGGTTTCTTCTGGCGGGCGAGGTGTTCGTCAACCTCGTGAGCCTTCGAACGTCACAGCTCGTGTCGGCGATCGGCTCGCGTCGCGCGCTCCGCGCCGTGCTCGACGCGTCGGTCGCCATGCCGCTGCTCGCGGGGCTCCTCTACGAGCCCGTCGCCCAACGGTACTCACTGGCCGCACGCCACGCCTACGATCAGTTCGCGAGCCACGGGGTCGACGTGATGATCCCCTCGGATCACGTCGAGGAGATGGCCGCGCACCTGCTCGACGCGTGGTCGTACCGCGACCTGCTCGACGTCGAGCCCGACCTCCGGGCGTCGCAGAACGCGTTCGTGAGCCACTTTCTCGGCCTGCGCGCGAAGGGGGTCTGGGCCGACCAGCCGGTCGCGACGGCCTTCGCGCGCTACCTCGACGGGTTCGGCTTCAAGCCCGCGCACGCCTCGATGGACTTCGTGCAGGCCCGCGAGCTTCTGCAGCGACGCATCGAGGCATCGCTCGCGCGATACCACCTGCGCACCGAGCGCCTTCCGGTGCCCGCGAGCGCGATGGACGACGTTCGCAGGGCGTTCGACCGCATCCTCGACGAGTGGCGCATCTCAGCGAGGCTCCCGCTCGACCGGACGATGCGCCCCGAGGTGCTGCTGCGCCACGACGCGCGCACCGTCGCATGGCTCCACACGTTGCCCGCGACCGACGCGACCGCGACGGTGTTCTGCACGTGGGACAGGCTGATCTTCGACCTGCACGAGCAGGCCTCGCCGTTGTGGGAGGCCCTCACGCCGGCGCAGCTCGGCGACGCGCTCGCGCTCGCCGCGCCCGACGACAACGGCGACCCGCCGGTCTCAGTGCTCGACCTCGCGTTGAGCCTCGCCGACGAAGACGCCGAGCGCGGTGCCTCCGTCCTCGACCGCATCGTGCGGATCGAGAAGGGCGCGCTCCACGACGCGGAGCTTCTTACGCAGGCGCGGCGCTTCAAAGAAGACTGGCTGCGCAGCTCCCACCCGCGTCCCTTCGAGGATGCGTGGGCGGAGTGGAAGCGCGCACACCTCTCGGCCAGATCCTCGGGAACGCCCGAGGGAAACGCCTGATCCCTCCAACGGGGTACCCCTTCGATGTCACTCACGATCCAGGAAGCCTTCGACCTCCCATCGCCCGACGACGTGACGGCCCTCGGGTTCGTCGTGAAGTTGGAGCTGAAGGCTGACGACGCGCGCCAGCACCAGCTCGTCGGCGACTACGTGCTCACCCCCGCGGTGCGCCACGAACTCCCGTTGATCTTCGACGGGATGAAGCGCGCGTGGGAGCGCGGCGAGGAGCTGGGGCGCTTCATCCACGGAAGCTTCGGCTCGGGCAAGAGTCATTTTATGAGCTTCCTGGGGCTTCTGCTCGAGGACTCCGAGGTCGCCTGGGCCAAGGAGGACATCCTCCTGCGCGAGCTCGCCGCGAAGCACCGCGCGTGGATCCGCGAGGCGCGCTTCCTCGTGGTGCGGCAGCACATGCTCACGGTGTCGCGCACCGACACGGGCTTCGACCGCGCCATCTACGACGGCTTCAACGCCACGATGCAGT
>JBPOHC010000937.1:0-2078 GCA_052035985.1 Myxococcota bacterium | reverse complement strand
GTTGACGACGTGGTGCGGCGGTTGCGCGTCGTCGCGGGCGATGCGCGGAGGGCGAACTGATGACGCTCGTGATCGTTTTGGAGGGCGGCGATGGAGTCGGGAAATCCACGACGGCCGCTCGCGTCGCTCACATGACGAAGGCGAGCGTGTTCCATCACGACCGCCCCCGCGGCCTCGATGACATCGCAGCAGCCATCGCGTACCGCACTCAGCGCGAGGTGTTTACGACGTGGCGCGGGAGGACGGTGATCGGCGACCGATGGTGGTTGTCAACGCTCGCTCTCTCGCACGCGATCCAGTCGACCGCCGCCGCGTGCGAGAGCGACGAGGAACACGACCGCATCGTGGCGCACGCTCAACGGCTGCGGTCGATCGCGCTCGACGAACGCGCGTCGGAAGAGTCGCGAGGGCTGCACGTGGTGACGGTGTACCTGCGCGCGTCGCTCGACACGCTGCGGTCGCGCACGTCGGAGACGCGGCGCGGTGGTGCGCGGTGGCGGGCGCTATCGGCCACGCTCGCGGCGTATGAGGCGCTCGCGCCGACGTGGTGCCAACACGTCGTCGATGCGGAACAACGGGCTGAGTGCGTCGCGGCTGACGTGGCGCTGATCGTTCAGAGGGAGCGGAGAGTATGACGAACGGTGGCGACGAAGTTCTTATCTTGGTTGCGCAGACCGACGAGGAGTGCGCGATTCAAGCGGAGTCCATGTACCTGTCGGGTGTGCACCCGATCTGCGTTCATCGCGCGTCTTCTGCAAGCGCAGACGCGGTGGTGGCATATCTGAGGTCGCGGCCAACCGCGGTGCCCGTGAGACGTTCGCCCGACAACGAAACACCCGACGAGTTTCGCCGCGTGCTCGAAGCGGATCGGAACATGGTGCACGTCTACTTCGAGCAAGTGTGTGACGTGTGCGGCGCGCTTCCTCCGCTGTTCCACGTGAGCGTGCGCGGCGGGTTCTTCTGTCGCGCGTGCGCGGTGGTTCTCTGCGGTGGCGAAAGCGTCAAAACCGCGGGGCAGTCGTGAACCTTCTCGACCGACTGCGCGCCGTCTCCGCGACGCTGCGCGACATCGACCACGCGCCCGACTACATCGAGGTCGATCCCGTCGCCGTCTCCGCGCTCCTCGCAGAAGCGGCCACGGCGCTCGCGGACTCGGAGCGTGCGCGGGAGACGCTGCGACGGGAGCGCAACGCGGCGATGAACGAACGCGACGCGGCGCGAGAGGCACTCGCTTCGTGCGACGCGACGAGGCAGCGCAACGCGGAGCACTATCGCGATGCGTGCAACGGCCTCACGACGACAGAGCGTGAACTCGCGAAGGCGGTCGCGGAGAACGAGAAACTCCGCGGGCGGCGCGAGGAGTGCGACGGGATGATGGTGGCGATCAGCCGCCTCACCGATGACGTCGAGCGGTTCGCACGCGAACGCGACGCCGCGCGCGCAGAGGTCGCGAGGCTTCTGCGTCTCGCGGCGGGGCCGCACATCAACGACGAGGGGGAGTGATGCACGTCGAGATTTTTACCGGGGCTCGCGCCGTCGACAACACCGAAGCCTCGCGGGCGTGGGCGCGCGGCATCGTGCGCGACGTTCTCGCGTCGCTCCCGCCCGACGCTCAAGTGATCGTCGGCGATGCTCTCGGCGCTGACCGCATCGTGCGCTCCGAGGTGATGCGCGCGGGGTTCGACGGCGAGGAGTACGCGCTCGACGGCACGGTGCGAACGGTCGACCCGCTGCGCATCGTCGTCGCGCGGTGGGCGCCTCACGCCGACGTGCCCGAGACGAACCGAGACCCGCGGTGGAAGTCGTGGCCGCTGCGTCGCAACGAGGCGATGCGCGACGCTGCGGTGCGACGGCGCATCGCCGGCGCGACCGTCCACGCGACGGCGCTCGTGGTCGGCGAGGCGAAGGGGACGCGGTACACCTGCGACGTGTGCGAGAGGGCGGGCATCGTGGTGACGCGGTACGAACCGGGGGATGCGCTGTGACCCGCCGCGACGTGGCCGTGATCCTCGGCGCTGTGGTCCTCGGCGCTCTCGTGGCGGTGATCGTCCACGAGCGCGAGATGACCACGCGCGCTC
>JBPOHC010000069.1:0-1692 GCA_052035985.1 Myxococcota bacterium | reverse complement strand
TCGTCGGTGCCCTCGCCTTGGAGCACCATGAGCGTCTCGTTCACCGCGGTCATCGGGTCGTTGGCTTGCCCCTGCCGACGCCGGACGATGCGCGTCTGCGGACCCCAGCGCTCGGCGACCACGGTCGAGTCGGCGCCCCCGTCCGCAACATCGACGCCGAGCTCGTGCGGCTCGCCGCGGGAGGCCTCGTCCCAGAGCTGCCACGCGGCCTCGATCCACGGGCGTGGGATAAGCGTGTCGTCCGACTCGCTCGGCCACTGCGCCATCACGCGCCCGACCCACCGGGGGTCATCCATGCGCATACCGCGGTCGGTCCACCGCTCCCAGCGGTCGCGGATCCAGAATGCTGACGCGATGTACGGGAAGGGCGTCTGCTCGCGGGGCGGGACCTTCTCGGCGAAGCGTCCCGTGGCGATGTCGTCGAGGGTGACGCCGTAAGGCTTCACGTTCGGCGACTCGAAGGCGTTCATCACGATCGAGGCGCTCGTCCCCGCGAGCGACTTCTGGATGCGTGCGGCCTCGCTCGCGGCGTCGGTGGGGTTGCACATCACGAGGAGCCGGTCCCGTGCGCCGGTGAGGATGGCCGCCGCGCCGTCGAAGATGGGCTGCGGGATCGCAGTCGCCTCGTCGATGACGATCATCGTGCCGCCGCTCTTGCGGGTGCCCGCGAACATCGTTCGTTGCTGGTCCTCGTTCCGGGCGCGCTGCACCGTCCGCGCGAAGGCGACCGAGCGAAGCGCCGGCCACCGGGCCTCGGTCGTCAGCACGTCGACGCCCAGAGGCACCGCGCCGGAGCGCCGCTCGGCGCGCTCGCGAATGGTCCCGATCTCCTCCCAGATCGACCGCTTCGACTGCGCGCCCGAGTTCGCCGTCGTGATGACCATGCGATCCTCAGCCGTGCCCGCGAACCAGTGCGTCGCGCCCGCGGCGAAGAACGTCTTACCGAGCGCGTGCGAGCTCGCGATGAACGTGACCGGGTTGACGGCGAGCGACCGGGCCGCGCGCTCTTGGATCTCGGACAGGTCGACGCCGAGGACCGTGCGCATGTAGAACGCTGGGTCGCTCTGCCACCGGCGCACCACCGCGCGATGGTCGACGGGAGCCGGGGTCACTCGCCCTCGGTCTTCGCGAGCGAAGCGATGAAGTCGGCCACCGAGACGACGACGGGCCCGCCGTCCTTGCCTGTGACCTCAGCCCTCTTCGGCGCGTCGAGCCCGTGGAGGGCCGACAGGCGCTGCGAGAGCTGCCGCACCTCGCCCGCGGCCTTGAGCCTCGTCGCCTCGTCCCCGGCCGTGTCGAGCACGTCGACCACCTTCGCGAGCGCGTACTCGAGCCGCTCCGTCTCCTGCGCCCGGAGCTGCTCGGCGGGCACCTTCGTCGCCTCGATCGTGATCTCGAGCCCGCGCCGAATCGCGTCGTGCGCGGTCGTCACCCCGACACCGAGTTCGGTCGCGACCTCGCGTACCGACTTGCCGCGCACCCGCAGCTCGACGGCCCGCTTCGCGAGGTCGACCGCCTGCATCGCCTGCACCGCGCGACGCTTGCGCGTGCTGGGTGGCATGCCCTTCGGCGGGACCCTGCTCCCGCGACTCTTGCCGCGGCTCTTCTTCGATGCGTCTCGCTTGCTCACGTTCGGCCTACTGTTGTCCCTAATCTACCCCGCGCGATCGTTCTCGTCTGTCTCCGCTCTGG